>NZ_JBFUCS010000012.1:0-181988 GCF_056405115.1 Allobosea sp. P2_A10 | reverse complement strand
GAAAACAGCTTGCGCAGGTTGGTGGCGGATTTTGTCGTGAAGCCAGTGCCGACGCTGCCGACATAGACCAGGCCGCCTTCTCGCTGTGCCGCCAGCAGAACCCGCCCGATCCCGCCCAGTGCTGCGGCCGACGGTTCGTATCCGACTATGAGAAAGGTCTCCGACTGGATGCACTTGATCTTGAGCCAGTCGCCGCCACGGCCGGAGTGATATGGCGCGTCGCGCCGCTTGGCGATGATGCCTTCCAGACCCATTTTGCAGGCCAGCTTGAGGAAGTCGGCTCCGTGCGCATCAACTTCCTCGCTCAGACGGATCGAGCTGTGCTGCTTGCCAATCAATTGCTCAAGCATTGCTCGGCGGTCTTCCAGAGACCGGGCCCTTAGATCCACTCCGTCGAGATAGAGCAGATCGAACGCGTAAAGCATGGCGTTGCTGGCGAACGCCTTGCCACCCCGGCCGCCGAGCGCCTTCTGCAGGGCGCCAAAATCAGAAGCACCGCGTTCGTCGAGGACGACGGCCTCGCCATCGATGATCGCAGTATCGAGGCCGAGCTCGCGCACGTCATGGGCGATCGTCGGAAAGCGCGCCGTCCAGTCGTGGCCGCCTCTCGTGATGACGCGGACCTTGCCCGGCTCAACATGCACGGCCAGGCGGTAGCCGTCCCACTTCACCTCGAAGGCCCAATCATGATCCTCCGGCGGCTTTGACTTCAGCAGCGCCAGGCACGGCTCGACGCGATCGGGCATCGGATCCAGCTGCAGCCCGCGTTGACGCTTGTTGCGCGGCCTGGGAACTGGC
The DNA here is from genome assembly GCF_056405115.1 of Allobosea sp. P2_A10. Classification (NCBI taxonomy): domain Bacteria; kingdom Pseudomonadati; phylum Pseudomonadota; class Alphaproteobacteria; order Hyphomicrobiales; family Alloboseaceae; genus Allobosea; species Allobosea sp. P2_A10. The sequence continues at coordinate 181,190 of NZ_JBFUCS010000012.1, read as the reverse complement.
GGGCTTGATATCGTCTCAGCCGTAGGGCCGACCTTGAGCAGGCGACGCGCCATACTGAACTCCACGCAACAACTCGAACTCGACGACAGGATTACGAATTCAGTTTCCGGTCGTGCTCGTCGTCGGCCCTGTATGCCTCCGGATCCGGCTCGGGAACCTCGAACTCGCGCTGCTCGACGAGCGGGATTTTCATCCAGTCACCGGTCGCCTCGAGGCCGTTGGCTTCCGCGTCGTCGACCAATTTGGAGATAAATTGGTCCGCCCCTTCTGCGACGACGCTGATGGCGGCGTTCACCGAGGCAGCATCGGTGTCGTCAAGCGGGTTCGCCAGGACGCCAGATATGTCGTCGAGCTTGCGCGCGAGTTCGTGCGCCTGAATAGCCACCGCGTCGGAATTGGAACGGCGCGGGCCCGGCGCCGCCTCAAGGTCGAGCGATGGCTGGAGAGGGTCGTCGGGAGGCGTTCCCGCGCCGCTCCGCATGACTTCGCTCGACTGGCTCGACCGCAACATTCGCAGAGCGCACATGACACAACTCCAAACTCGACTGGAGTCGCGAACGATCAACGTGGCGAATCGTTCCGCAGACGCGCTCCCAACCTCGCCTCTTCTCAAATAAATGGCCCGTCGGCTTCACGCCGGCGGGCATTGTTTCTGGATGATCGCCTAACTCAGGGATCGACGTGCTCCGGCATCGACGTGAGCTGGTCCTTCGTCCAGTTCGTCACTGCATGTACATCGCCATCTTCGTCGCGCATGAATTCGATGTCACTCACCGCGACCATGACCGGTTTTGCGCCGATGCCGAGGAATCCGCCGACATCAACCACGACTTGCGCATTCGTGCCTGCGCCGTGGACATGAGAGACCGAGCCGATCTTTTCGTCGCCGGGGCCGTAGACGGTCGCTCCATCCAGGAATTCCTGCGTCAACTCGGTCGACGCAAGGCGAGTATGCTTCGAATGGTCCATGGCTTCCTCCTCGTTTGCAAGAATGCAGTGAACGTGTTGGACCGCGAAGCGTTCCCTCGTTTGGACCTCAAACACAAAGGCCCGACGCCCTTTAGGAGCGCCGGGCCAAGTTTAGGAGGAAACTGCCCAAGGGGGCTCTACACCGGATCCGGCCGGTCCCGAACGCCGTGGGCTGACGGCCCGGCGATGTCGGCGCGATTACTTTCGCGCTAACCGATCCCGCCCGAACTGCTCCATGTTGCGCAGTCGGCTCCTCAATCACCGCCACCGCAGCTACGGCTGCTGCAAAAACCTGATCGCCGGCTGCCCGCTGCTATCACGCTTCTGCCTGAGCTCGCCGCGGAGCCTCTCCTGCCCCACGGCATGTTCAGGCGCGCCGACCGCGACGCTCTCAGATGTGCAGTATGTCGTCGGCGGAGAGCCGCAGACCCGCCCTAGCTGGTCCCAACCGACGCAGCGGCCATTCGGCCCGCGATAGCCAGGCCCGCCCCGCGAGCCACAGCGCGACGCGGCCTCAGTCCCGTCCCCCATCAGAGCAAGGGCGGCAGCGAGTACCCCTACCCCCGCCAGCCGGCGCATTTGCCATTGGCTTTGCGGTAGCCAGGACCACCTTTGGATCCGCATCCGCCCCGGGCCAAATGGGGCTTATCGGACACCGTCGAAACCGCAGGCTGGGAGTGTCGCTGCGTCGGCGCTGAGGCGTCACACGGTATCGCGCTCAAAGCGACCATAGCGACCGCAGCCAAGGCAGAAATCACGTGCATGACGCCCTCCCGCGGATCTAGTCCGCCATCCCAATCATTTGCTTCGCAGCCGCGCTGGCGCTCGTCAGGGCATTCTCGCGCTCTTTGGCGAGGTCGCCATCCTTAGCAGCGAGAAAGGCCGCTCTCGCCGCCCCTTCGATTTCGGGTCGGCACAGCTCAAGCATCCCTTCGAAAAGCTTGCGCTGTTCGATGAACTTGCCATTGCGGGCGGTCGCGATCTGCGACAGGCAATCGCGGAGTTCCCTGGGGAGATGGCTGCCAACGCCGGCAGGAGGCGCTCCAGGGGGCGACTGAGGCGCGGTAGCAACAGGCGTGGCCGGACTTGGCAATGACCGAGCAGCGGGGCCCTGTCCCGCCTTCAACTGCACGGCATTGGTGATCACAACATTCCGAACGACCTTCCGCAAATCCTCGCGCAGCTCGGGCTCGCCACTGGTCGAATAATTCTGCCCCATCTTTGCGCGCATGATGTCGACGCGCGATTGGAGTGCATCGTCTATTTCCCTCCGACAGATCGTCATCGCGGCAGTGGACAGAACCTCCGCTACCTCCGACGACGAGATCAGTTTGCCCAGTTGATCGGTGGTGCAAGCATATGCCCGATCACGCAGGGCGTCGGCTGCCCGTTCGAGGCGCTCAATATTTTGCTGACGCTCAACTTCGCGCCGCGCTTGGTCTGCCCTCGCGGCGGCGTCAGCTTGGTCTATCGCAGCTATGCGACGGTCCATGTCGCTCTGCAGCCTTGCCCGCACCGCACGCGGCAGGTCGTCACTGTAGGCGCCCTTGACGAAGACGAGACCGGTCCCCGCGCCATGCAGATTTTCGTGCGTGGCCACGATTTCAACCAATGCGCTGGTACAAGCTCGCCAGCCATCGGCGATCATGGGAGCGAGGTTGTTTAAGCGATAGCCGCTCACCACGTCGGGATGTCGGGCCGCCTCCCGGGCGATGCAGTCCGTCGCGGCTTTGATCGTCGGCAATAAGACGCGGCGCTTCTGCTGCTCGGTCATCTGAGCCGAGGCGCTCGATGCAGCGAGGCCGAGCACCGCCGCCAACGCGATACGCATTAAGAACATTTGCCACAACCTCGACGCCATCTAACAACTAAAGCGCGAAATCTTCGGTGTCACAAGTGGCTGTAAACTGACTTGCACAGCGTCCCCGTGGTGCGTCGCCTCGGCGGCCAAGTTCGCGGCGCGGAAGCTTTCCCTCTAAAGGCACGTTGCCGGCTCTCGCCATCGCTGCATACGCAGTGCCCCCCCCATATCAGGTCTGCTTGGGCGGCCCCTTCAGCGCATAGAGCTTGCGCAGGAACGCCGTCGAGCGCGAACGCAAGCCTTGGGAAGACGTCACTCACCCAGAGGGCCACCGCCCGCCATGAGGACTGTCATTCTTAGGACTGAATTCCTTGATCGTATTTCGAGATTAGGGTCAAGCCGGCCGTGGGCGACGCGCCAACGCGGTGTTCTCAGGAGAAACCGCAAACCTCGGCGAACTCCCACAGGTTCAGGATTCCTTTTTTTCGAAGACCTTGTTCGTGGTCAAAATCTGAAGGATTTGCAACGCGACATCGTACGGCAGAATGAGGTCGAGCGTCAGGCGGGACGTGCCGTCAGATTGAGATACGAGGTTTGGGCCTACTTCGGTGTTCTCTACCTTTGACGACACCAAATCTTCAGGCGAGAGCTCGAGCACTGTTGCTAACGCCTTGAGCACCTCCCCGCGTGGCAAGTTCTGCCCCGCCTCATACCTGGACATGCTCGAACGATCAAACTTCACGCCATTTATCATGAGCGGTTTAACCCGCCGAGTCACTTCCGCCGCGCTCATGCCAAGCTCTTGCCGACGCATCACAAGCCGCTTAGCGAACAGCATCGCTCGACGGCGGTTTTCTTGGCTCTTCATCCGCAATCGCCTCGTGTGGTCGTTGCAAATGGTTACGCAACCAATGCCCGCGAAGCAAGGCGCAGCAGGGGGCGCAAACAGAGCATCGGTGGTGCTGAGTCGATGGCAACCGCCGGTCAGAGACTTCGGCCATCCTGTAATAAAGCCTAGACTACTTGTACTCGCGAGGGAGCTAAATTCCGAAAGCGGACTTCGCGGATTTTGCCCAGCTCTGGGCTGTGGGCTCGTAGCCCGTAATGGATTTCCCGTCCGGCGACCAGACCGCCGACTTCGAACCTGCAACTTGCCCCGCAAGCGACCCAAGGCCCTTGAGCAGGGAACCGCCGGCCGACTGCTTCGGCTGGATCTGCTCAGGCCGGGAGACCCGATCCTGCAGCAGCGTCGGAGGCGGCGCGTAGATCGGCGTCCGCACCAGTGAGCCGCGAAGCTCCTGGTCGGCCGGCATGAGGCTGAGGTCGCCCTTGGCGAAATTGTTGGTCAAGCCGATCTTGCCGACGAGGTCGGCGAGCGTCTGGCCCTGGCGCGACCCGACGTCGCCGTAGGCGCTGACGGCCGCGCCGGCTCGCGCCTGGTCCGTGACCTTCTGCCGACCAGCCGTGAGGGCGCGATCGAGCGAGGCCTGCACGAGGTCCGGCGTGCTGCCGCGGAAGTTCGGGTCGACCGCGCCGCCGCCGGCAACCGCCTGCGCCGCGAAATCGCCGCGCTGCTGCCCGGCCTCGCCGAGCTGCTGCGTCGTGCCGGTTGCGCCGAGCGAAGGCACGCCGGCCTTGAACGTGGCGTCGTTGGTCGCGGCCGCCTGGCGCTGACGCGCGGTGTATTCGGCCAGCACCTGGTTGCGGGCTGCGGCTTCCGCCGCGTCCTGCTGCAGCCCCTTGAACTGCGTCTCCTCGGCCGCCTTGATGTCGGCATTGATGCGGTCGTTGTTGGCGTAGTCGATCTGTCGGTTCTGCTCGTCGGCCTGGGCCTGACCGAACACGTTGAGCCGATACGCCTTGTTGTTGGCGTTGTTCTGCATCGTCGTGCCGACGCCGGAGGCGGCGGCGCCACCGATGGCGAGGGTCGCTGAGAGGGGATCGAAGCACATCTTACTGCCTCACCGTTGACGTGCCGGCGCCGGTCGTGGGCGCCGATGCGCCGGACCCGCCGAGCCCCTTTCGGTTGGCAGGCGCGTTGAGCGCGGACGACGCCGCGCCAACGAGCGGCGCGAGGATGCTGCCGAAGACGCTGGAGTTCTGCGGCTGCGCGACGCCGTTGGCCTCGGGCTGCGAGCCGTAGGCGGTCGCCTGTCCGAACGGCACGACGCCGCCGAGGTTGACGAGGTTGGTCGCCTCGCCGGTGGCGCGCGCGGCGAAGCCCTGCGGATCGGCGGCCGAACCCGCTGCGTCGTACAGAGCGTTCTTGGACGAGCCGACCTTCTCGCGGATGCTGTTGGCGAAGTCGGACCCGCGCGACGCGACGGCTGCGCGCTCCTTGGCTGCGGCCTTCTCGAGTTCCGCGATCGAGTTGACACCAACGGTGCTCTCAAGCGTGCCGCGACCGGCGAGCGCCGATTTCAGCTTGTCGAGCGACTTCAGCCGATCGTCCTCCAGCGAGGGCAGGTTCGCGGCGGAATACTTGTCGGCGGCGGTCTTGTAGAAGTTGTCGTCGAACCCGGCGAAGGCGTTGTCGACCGTGCCGCGGTTGCCGGTAATAAGCGACTGGCGCTGCGCCTCGTCAGCGCGGGCCTGATCGCTGGCGGATTGCGCGACGCGCTGCTGCTCGGCGACGATCGCGGATTCGCGAGCCTGCTGCTCCTGGAGGCGGCGCTCCATGTCGGCCTGCGCGGCGACGCGCTGGCGCTCGTTCTCGGCCCGCTGCAGTTCTGCCTGCTGCGCCTGCCAGATCGCGACGTTATTGTTGGACTTGCCGCCGCCCAAAAGATTCTCGACGCACATGCTGCGCTCCTGGGTCTACTGTGCTTCGACGCGGCGAGATCGAAAGTTCGGAGCGCACGCTGATGAATTTGTAGCAGGAAATGGGCCTAAAGTCCCGCGGAATTTGCCCGAAAGCCGTTTCAGGCGCGTAGAGCGTACCCTGCTAAACTCCACTTTGGGGCGAAGATTTTTGCAGGCCGACATAGCAGAGGGCCTGCAAGAGCACCAATACGGCAGAGAAAAAGTCGGCGGAGTTCGGTCTCAGGCGACAGTAACTATTGGGTTGAATCAGCCGGTTGGCGCCTGCGAAAAGACCGCGCTTACATTTCGGAAGGCGTCGCACGGCCGCGCCCGTTTGCAGAGGTTCGGAAGGTCGCGGAAAGGTCGGGAAGAGAGATTGGCTATGGCGAAGTATGCGGAATCTATCGTCGGATAATGGGTTTTATCGAACCTCGGCAGCGAGGGCGCAGCCTCGAACCGTCATAGCTCTCGACATTAAGCAAAGGTCCGTTCGAACTGATACGCGAACGCACGGGCGTGCTTTTCATCAGGAAACCGCACTTCGATCGCATAGATTTCACCGCCGCGCTCCGGGATTAACCTGATCGAATGTGGCATATGCCACTCGACCAGCCACCGACCGATTTCCTTGAGCTGAGTGTTCACGAGTTTTTTGGGCAGGCAAATTTCCACTGCATGTGGCCCGTCTGCTCGCAGACCGGCGACGGCAGCAACCACGTCACCGTTAGGGCCGGACACTTAACCTCTGCACGTTATCGGCATATGTATTGTTGTCGGATACCGCCCGAAGTGCCGAGACTACCTCATAGGAGGCCGCCGGTTTTTCGAGCCATCTACCCTTTAGAAACACGGGATCGGTGGAAGGCAAGGGAACGTTCCCAGAAAATACTACAAATGGCACCGATTTGTCTGCGATAATTCTCGCAACTTCTATGCAGGGGCCATCGCGCAGTTCAACGTCAAGAATGGCGACATCGGGAGTATGGTTTTTCAGCCATTCGATCGCATCAGCGCATGACGATATTATTGAGGCAACACAGAAACCCGCTTCTGTGACGATCTCATCAAGATCGAGGGCAACTATTGCTTCATCTTCCAAAATAAGAACAGATTTGCGTGAGAATTTTTGCATTGGCCATGCTCAACATTTTGCCTCGTCAAATTTTCCGTAGAAACAATAAGGGGATCAACGCAGAGAGGGTTTTATGTCTGATATCGTACCAAAATATAGCGTTTGGTACGATGCCTGACATAACAGCAATTCGGACATCATTTGAGACTATAAGCCAAGGCTTCCGACGGATTGGGCGTGAGGAGCCAAGAGAAATCAATCTCTTGTAATGACAAGAGAGACAGATAAAAATGATTATACAGTCGAATATTGAAAATCAGATTCTTAGAACATTAGACGGCTCTGTATTTGCTGAAATCGCCAAGCACTTGGAATTTATAGATTTGCCTCGGAAATTTGCGCTTTCCGAGCCTGATGAGCCAAGTTTGTACGTCTATTTTCTCGAATCGGGCATCGGTTCGATCGTTGCGATCTCATCAGAAGGCTACAGGGCGGAAGTTGGATTGTTCGGGCGCGACGGAATGAGTCCGACAGCGACCGGCCTTGACGGCGAAACCTCGCCCTTCGCGATATTTATGCAGGTGAGCGGCGCAGGACACCGGATCAAAAGCGCGATCCTGATGGCGATGCTGGAGAAGAACGCTCCCTTGCGTAAGTTGCTTTCGCGCTATGCACAATCGATGTCCGTGCAGACGGCTTACACCGCGTTGTCGAACGGCGTTCACCACATCGAGGAGCGGCTCGCGCGGTGGATTTTGATGTGTCACGACCGGACGGACGGCAATGAAATCGCCCTGACCCACGAGTTTCTTTCGATTATGCTGGCCGTGCGGCGGCCGAGCGTAACCACTGCCCTGCACGTGCTCGAAGGCAACGGATTCATCCTCGCGGAACGCGGCCGTATCACGATCCGCAATCGCGCGGCCCTCCAAGCTTTTGCAAGCGACGCCTATGGCATCCCAGAGCGCGAGCATCGCCGCCTGATCGGGCCGACGCAGTAAAAGCGCGGAACCATTGGCGGAGCGAGGCATTCGGTTATTTTGCCCCGAGTGCTACGGATGGATAATCCGGATAGAGAAGAACGCCGCAGGGTATTGCTCGACCGTCTGCTTTGGGCGGCCATCATTGTGACAATCGTGGCGATGACAATTTTCGCATTTTCGATAGGCCGCGCCTGACTTCCTGAAACTGATAACAGCCATTATGGAACGGCTGCGCGCGTCCGCAACGGGTCGAATTTTCCCATTGGCCGCTCTCCAGAAAGCGGACATTCGGCGCGAACCAGGCCGGGTCCTTCTATCCCAATCAATCCAATTGGATTTCCGGGGATCGGAAAAATTAGTCGGGGCGCCTTGGCTACCGCCGTTGCCGCGCGCGCCGGTCCCCGGCGGGGGGTGTCGGGGGTAGGTCGGGGATCCGGGGTGGCCCGGACGTCAAGCCCAGCGTCATAAACGGGCCGTGCCGCCCGTCGTCGCCTACAGAAGGCGCAGACTATGCAGCTATCTCATGGACTTGGGAGAGCTGCCCTTGCGCGTTTGGCGCGCTAACGTCCTTTGCGCGGCTCGATCGCTCAGTTTCCAGCTTCTCAACCAGGCTCGCGAGCTCCTCGGCTGTCATGGCTGAGATGGACTTCTCAGCTGCCTCTTGGATCTGGGCGCGTGGCGCGACGTAGCCGGCGCGTTCGAGGATGAAGCGAGCGGCTTGGATACGGACCTTGGGTGGTGCGGCTTCATCGTCCAGGAGCCGTCCGAGCAGGCGGAGCGCCTTGGGCGCCAGCTCGTTGCGGATGACGCTGCGCATGCGCCACTCGACGCGGCGCGACACGCGGGGGCTCTGCAAGAGGTCGATGTAAGATCGGGCCGGGTAACCCGCCCCGCTCGCTGCGTCGCCCGGACTGAGGCCCTCGCAGAGCAATTCTACAAACGCGTCCTCCCGCTCCGTGAGGTTCGTGGTGAGGACGGTCATGGGTGAGCGGCTCCGAATTTTCTCGCAGACGCCACGCTTTGGCGTTGCATGATGGTGCATGATAGTGAATTTGACCTGTCATCACCAGTGGCATGCCGCACAGGCAACTGAGCGACCCGTCACAAAGCCCGACAAATCGACATTTTGCTGATGAATTAAGAGTAGTGAGCTCCCCCACACAAATCTACACTTTGCACATTGAAGTATTTACATCGCTCTAGTTGACGCTATAAGCATGATATGCAATCTTCATTGCGGGTCTGAACAGCCCGACAGTGAAGCCGATACATTTCCGGGGTCTCCGTGTGCATGTCCAGGGCGCAAGCCTAAAGACACGAGGGGGCCGACTACTGCCGGCTGTTCAGCCCCGGATGTGAAACTGCGCCCTGAACAGGCGCCTAACGAAAGCAGTAGCCATGACCGATGCAAACGTGAGCACCGTTGCGCTCGATCCGACTGTCCTGCCCGATTTCGATTACGTCCGCCTTGGGATTGAGGCGGTCAATGCACGCGACGAGCATCTGGAGTTCTGCGCGGTGGCCGATCCGATCTTCGGCTGGAATGTGCTGGTGACTTGCCCGGATGATCTCATGCGGGAGATCATGCAGCTCGTCAGGGCGCGTGCAGGGCTACCGCATTGAGTGGCGCACCCGCAAGGTTGCGATTCTTGCAGCCTGCTAGCCTTCCTAACGCCGCTCACCACTCGACAGCCAATAGGCGAACCGATCTCGAAGCCGGCCCTAAGCGGATCCGGCGAGAAGCGCCACGGCATCTGACCCGCTGAAAAATCCGCCCGGGGGCGTTGCTCCCGGGCTTCCGCCGTTCGCTCTGCCATGAGCTTTGGCCTGCGATCGACCGCCAAGCGCACGCACCGCGATTGCTCCATCTCAAATCTCCTCCACACGAGGCGTCCGCTTCAACAGAGCCCAGCCCCTCCCCTTCATGCACGTTTCCAAAAGCAATTCGCCTTGAGCTTGGCCTCGAGGCTGGAGGTCGATAACGAAGGAGCAACCTCCGACATCGATCGCCAGTTGATCGTCAGATCGGCTGCGACCGTCGGGCCGGAGAATGTCCCGAAACTCGCGATCGAAAACGATACGCGAAGGCTTGGCCGGCGGTTCCTTGGGGATGCAGCCCGCCAGAGTCAGGCATGTCAAAGCCAAAATGCGCATATCAACCCCGCCGTATGATCTGCGACAATCGTCTGGCGCGGCGCGCATGGCAACTGATGCGCAACGGTTCGGGGGCAGAGCCAGGTCCCGGTCGCCCTTCAATTGACTGCCGATAGGCGATCAGCCTCAGCGACCGCCTGGGCCTCGGCGACGCCTTTCTCCGTGAGGCGGTACAGCCACCGGATTGGCGACTGCTGAAGCGACCCGTGGTCCAGCGGCCCGCGATGGGCCATGCCGGGCGGCGCCGGCACGCGCTCAAGATACCCGTACCGGATGAATTTCACGCCGACGAACCCGTGGACGGAGCCGCGACTGAGCTGCGGGCACGCGCGCCTGAGATCCGCCATGACATAGCACTTGCCGGGCTCCATCAACCGCAATAGGTGATCCATCCTGCGGCTTCCTGCGGGAGGTCGCCGCAGCGGGTAGGCGCGGGCGAGCGAGCGCAGATGCGCCGCCTGCGCGGGCGAAGGGGGGCGTTTGGCCTTGCTTTTCGCAGGCTTCAGCGTCGCCGGGCGGTCGTCGATTTCAGAGACGATATCGCTGAGGCCCATGGAGGCCAGCACGGCGCGATCGGACGATCCCATTTTTAAATAGCCGTTTGCCAAGGTTGCCCTTTCGGCCAAATCATTTTCCCGATCGGTTTCCCAGTTTCGGGGTCAGCCGCGGCTCAGGCCGCGTCACGACGCGAACGCCGGGACGGCGATGCTCGCGGCACCGACGGTTCGGTTCAAATCTCCGTGCCTTCGCCGGAAGACTCGTCACGAACGGCCTCCCGCATTCGGCACACGCGCTGCGCCAAAGGGAGAGCATGGTCCTGCTCCCGTCGATACGCTCGTACGGCTCGAGCCCGATGCACTTGTAAACCTGGTCGCGGAACTTTCGTGTTTTTCCAGTGGCGGTCACGGCGCTTCTCACTTCCGTTTTAGGTTTCGTCAGGCGGTGGTATCGTGACGTTTCACTCCTGGTTCGATCGGCCTCGCATTTAGGCCCATGGCTAACGGCTCGGCATGGTGGCAATGTCACTGTCAGGCCCCATAGAGTGGGGGCCTGACAGTGACACCGGATTGCCGACGGTGTGACATTTACACTGACATCACTTTGACAGCGTTGACATCGGCCATAACCCATTGATTTCGGCCAACTTTGTTGACAACGTTTTTGCGCGCTAACGCTGACAATCGCGCAACGACGGTCGTACGGTTCAGAGCCCCGGCAGGGTGAATGTCAGTGTCATGGCCACGCGCGAAAATGCTACGCGCAGCGTTCTCGGTAAAATGGAATTGGGAGACGTGGACGCCTTTTTCCTCTGCCATGTCGCCGATTCCGGCATCAAGCAGCTCTAGCCATGCTGCCTCTCTGCTCGTGAGCTGAGGAGCTCCGTCCCCCGCCGCCATCTCGGCCGCAGCTCCATATAAAACGACGCATGAAGTTATCTCGTCGCCTTCGTCATCGAGCCCCAGGCCGATCGTCTTCAGCGTATAAGGAATTGGGTCTGCTTCCTTCGACATCGCACGCTGTTTCTTCGTGCGAAGCTCACCGTTTCGCAGCTCCAGCTCGGTATCCGCAGCGAACGGAACGACTGTCGACCCGCGAGAACCCCTTTCGACGTCCTTGCCGCTGTGGTGGACGATCGCGACATGCGCGCCTGTCGCGAAGCGGATGGCGTCGAGGTGCTTCACCACCGTGCCGCTGTCGACCGTGCCGTTCTCATCGCCGCCAGCCATGACACGCGAATACGTGTCGATGACAACAAGCGGGGGCGCATTGGACTGTCGTTGCGCGATCTTGCTTTTGACCAGTTCGATCACGCGCTTCAGATCGGCCGTGTTCGTGCGTAGATCCAGCGGAGCGGGTACAATCGTCAGCCAAGCGTCCTTTGCAGAAGCATTATGATGCTGCAGCCAAGCTGCCATTCTGTCGTAGATGTCGTAGGTGCCTTCGGCCGCGACGTAGATCACCGGGCTCTTGACCGTGCGTCTACCGTTCCAAGACCGCCCGAGGGCCACATGGAACGCCATGTCGAGCATAACGAAAGTTTTGCCCACGTTGGTCGTACCGAAAAGCATCGACATCGTGCCAGCGCTCAGGAAACCTTTGATGAGGTACGGGCGTTTCGTCTCTGCCCGAAAAGCGAGAGCCTCGTCTGTGTCGAACGCCAAAAGCGCGCCATCGGGGCGCAGCCGGCTCGAAGCCGTGCCCGGGTCTGACCCGAGAACGGGCTGCTCAAGCTCCTCCACCTCAAAATCGGCCATCGCGTGGCTGATGCCGGGCGCTGACTGTCCGTGCCGGTAGGCGTTGGACGCCTTCAGCTCCCAGAACACTGCGCCCTGCGGCGGGTGTGCCTTCTCGTCATCGAAGTGCTCGAGGCACAGCGCGACGATCTCGTGCTCGCTGATGCCGAAGTCCTTCAGCCGGCATGCGACGACATAGCCGGTGTGGTCGCCGTTGCCGCTGCCGGCGACGACATGCGGTGCTTCGTTACGGAGCCACGCCTTCGCGCGCTCGATCGCTTCCGGGGTGTCCAACTCGACCAACGGGTCCGAAGACCGCGGTTTTTGAGCGTGTACCCCGCAAAGCTGAGCAAACCAGGGTGCGATCGGCTTGATTGAGATGTCGCGCTCGATCGTATAGCCGCCGTCTCCCACTGTGCTGCCGGGGCCAACCACAAGGCCGCCTTCGCCTCGGATATCAAGAGCCTGCCCGATGCGGGAAGCACTGTTCCCGACCGCGAAGCCGGTGCTGTCGAAATAGAGATGTAGGCCACCTGACGGCGTTCGGACTGTCAGTGTCTGGTCGTCGAGACCGAGCCGGGACTTAAGGTCCTCAAGGCTTTCTAGCCCCTGACGGCCGTCCTTCACGTCAACGTCGAGGACCGTCAGCCCCGCACCCGTCGCGACGCCGACGTTGTACGGTATCACCTCTCCGAAGGGATCGCGCCAAAGCTCGTCGATCCTCGTCGGGTCTGTGGTGGCCTGCGCCTGCCAACCATCATGTGCCGGCGACTTTTGGTCGACCTGAAGCGGAAAGATGCGAAAGCCCTTCGCCCCGAGACCGATAGCGGTTTCGAGCAGTCGTTCCGCGATGGTGTCGTCGCATTCCATTGACGTCCGGCCTCCTTGGGCGATTGACGAATGAGTGGTGAAAGAATTGCATATTACCACTCATAATGCTATTCACTTCATTCACTGGTCATTTCCAGCGAGAAAGGACTTCGACATGGCAAGGCGACCGCTACCGGACGAAGCTCGATTACAGGAAATTAGAAAGCAGGCAGCCGAGGCGCTCGCCGCGCTGGATTCCTTCGACGACCTGGTTGAGGCTTTCCTTGGGGCGGATGGCGCGCGCGCCGACCGGTTCGGTTGGCTGGCGGCCGACCGTCCGGACCTTGTCCACCAGATGCGTAGAGGCACGGACTTTCGTCGCAGCACACTTCGGCGGGTGATGGCCTACATCGGCGGCGATGATGAAAAACGTTGAATGTTTTTCGAGCTCGGCAGGCACTCGCGCGCCGGGTCTTCGCTCGCCAGCGTCGCTGCCGCCCCTCCTCGCCGCAGTGAGGTGAGCATGCCGCGCGCGGAAGCCCTTATGCCCGACCTGAAGCTTACGACGGTGGCGCGCCTCCTGGGCTACGCGAGCGAACGCGACCTGACATCGCGTCTCCAAGACTATATCGAGCGCGGCATGCCGGCGCCGGACCCCCACACCCGCCGGGTCGATCCCGTCGCGTTCGAACGGTGGAGGCGCCTGCGCGCGCCTCACCTTTTCCCTGAACTTAGCCAGGCGAGCAGCGCCATGGACCCCAGACGGCTTTGGGCCGAACGGAGGGCCAAGTGGCAGGACGGCGCGGCGTAAAGATTCCCTACTCCAGGGTCAAGAAGAACGGGCGGCGCTATTGGGAGCCGACGCCGGAGATGCAGAAGGTCGGCTTCCTGCCCAAGCCGCTGGGGCTTGAGGGCCCGGATAGCCGCGCGGCCGCGCTGCGTCTCTATCAGTCCTGGGAGGCCCACAGGATGGGCAAGCCCGACCCGGTTCCCGTGGTACTGCCGAAGGGCCGCGAGGCCGCCGAGGTGGCGCGCGCGTGGCCGCGCGGCTCCATCGGCGAAGCCTACGTCAGATTTATGAAGACGGCGGAGTGGCGAAAGCTCGCCCAGACGACGCGCGACCAAGCCATTCTGCCAAACTGGGCCTACATTCGCGATCAATGGGGCGCCACAGACCCCAATCTCATGAGTCTAGAGATCCTGTCGGAGTGGCGCGAGGAGCTGGAGCAAACAAAGGGGCCGCACGTAGCTCACAAGGTGATCAAGGAATGGCGCCGCCATTGGGGTGTGATGACCGCGCTGAAGGTCGCATTTGGTGCCGATCCGTCCCAGGGCATCCGCAACAGTGCTCCCGCGCCACGCTGGCAGACCTGGACCGACGGCGAGGTCGTGCGCCTAGTCAAAGCCGCAATCCGTAAAAAACAGATTCGGCTCGCTGTCATGGTAGCAGCGATCTGGGACACACAATTCCAGCCAGGCGACATTCGCACGCTGAGGGCCCGGCATGTGGGCTATAGAGGGTCAGACCGTCGAGAGGTCGTGTTCGATCGGACGGTCGACGGACGCCAGAAAACGGGGAAGCCAGCTCTCGGTACGTTGTCGCCCAGGACCCGAAAACTTTTCGCTGTGTATTTGGAGACGGTCCCTGCGATGACGCCGGAGGCCTGGCTGTTTCCCCTTGCCAATAAGCGGGTCATGGCGGTTTCCGAGTTCACCCGAGAATTCCGCACGCTCTGCGAGGAGGTCTTTCCCGGTGACAAGCGCCAGATGCGAGACATGCGACGCTCGGGAACTGTTGAAGCATTCGCCGGCGGTGCCAGCGCTGCAGACGTCGGGACGAAGATGGCGAATTCGATCGGCCGGTCAAATGTGTTGATGGCGACCTACAACCCGATCGATATAGCCAGCGTCCGGCGCGCCGACGACGCCCGCTTGATCGGTCGCCGGCGGCGCCGCGACGAGACATGAGTCGAACAAAAGTTGGAATTCCAACCCAGTCATCAGCCGATTGAGTTGGAATGGCCGGCCTGGCCTACAGCCTAAGCCTTTGGGAGTATTGAAAAAGCGCTGGAGCGGGTGGAGGGAATCGAACCCTCGTATTCAGCTTGGAAGGCTGCTGCTCTACCATTGAGCTACACCCGCGCCGCCGCTTCGAGATCGACGATGGCGGCGATGATGTCAAGACGCGCGGCCGGGCTAGCGTGGCCGCGCGCTGGTCTCTCGATCGGAAAAAGGAATGGTGGGGGAAGCAGGACTCGAACCTGCGAAGGCATAGCCAGCGGATTTACAGTCCGCCCCCTTTGCCGCTCGGGACATTCCCCCGCCCGCGCCTCCCTGGCGCGAAGCCGAAGGCAAATCACCTGTGTCACTTGCGTGACGGGCGACAGGCGCGGCCGGACTTATGGTGACCGGGTCGGCGTGTGTCAACGGCAAAAAGCCACCTGACCCAACGCCATCTCTGGTCAAGCGCCGGCGATCATGGCAGGGCATGGCCCTGTCGCCCCCGGAGATTGACCGATGCCCGCGCCGTTTCGTCCCAAGCCGGGAAGGCCTTCCGGACCCCAAGCCGGAGGCCGGCCCCAACGCCGCCCCGACGGGACACTGCCGCATCGCCCAGGCGACATCGACGAGGCCGTGCTCTATGGCGTGCACCCTGTGATCGAGGCCTTGCGCAACCCGGCGCGCCGCCATCGCCGCCTGCTCGCCACCGAAAATGCGCTCAAGCGCCTGCAGGACGAGATCGGCGAATTGCCGGTCGAGCCCGAACTGGTCCGCCCCTCTGAGATCGACCGTCTGCTGACGCCCGACGCGGTCCATCAGGGGCTCTATCTCGTCTGCGACCCCCTGCCCTCGCCCGATCTCGACAGCCTGCCCGACGATGCGATCGTGCTGGCGCTCGACCAGATCACCGACCCCCACAATGTCGGCGCGATCCTGCGCTCGGCGGCGGCCTTCGCGGCCGCGGCCGTCATCGTCACCATCCGCCATTCGCCCGCCGCCACCGGCGTGCTGGCGAAATCGGCCTCGGGCGCGCTGGAGCATGTGCCATTGATTGCGGTGCGCAATCTCGGCGATGCGCTCGACGAACTCGGCAAGCGCGGCTTCCAGCGCATCGGCTTCGATTCAGACGGCGATGTCCCCTTCGACGACATCCCGCTGCGACGCCCGCTGGTCATGGTCATGGGCGCCGAGGGAAAGGGATTGCGCCAGCGCTCGCGCGAGCTCTGCGACCAGGTCGCGCGGCTCGAGGTGCCCGGAACGATCACCAGCCTCAACGTCTCCAACGCGACGGCGATCGCGCTCTACGCCGCCAGCCGCCGCCGCTGACGCCTCAGCGACCCGGCACGGTCAGCAGCAGCGCGCCGGTCTCGGCATGCATGAAGCGGCTGCGCTTGCCGCCCGCGGGCTCGGCATCGGCAATCCGAATTGCCCGCGTGACCGGACGATCGCGCGGCCCCTCGATCTGATAGAGCGTCGGCTCCGGCGTCGGCGAGCGGGCGATTCCGAGCCGCACCGGCATACCGTCGAAGGAATGGGGATCGCGCGGCGCGGCCGGCTCGCGCTCGTCCAGCACGATCGTTTGCGAGCCTGCATCGGTGGGATAATACCAGGGCCAGTACAGGCCCGAGCCGCGCGCGTAGCGGCGCTCGCGAAAGCGGCCGGTTTCGACGCCCCCGTCGCGGCGCGGACCGGCGACGCGCGGAGCAAAGCCCCGGCGAGGACCGGCGGCGGCGTCGCTACGGACGGCGGGTCCCGTGCCAACGCGCCCGGCCGCCTCTGCTTGCGAGCCGGGCAGGACCAGCCCAGCCGCAACCACGGCAATAACAATCGCTCCGACGCGCAGCATGGTCGCGCCCTTTCTTCCGCATCGATCAGGCCTCCACCGGTCAATATAAAGGCCGGCGCGGCGCTGTGAAGACCGCGCTATGCGCAACAAAAATTGATCCCGGCGGAATAGTTCTAAAGTCGTACAACTAACGGTGCAAGACCATCTTCCCGATTGCCTGCCGGAATTCCCGCGCGCATTGGTGCGGGCAGACCGGATTGGCGACGTTGCAAGACTTCGCTCCGGTGCAACGCGGCAAAGCTTCACAAGAAAGTCAGCCGCACGCAATCGGGCAGCCCGGATCATCCGACTGCCGGGCAAACACGAGGGGAGTACGCCATGAGCATGGCAGCACAGACATCGGGGGCGGACGCCGCTCGACCGATGACCAAGGAAGAAAGAAAAGTCATCATCGCGTCGTCGGCCGGCACGGTCTTCGAGTGGTACGACTTCTATCTGGCGGGCTCGCTTGCCGCCAACATCGCGCAGACCTTCGTGCCGGGCACGAACGACACCGCCAAGTTCATCTTCGTGCTGTTCGGCTTCGCCGCCGGTTTTGCCGTGCGTCCCTTCGGTGCGCTGTTCTTTGGTCGCCTGGGCGATCTGATCGGCCGCAAATACACCTTCCTCGTCACGATGACGGTCATGGGCCTCGCGACCTTCGTGGTCGGCCTGCTGCCGAGCTTCGAGACAATCGGCTATGCTGCGCCCGTCGCCTTCATCGCCTGCCGCCTGCTTCAGGGTCTTGCGCTCGGCGGCGAGTATGGCGGCGCCGCGACTTACGTCGCCGAGCACGCCCCCATGGGACGCCGCGGCTTCTACACCTCATGGATTCAGACGACCGCCACGGTCGGCCTGTTCCTGTCGCTGATCGTCATCCTGGCGCTGCGCCTGAGCATGAGCCCGGCTGATTTCGCCGCTTATGGCTGGCGCATTCCGTTCCTGGTTTCGATCATCCTTCTCGGCCTGTCGATCTGGATCCGCTTGCAGCTCGCCGAATCGCCCGCCTTCGTCAAGATGAAGGAAGAGGGCACCGGCTCGAAGGCGCCCCTCAAGGAAGCCTTCGGCACCTGGGACAACGCCAAGATCGGCCTCATCGCCCTGTTCGGCGGCACCGCCGGCCAGGCCGTGGTCTGGTATACCGGGCAGTTCTACGCGTTGTTCTTCATGACGCAGACCCTCAAGGTCGACGGCACCACCGCCAATCTGCTGATCGCCGCCTCGCTGCTCCTGGGCACGCCGTTCTTCATCTTCTTCGGCTGGCTCTCGGACAAGATCGGCCGCAAGCCCATCCTGCTCGCCGGCTGCCTGATCGCTGCGCTGACCTATTTCCCTCTCTTCACCATGCTGGCGAAGACGGCGAATCCGAAGCTGATCACCGCGACGGAAACGGTCAAGCTGGTGCTCACCGCCGATCCGGCCGAATGCGGCACGCTGTTTGACCCCGTCGGCGTGCGCACGTTCACCAAGCCCTGCGATGTCGTTCGCCGCACTCTGGCGACGAACTCGATCCACTACGATCTGGCGGCCGGTCCGGCCGGGTCTCCGCTGGCGGCCACGATCAATGGCGCGGCTGCTCCGGCAGGCGCGGCTGAACTGACTGCCGCGGCCCAGGCCGCCGGCTATCCGAAGGCCGGCGATCCGACCATCCTGAAGACGCCATCCTTCGGCGAGATGCTCTCCAGCGGGCGGGCGCTGTCCCTCATCGGCGTTCTGTTCATCCTCGTGATCTACGTCACGATGGTCTACGGGCCGATCGCAGCGCTGCTGGTCGAACTCTTCCCGACCCGCATCCGCTACTCCGGCATGTCGTTGCCGTACCACATCGGCAATGGCTGGTTCGGCGGCTTCCTGCCCCCGACCGCCTTCGCCATCGTGGCGGCCAGCGGCAACATCTTCTCGGGCCTCTGGTATCCGATCATCGTGGCGATGATGACCTTCATCGTCGGCCTCCTGCTGCTGCCGGAGACCAAGGATCGCGACATCTTCAAGTCGTAACCTTCCGCGACCGCAGCGCCTGCACAGGCGCCAAGACGAAGCCCCGCCTTTCGAGGCGGGGCTTTTTTCATGCCCGCCGTCCAATCGGTCCGGCTTGCCCTGCGCCCGGCAGGCTGGTAACCGCAACGCGGGTCAGTCCGGGCCGGCGTAGCACAGCGGTAGTGCAGCGGTTTTGTAAACCGAAGGTCGGGAGTTCAATCCTCTCCGCCGGCACCACTGACCCTCTCGTTTTTGGCCGATGCGTGGGATCAGGCCGAGGACCATGACGATCGCGCGCGTTTTATGGCTGGGCCTTGCGGCGGCGCTGGCGCTTGCCACAGCCCTGCTCATGGTGTCGGGCTTCGCCGATATTCCCTGCCAGGACGGAAACTGGAACGCGGGGCTCAAGACCTGCGTGCCGGATGGGAGATGAACCCATGCGCAAGCCGATGCCGCTTGTCGTCGCGATTGGCCTGGGCCTGTCGACGCTGACCAGTTCGGCCCTCGCCGCTGAAAAATGCAGGCTGACGGTCGACGAGCGCGTCCATCTCGATGGACCATGCAACATCGAGCGCTTTCGCGGCGGCGGCTTCTCGATTCACACCCGCCGCGGCGTGCCTTACATCGTCGTTGTCTATGTCGCGCCAAGCGGTGCGGCACGCGGCTACTGGAACGAGGGGCGCAGCGGCTCGCGCAAGGATACCGATCTGGGCGATCTGGAGCGCGATGGCGCCTGCTGGGTCAACGCACGGGCCTCGGTTTGCGCCTGGGCGCGCTGAACGACCGGTCACGGAGCCGGGAGAGCAGTTGCAATGACCAGCCCGGATTGCCGATGACTGGAGCCTATGGCATCACGTTTGCGTAGCGCCGGAGCGGCAAGCGGACGACGATGGACCAGAAACCCGAAGATCTCCTGGCCCTGGCCGAGCGCTGCGAGGCGGCACGGAAGCCCGACCGCGCGCTCGATGCCGACATCTACGAGGCGCTAGGCTTCACCGTCAGGCGCAAGCCGACCAATCTCGTCAGCCGTCGCGCCCCGGTCGGCGGCATCTACCAGCAGGGTTCGCTCTGGAAGGCGCTCGGCACCGTCAGCGGCGATATCGAGGTCGCGGTCGGCCTGCTGCGCCAGCGCGCACCGGACTGGGGCTGGAGCCTGCAATGCATGATCGGTGAGGACAACGCCGCCTTCCAGGCGCTGGTGGCCGAATGCTCGGGCAATGGCGTCGTCGGTTCGCTGGCGCTCTGCGCTGCGATGCTGCGCGCCTTTGCGCGGCATGACGGCGCGATGAAGCGGGCGCGTCCCGTCGCGCGGCGCTGATCACGCAAACTTGACCATACGCAATCACGGCGCGGTTGAACCTGTGGCAGCGCGCCTTAGGTTCGCCGACAGGCTGAAAACAGCCAAGGGGAAAACACAATGACGAACCTCGACATGTCGCGCCGCACCGTTCTCGCCGGCGCTGGCGTTTTTGCCGCCGCCTCCGCACTCGACCTGCCTGCCGGCTTCAGCCCGGCCCATGCCCAAGGAGCTCCCGTGAACCAGGCACCCGGATTCTACCGCTACAAGGTCGGCGACATCACCGTCACCGCGATCAATGACGGCTTCGCCAAGCGCCCGCTCGAAGGCTTCGTCAGGAACGCCGACATCGCCGACGTCAAGAAGGCGATGGCGCAGGCCTTCCTGCCGCCCGACGCCCTCAACATCACCTTCACCACGCTCGCGATCGAAAGCGGCGGCAAACTGACGCTGATCGACACCGGCAATGGTGAACTCGGTGCGCCGACCTCGGGCACCTGGATGGCCAATTTCAAGGCCGCCGGCTTCGACCCCAAGAACGTCTCGACCGTGGTGTTCAGCCATTTCCATGGTGACCACATCAACGGCTTCCGCGCCAAGGACGGCACGGCGTTCTTCCCGAACGCGGAAGTCATGGTACCGGCCGCCGAATGGGCCTTCTGGATGGACGACGCCAAGATGGCGGCGGCTCCTGAAGCCATGAAGGGCGCTTTCGCAGGCGTGCGGCGCGCCTTCGCGCCCGTCGCCAAGGACGTGAAGCAGTTCGAGAGCGGCAAGGAAATCGTACCCGGCCTGACCACGGTCGCGGCGCCCGGCCATACGCCGGGGCACACTGCCTTCGCGCTGGCATCGGGCTCTGGCAAGCTGATGATCATGTCCGACACCACCAACCACCCGGCGCTGTTCGTGCGAAATCCGGAATGGTCGGCCGTGTTCGACATGGACGGCCCGCAGGCGGTGACGACGCGGCGCAAGCTGCTCGACATGGTTTCGGCCGACAAGATGCAGGTCGCGTTCTATCACGCCCCCTTCCCGGCCACCGGCTACATCGCCAAGTCCGGCAATGGCTACGAGATGGTGCCGGTGCAGTGGAGCACGGCGATCTGATCGCTTTTCACACCAAGACGATCGCAAAGGCCGGGGGCGACCCCGGCCTTTTTTATGGATGCTCCGTCTCGCGGCTTTCATGCCGCCCGTGCTAAGCACGGCCTCCCAGTCCGGCCAAGGCCTTCAGGATCCGCGATGACCGAGCGTTTCGGCGCCATCTCCTTCGTCGCCAGCGAGACGCCCGAAGCGCAGGCCGCCCTTGCCAAGCTCGCCGAGCGCTATGGCAATGCCGACCCGGCGGAGGCCGGCGTCATCGTGGCGCTCGGCGGCGACGGGCTGATGCTGCAGACGCTGCACCGCTTCCTGGGGACGGGAACGCCGATCTACGGCATGAATCGCGGCTCGGTAGGTTTCCTGATGAACGAGTTTCGCGAACGCGGGCTGACCAGGAAGCTCGAAGCCGCGCAGCGCAGCGTCGTCCATCCGCTCTCGATGCGCGCCATCGACCAGTCGGGCAGCGAAGTCAGCGCCCGGGCGATCAACGAGGTCTCGCTGCTGCGCCGCTCCTATCAGGCGGCCAAGCTGCGCATCTCGATCGACGGACAGGTCCGCCTGACCGAGCTCGTCGCCGACGGCGTGCTGCTGGCGACGCCGGCGGGCTCGACCGCCTACAACCTGTCCGCCAACGGCCCGATCCTGCCGCTCGACGCGCCGCTGCTGGCGCTGACGCCGATCTCGGCCTTCCGGCCCCGGCGCTGGCGCGGCGCGCTGCTGCCCGACCACGCCAAAGTCACGATCGAAGTGCTGGAGAACGAGAAGCGCCCCGTCAGCGCGGTGGCGGACCACACCCAGATCGAGAACGTCGTCTCGGTCGAGATCGAGATCGACCGCGAGGTCGACCTCGTCATGCTGCACGACCCCGGACATAGCCTGGACGAGCGGATTTTAAGGGAGCAGTTCGGATATTGAGGCCGGCAGGACCACAGCGCAGACCTCACGCCGCCTGCCTGATATCCCCGATTTCGAGCTCGACCAGCAGCGCCGGATCGGCCTCGACCAGCAGCGCCAGCGCCGCGTCATCGGCCAGGCCATCGGCCATGATCCGGGCCTCCTCGCGGGCCGCTTCCGAATCCATCCGGCGCAGCAGCCCCATCAGCGCGTCGGCCTCGGCGCCGTCGAGACTTTCGCAGGCGATCAGCACCTCGCGCAGGATCGCGCGGTCGACGCCGCGGCCTGAACCGCTGCGGTCGAAGCCACGCAGATTCAGCGCCACGATGGCAGCCGTGAAGGCCGGCTGGAGCGAGAGCGGCAACCCGGCCTTGCGATAGAGCGCCTTCAGCCCCGAGCCGCGCCGGTCGCGCAGCAACGCGGCGACCCGCTGCGCAGGAAGGTCCGACAGCGCCACGAAGGCGGCCTCGGCAAGCGCCGGCTCGCCCGAGAGCAGCGAGCGCAGCATCAGCCCCGGCGTCAGGCGGGCATTGGCGCGCAGCACCTCGACGATTGCGGGCGCATCGCTGTCCTGTCCGCCGGCCGCAAGCGCAACCGCGACGCGTTCGGTCGATTCGCGCGCGAGTCTCGCGCTGCGTTCGGGGGTGAGCCAGCCGCAGCCGATGACGAAACTCGAAAGGGCGTCGGAGACCATGGCGGCGATGGTTTGCCGCAGGCCGGCTGGCAGATCGCGCCGTGCGAGCAGCGCCTCGCGCAATGGACCGGAATCGCCGGCGCGCTCGACCATGCGTTCGAGCGAGAAATCGGGGATGTCGGCCGTCGGATTACCGGCCAGCGTGACCAGAGCCTCCTCGCCGCCGACCTCGGCCAGCGCAGCCGCAACGCCAGCTGGCAGATGCGGACGCAAGGCGATCGCGCGCTGCGCCAGAGCGTCTCCGACAGCCGCCGCATCGACCAGATCGGCTTCGCTCAGCACCGGCGAATGGGCGAGCATGAGGGCTGCGACATCGCTCTGCTCGGCGACCATGCACAGGACCAGCGTGCGCGGCGTACGCGGCGAGGACGCCATTTCCTCGGCGATGGCGCGGCGCACCAGCGGCGAGGGATCGTCGATCAGCGAGATCAGGGCGGTTTCGGCCTCGTGCCGGTCCTCGTCCGACATGCCCGAGCGCAGATAGGCGCCAGCAAGCGCGGCAGCGCCGGCCGCACGCGCCTCGGCATTGGCCGTCCGGGCCCAGAGCAGGAAGCGGCGGACGATCACGAGCGCCCCCGCGTCACCATGAAGGAAGAAAGATCGAGCGGAGCGCGGCGCACCTTGGCGGCGGCAGGTTTGCCCGATGCGGCATTGGCCTGCGCGGACGGCTGCGTCAGCTCCAGCGGCCGCGACGGCGGCAGGGGCGCATTGACGGCCTTGGCGGCCGTCGCGGAATTTGCGGCGACAGCCGACGCCGCCAGCGGCTCGGGCGATGCGTCGTTTTGCGTCAGGCGCGGGAAATAGCGCTCGGAGGGATCGAGCGAGGCCAGCCGCGTCGCGCCGCCCGGGCGCGGCGTCGTCCAGAGATTGGCGACGGCCTTCGAGACCGGCTCGCGCGAGCCTTCGGTGGAGAACAGGCCGATCAGCCCCCTGGCGCGGCCCGGCTGCAGCGCGGCGGCGATCTCGGCCGGCTTGTCGATACCCTGACCGGTCGCCTTGGCGGCATCAGCGCCGGCCGTCGTCGCCGCCGCGAGCTGCGTATTGGCATGGCTCGCCGCAAGCACGCCATAGACCTCCTGCGCGGAGCGGGCGCGCCCGCCCTTGTCGTAGAAGATGCCGCGATTGGCGGCCGCTGCGTCGGGAAAATCCCTGGCCGCGCTGCGCCCCGGATCGTTCTGGGCTGCCTGTATCAGGTCGGAAGCGCCGCGCGCGCCGAGCACATGAGCCATGTAGAGCTCACCGGCATGCGGCTGGCGGCCAAGTGCGGAGGCGAGCTGGTCGCGATTCTTCTGGGTAAAGGCGCCGGCCATGACGGCCGAGACCTGCGGATCGGTGCGCAATTGCAGGATCTTTTCGCGCGCCGCCGGGTCGGCGACCGTGAGACGGCCGTCGCTGCCCGAGCTGATCGCGCCGGCGAGATCGGAGAGCCCCTGCTTGGGCCCCTCCTGCTTCACCATCGAAAGCCAGGTCTGCTCGATGAACTGGAACAACCCGGTCGCGCTCGAGGTCTTGGCCTTGGCATCGGGTTCAAGGGACGATTCCCGCTGCGCCGTCTTCAGCAGATAGTCGAAGCCCGCACCTGTCTTCTCCGCACCCTCGCGAATAGCCGAAACCACCGGGTTGGCGGCGGGGGCTGCGCTGGTCTGCGGCGTCGTGAACAGGAACATCGGTGATCTCGGGCGCGAATGGGCCGCCAGACGTCTGCCGCCAGGACGGGACGACGCCTGTGGAGACTGGACCGATTATGGTAAGCGAACCGTTAAGGCGGGGAATCGCCAAGCCGGCTCGCAGGCCGGACAAAGGACTATGGAGAAGCGTCGATGACCGAGATCAGGCGGCACAAGCGCGGCGGCATCTATTTCGAGGATTTCCATGTCGGGACGGTGATCGAGCATGGCCTGACGCGCACGGTCACGCAGATGGACAACATGCTGTTCTCAAACATGACGCTGAACCCGCAACCGCTTCATATCGATGCGCATTTCTGCGCGACGGAGACCGAATGGGGCAAGCCGCTGATGAACTCGCTGTTCACGCTCGGCCTGATGATCGGCATCTCCGTCAACGACACCACGGTCGGGACCACGATCGGCAATCTCGGCATGACCGACGTGACCTTCCCCGCCCCGCTGTTCGAGGGCGACACGATCAACTGCACCACCGAGATCGTCGCCAAGCGCGAATCGCGCTCGCGCCCCGACGCCGGCATCGTCGAGTTCCAGCACAAGGCCTTCAAGCAGGACGGCACGCTGGTGGCGCAGTGCCGCCGCCAGGCCTTCATGCGCCGTCGCACGCCCGGCGGCACGGTGGCCGTCTGATGCGCTCGCTCCTGTTCGTGCCGGGCGATAGCCCCAGAAAACAGCAGAAGGGCCTGGAGAGCGGCGCCGACGCGCTGATCCTCGATCTGGAGGATTCCGTCGCGCTCGACGCCAAGCAGGAGGCCCGCCGCCTCACGCTCGATTTCCTGATGTCGGTGCGACAGCTCGCAAAGCGTCCGCGCCTGATCGTGCGCGTCAACGCGCTCTCGACCGGCCTGACGCCGGCCGATCTCGATGCGGTGATGCAGGGTGCACCCGACGCCCTGATGCTGCCCAAGGCCGAGGGCGGCGTCGATGTCAGCCACCTCGCCGCGCAGATCGCGGTCCGCGAGGCCGAGAACGACCTGCCCGACGGCGCGACGAAGATCATCCCGATCGCCACCGAGACCGGCAAGGGCATCTTCGGCTTAGGCAGCTATGCCGGGGCGAGCCATCGCCTCTCCGCGCTCACCTGGGGCGCCGAGGACCTGTCCGCCGATCTCGGGGCCGAGACCAACCGGCTGACCGACGGCAGCTACGCCGACCCCTACCGCCTCGCCCGATCGTTGACGCTGTTTGCAGCTTCCTCCGCGCAGGTCGACGCGATCGACACTGTCTTCACCAATTTCCGGGACGAGGCCGGCTTCCACGCCGAATGCATCGCGGCGCGACGCGACGGCTTCACCGGCAAGATGGCGATCCACCCGGCGCAGGTCGCCGCCGCCAATGCGGTGTTTTCGCCTGCGCCTGCCGAACTCGCCAAGGCAGAGGCGATCATTGCGCTGTTTGCCGCCAATCCCGGCGTCGGCGTCATCGGGCTTGACGGCGAGATGCTCGACCGGCCCCATCTCGTCAGGGCGCAGCGGCTAAAGGCACGGGCCGAGAAAGCGGGCGGCTGAGGTATTTGACGGTAAGGCATTTCAGCCTTACATTGCCGGCGTCAGCTCGAGATCGCCCCATGGCTACCCTCACCGTCACCTCTAAAGGTCAGGTCACCCTTCGCAAGGACCTGCTGCAACATCTGGGTGTCCAGCCCGGTGACAGATTGACAATCGACAAACTTCCTGACGGCCGGGTCGAGGTGAAGGCCGCGCGACCGGCCGGACCGATCTCGGACATCTTCGACCTGTTCAAGCAAGAGGGTCGCCCGCCCCTGTCGATCGAGGAGATGAACGAGATCGCAGCCCGCGGCTGGACCGGCAGGCGATGAAGATCACAGCCGACACCAATATTCTCGTCAGGGCGATCACAGGCGACGACGAACGACAGAGCGCAATTGCGCAGGCTGAATTACGCCAGGCCAATCTGGTCGCTTTGACTCTTCCAGCCCTTTGCGAGCTGGTTTGGGTATTGTCCCATGGCTACGGGATTGCATCGAAGGAGATCGCGCAAGCACTCGGGCGTCTCATCGACAGCGACAATGTCGTGGTCAATCGTCCCGCGGCGGAAGCCGGATTGAACCAGTTGATCGCCGGCGGCGATTTCGCGGATGGCGTCATCGCCTATGAAGGGCGCTGGCTCGGAGCGGAGGCATTCGTCTCGTTCGACAGGAAGGCTGTAAGGTTGATAGCGGCGCAAGGCGAGAGGGTGCGCCTGCTTGCCTGACCTCGCGCGGCATCAAGCTCTGTCCGCCATGTTCAAGCGGATAGTGTCACAACGGCCCGCTGCACAGGCGCGTAATCTGGTTAAGAGAAACACCGCAGCTGATTCCGATGAATCAGCTTTTCGCCACGCCGTGTCTGTGCCGCGATGCTTGGATCGAATGTCTCAGAGCGTCTGAATACGCCGGCAGGCGCGCATCCCCGAGGACAGGCAGTCCTGCGCCTTGCGCGCCCGGTCGAGCTCGAAGACCAGCCAGACGCCTGCCCCGAGTATCAGCAGGGCGACGATGACCGCCAGCAGGTTGAGGGTCATCTTCCAGTCTTCGTCGGGCTCTTCGGGCTGCCGCAACAGACCTCCTCAGCCCGCGCCGGGCGGGCGGATGATCGAGAACAGATGGTCGACCTCAGCATAGTCGGCATAGCCGCAACGCGCGATCGGATTCGCAGCCGCCGTGTCGAAGCGGCCGTCGCGGACGAATGCGTCGTCCATGAAGATGCCGACGACCTGGCCAAGCACCATCCAGCGCGGCACAAGCTTGCCGTCGAGGTCCCTAAGCTGCTGGACCGAGAGAAGCTTGCATTCGAGCGCCGCGGGGCTACCGGCGACGCGGGGCGGCTTGACGAATTTGGACGCCGCCATCTCCAGCCCGGCGTGGCTGTATTCGCTCTGTCCCGCCGGCAGCGGGGCAGAGGTCAGGTTCATCTGCTGCGCCAGCGCCTTGGTGGCGAGCGAACAGGTGAACTCGCCGGTCTCCTCGACGAAGGAGACGGCGTCCTTCTTCTCCTCCGAGCCGAACATAACGATATGCGGCCGCGACGAAACCGCGTTGAAGAAGCTGTAGGGCGAGAGGTTGATCTCGCCCTTGGCGTTCAGCGCGGTGATCCAACCGATCGGGCGCGGCGTCACGATCGCCTTGAACGGATCATGCGGCAGGCCGTGATCCTGCAATGCCGTCGAATAGATCATGCTCTCAGGCTCCGAAATGGCTGACGATGTCGGCAAGGACCGGACGCTCGCGATCGGCTGGAACGCTTGTCGGCGTGCCCAGATGGATGAAGCCGGCGATCCGCTCCTCCGCCGCCAGACCGAAAGCCGCCAGCACGTCGCGATCGAAGGAGAACCAGTTCGTCAGCCAGCAGCCGCCATAGCCCATCGCCTGGGCCGCGATCAGGATGCTCATGCAGACCGCGCCGGCCGAGAGCTCCTGCTCCCATTCCGGGATTTTCGCATGCGGCTTCGCCGTCGAGACCACTGCGATGATGACGGGCGCCTGCATCAGCCGGTTGCGCTCGAAGGCGATCTTCTCGGCATCGGCAGTCGGATTGCGCGCCTTGAAGCCGTCGGCGACGATATCGCCGGCCTTGGCGCGGGCCGCGCCCGTGATCACGATGAAGCGCCAGGGCGCGAGCTTGCCATGGTCGGGCACCCGCGAGGCGATCGAAAGCAGATCCGAAAGCTGCTGCCCTTCGGGTCCGGGCGCGGTAAGGAATTGCGGCGGCACCGAACGGCGCAGCTTGAGCAGGGCGAGCGTATCGGTCATGAAACATCCGGTAACGAGATGAAGGCCGCAGGAACGGGCGCTCCAGTCGGCATGGCTGCACCTGAACTAGTGGTTCGCCATGATCAGGACAAGCAAGCCTGCTCAGACAGGGACGCAAGGGCGCCGAGGGCTGCAAGCATGTTTCAATTGGATGAATTCCAGCGCGGGGCCGGCCGGGCGGCGCTGGTCGTGGCAGCGGGCCTCGCCTTGTCGCCCGCATCAGGCCTCGCGCAATCGTTCCAGCGCGCACCCGCGCCATCCGAAACGACAGCCCCGACGCTCTCGACCACCCCTGCCCCGCTGACACTGGCGGCGCAGTTCTCGGGTGATCGCAAGCCGATCCGCTCTGGCCTGGTCTGGCGCGTGCTCAGCGAGACCGCCGACGGCTCACCGCCGCGCATCGTGGCACGCTCCAACGATGCCGAGCCGGTGTTCTCGCTGCAGCCCGGCACCTATCTGCTGCATGCGGCCTATGGCTTCGCCAGCGGCACCAAGCGCGTCAATCTCGGGCCTCAGGGCCTGCGCGACCAGATCAGCATCAGCGCCGGCGGCCTGTCGCTGGCGGGCTCGATCGGCGACAGCCCGATCGCCGCCTCGCAAGTCAATTTCTCGGTCTTCGTGCCGTTGCAGGGCAACTCCGAAGGCCGGCTCGTCGTCTCCAACGCCAGGTCCGGCGAGCTGATCCGGCTGCCGGAGGGCACCTATCACGTCGTCTCGACCTATGGCGACTCGAACGCGATCCAGCGCGCCGACGTCAAGGTCGAGTCGGGCAAGGTCACCGACGCGACGCTGCACCACCGCGCCGCGCGCGTGACGCTGAAGCTCGTCGCGTCTCCGGGCGGAGAGGCCTTCGCCGGCACCGCCTTCAGCGTGCTGACGCCCGGCGGCGACGTCATCCGCGAGGCGATCGGCGCGTTCCCGCAGGTCATTCTGGCCGAGGGCGATTATGTGCTGATCGCGCGGCAGGAAGGCCGGGTCTTCTCCCACGACTTCAAGGTCGAGACCGGGCTCGACCGCGACATCGAGGTGCTGGCGCGCTGAGCGCGTCCGACCCCTTCGCGCCGCCTCAGTTGGTCGGCTTGAAGTTTTCGGTCAGCTCCGGCTTTTCGCCGGTCAGCGCGCTGGCGATACCGTCCGCGATCCGGATCGCAAGGCAGCGATAGCTGGCTTCGACCATGTGCAGCCCGTCCATGCCGACGAGCTCCTCCGACGTGAACTGCTTGGAGCGGGCCCAGCTTTTCATCATCGCGTAGCGTGGAAAGACCGACACGCCATGTTCGTCGGCGGTCTTGGCCAGTACGGCCCTATAGCCGTCATAGCGCGGATAGCGATCTTCGCGTGCCAGCCATTGCAGATCCATCATGATCATGTCGATGCCGGCGTTCTGGACCTTGCGGATGCCCTTGCGCAGGATCTTGGCGAGCTTCTCCTCGCCGACATCGCGGATCGCATCGTTGACCACGGTCTGCCAGATCACGATCGAGGGCTTCTCCTCGATGACATCGGCTTCCATGCGCAGCAGCATGTCATAGGCCGACTGCCCGCCGACCCCCTTGTTGACGACATTGATCTCGGTGCCCGGCAAGCGACGCCGGAGCTCGTTGGCCAGCACGGCCGGATAGCTCCTGTCGTCGGTACTTGCGCCGGAACCCGCGGTGGTCGAGGAGCCGAGCGCCACGATCGTGAGTGTTCCGCTCTCCTGGACCGCCTTTTTGGCGGCCGGCAGGATCGGCGCGAAAGGCTGCTGCGCAGCGCCGAAACGGCAGCGGACGTCGTTCTTGCCGGCAAGCGTCATCGATCCGGCGAAAGCAGGCGCGGCCAGCAAAAGCAGCGATGTCAGGATTGCAGCGCCGAATCGCCCTGCACCGGAGACAGCTCTCTCGGCGCGCGACGAGGCGTGAGCGACTGATACCACGACAGGAAAATCCCCAGAGCAGTCAGGATAGTAACGCCGCCGAGGCAAACGAGCAACTGCACGCCCGGCGCAAAGGATGTCTCAGTCAGGATGATCTGCCCGGCGACCGACAGCACGACGCCGACGGCGAAAATATCGAGAGAATGACGGCCCATCCCAGCGAGAAGCCGCGCGCCCGGCAGCGACAGCATCGCTGCCCCCGCAGGCAGGAAGCGGATCGCCAGCCAGCCCAGCGAAACCACATGGACGACGCGGATCCAGGCGAGGTTGGTCTTGTCCGTGCCGAGCTGGATGGTGTCGATCCAGTCGTTCAACATGGCGATCCCGAACGGGTTGCCAGACGAGGTCTTCACCAGAACCGCAAACAGGAGAAAGAGGATCGCCGCCGCATCGAGCCAGCGCAGGCGTGGCGCGGCGATGCCAAGCTGCGCGCAGCGGCCGATGACAATGCCGATGGCAAACAGCAACTGCCAGGCGAAAGGATTGAAAAACCAGCCGGAAGAGCCGGTGTTCGGCAGATTCAGGCCGGCCAACACCGCGCCCTGCCAGAGCGCGACCGACGCGGCCAGCGTTAGCAGCGGGCTGATCCGGACTGCCCAGTAGAGCAGCGGGAAACAGCCGAGCAAGGCGATGTAGAGCGGCAGGATGTCGAGATAATTGGGCTGATAGCGCAGCGTCAGCGCGTCGAACAATGCGTTCCGCGTGTCGCTCAACAGCGGCTGAATGTTGATCGCCTCGATATAGAGCGCGTTCTGCGTCTGCGTCACCGCCACCGCCACGAGTCCGCAGACGATGACGAAGACCGCGATATGCGCGACGTAGATCTTCCAGAGCCGCCGCGCGAGACGGCCGATGCCGGCGACGAAACCGTGCTTCTCGATCGCGACGCCATAAGCAAGGGTCGCGGAAATGCCGGCCAGCAATACGAAGACATCCGCAGCGTCGGAAAAGCCGAAATTATGCGGCATGAAGCCGGCCACGACATTGCCGGGCATGTGGTTGATGAAGATGACGAGCAGCGCCAGCCCACGCACGATGTCGATGCGCGCGTCGCGGGCGGCCCGGCCATGGACCGTCGGGCTGACAGACTGTCCGAAAGCCAGAAAACGTCCGAGGGACAGCGCCTGAGACAAAAGGAACACTTTCACGGGCCAAACGGAACGGCGAGCGGGACGTCGATTTCGGTTCCTGCCGCAGCGGGCAATCCGAACATGAACGGTTCCTATCGCGTTCGTTCATCTGGCGTTCATATAGCAGCGAAAGTAAGGCAAGGCATCCCGGGCCGCGATCACAACCGCGTGGTCAATAGAGCCGAAGGGTGTGACGAAACGGCGGCGTTCGCGCGACGAGCGCGAGATCAGTAGGGTGGCTCGGCGTGAACGAGCTTCCCGTCGATCAGAAGGCGCTTGATCGCGGCCTCGCCCGAAGCGGAGACCGCCGCCACGATTTCGATGCGCTTGCGCTCGGTGCGCTCGATCGCCAGACCCGTGCCTTGCGGCACATAATAGCTCTCCAGCCCGTAGCGGACACCGAGCCGGGTCCGCCCTTTCTCGCAATCGGTCTCGCCGGCTGCGTTCAGCGCACAGGCGCCCGTCGTCGTGACGCGCCCGGCAATGACGATGTCGGAGCTACTCGTCGCTGGCCTGTTCCTGTGCACCGCCTTGACCCTGGCGAAGCCCTCGCCATCGGGAACGAGGCTGACATGGATGGCGTCGCCTTTGGCGAACATCCGGTCGCCCTCCACGGCGCTGCCGTCGATCGTGCCGATCTCGTAGCCGAGCACGACATAGTCGCCGCGGAACAGGTCGCGCGGATCGACCGGCGCGGTCTTCAGCCTGATCTCGGCGCCGGAGCGCAGGATGCTGGCCCGGCTCTCGACCAGCGCCAATAGCGCGCCGCACAGGATCAGCATGGCCGCAAGAGCACGCCACAGCACCGGTACGCGCAAGATGAATCGGTCGAGCGAAAGCGCACCCATCATCCCGCCTCCGCCGGTTTGGCAAAGCGCGCCACCAGCCGCCGCGCGCCGCCAGCCAACGCCAGCAGGGCCGCTCCCGCCACCAGGAAAAACAGCGACTGGTCGAGCAGCGTGCCGATCGTCTGCCAGAGCAGGATCAGGATCGCGATGCCAAACAGCCCCGAGCCAGCCAGCGTCAGCCGACGGATGCCGCCGGCCGCGCCGGCAACGACGAGCGCGATCGCGATCAGCAGGATCAGACCGGCCACGACGACCTTGCCCGGCAGCCTGACCACGCCGCCGCTCCAGAACACCACCGGTATGAACAGCGACATCAGCAGCGCGGCCGCCAGCGGCCAGGCGAAGCGCCGGTCCCGCGCCAGCGCCGCAAATACGCCCACGGCCGGCAGCGCGGCGGCATAGGCGAGATAGACCGGCCAACTCGCCGTGCCGGCGCGCGATTCGCCGGCGTCGAGAATGCGGATCAGCTCGACATCGAGCCCGATCATCAGACCGATCAGCCCCCAGGGCAGGAAGGCCGTCAGCAGCATCGGCAAACCCCGGTCCAGCGCGATCGCTCCCAGCGTCACGAACACGACGGAAAGGCCTATGCCATAGGCGAGAAGTCCGTAGTCGAAGCGGCCGTTCAGCCAGTCGCCCGGTATGCAGCCGAGCCAGCAGGCCAGCGCCAGCACCGCGACATGATGGACGAAGCGACTCCGTCGCCCGAGCGCAAGCCAGAAGGCCGGTGCGTAGAGGACGAAGAAGAACAGATGCGGCGCGCCCTGCTGCTCCATCCAGCGCCCGACGCTCCAGCTCGTCAGCGCAGCAAAAGCAATGATCAGCGCTCCGTCCGAGCGCAGCAGGATGGCGACGGCAAGGGCGCCGAGCGCGATCAGCATCGCTCCACCCGGCCAGTCCGTCGGCAGATGGTACATCTGCCCGATGAGCGCGATTCCGGCCGCGAAGATCAGCGTGCCGCAGGTCGCTGCCGCATCGGAGCCAAGCTCGGAGGCACGCGCCTGCAGCCGCGCCGAAATCGCCAGCGCCGCAACGAGGCTGACGAGAATCATGCCGAGCTTCATCAGCCGCGGCATCTCCTCCCAGTTTGCAGCGACGAAGGCAGCAACGCTGGAGGCGATCAGCAGCCCGCCGAACATGCCCAGCAACGCCGGCAGCCGGAAGCCGCCGTCCTTGCCGAGCGAACGGCGGATAGCAGCCGCGCTGTCGGGCGTCACCAGCCCTTCGCTGGTCCACCGGACGAGATCGACTTCCAGCCGCTTGCGATAGGATCCGGTCAGCATGGGCGGCAATCTGGCATGTCGTCGTCGGGCTTGGCTAGTCGATCACCGCGCCGTCATTCCCGACAAGCCGCGAAGCGGCGCTGATCCGGAATCCATCATAAAGCATTGTGCCCTGCTATGGATTCCGGGTCTCCGCTTCGCTGCGCCCGGAATGACGCGTTGTGATGTCAGCCGGCTCGCGCCGCCTTAAGCCGCTTCAGGTCCGGCGGTGTCGCCTCGTCGACCAGCGCCGCCAGCATCTCCGCCAGCGACATCACCGTCTGCGCCTGGCTGCCGAGACGGCGCACCGTCACGGTCTTCTCCTCGGCCTCGCGTTTGCCGACCGCCAGGATAACCGGGACCTTGGCCAGCGAATGCTCGCGCACCTTGTAGCTGATCTTCTCGTTGCGAAGATCGGCGCGCGCCCGCAGGCCCGCATTCATGCAGGCGATCGTGACCTGTTCGGCATAGGCGTCGGCCTCCGAGGTGATCGGGCAGACCAGGATCTGCTCGGGCGCGAGCCAGAGCGGGAAATGGCCGGCGAAGTTCTCGATCAGGATGCCGGTGAAGCGCTCGAGCGAGCCGCAGATCGCCCGGTGGACCATGCTCGGCGTTTTCTTCTCGCCGTCCGAGCCGATATAAAAGGCGCCGAAACGTTCCGGCAGGTTGAAGTCGACCTGCGTCGTGCCACATTGCCAGTCGCGGCCGATCGCGTCGCGCAGGACATATTCGAACTTCGGCCCGTAGAACGCGCCCTCGCCCGGATTGATCGCGGTCTTGATCCTGCCGCCGGATTCGGTTGCGATCTGGTCGAGGACCTTCGTCATGACATCTTCGGCGTGGTCCCACATCGCGTCCGTCCCAACCCGCTTCTCCGGCCGGGTCGAGAGCTTGATGACGAGATCGTCGGTAAAGCCGAAATCGGCATACACCGAAAGGATCAGCTCGTTGATCTTCAGGCACTCGGCCGCCAGATCCTGCTCGCCGCAGAAAATATGCGCGTCGTCCTGCGTGAAGCCGCGCACGCGCATCAGCCCGTGCAGCGCGCCCGACGGCTCGTAGCGATGCACCGCGCCGAATTCGGCAAGCCGGATCGGCAGATCGCGATAGCTCTTCAGCCCATGCTTGAAGATCTGGACATGGCCGGGGCAGTTCATCGGTTTCAGCGCGAAGACCTTCTGGTCGCGCATCGGGTCGTTGGGGTTCTCGAAGGCCGAGGCCGACTTCACCGCGAACATGTTGTCCTGGTACCAGCCCCAATGGCCCGAGGTCTCCCAGAGCGACTTGTCGAGGATCTGCGGCGCGTTGACCTCCTCGTAATCGGCTGCCAGCCGGCGTCGCATATAGGCGATGATCTCCTGGAACAGCCGCCAGCCCTTGGAGTGCCAGAACACGACGCCGGGCCCCTCCTCCTGGAAGTGGAACAGGTTCATCTCGCGGCCGATCTTGCGATGGTCGCGCTTCTCGGCCTCCTCGATCTGCGTCAGATGCGCGTCGAGTTCTTCCTGTTTGGCGAAGGCGGTGCCGTAGATGCGCGTCAGCATGGCGTTGTCGCTGTTGCCGCGCCAATAGGCGCCCGCGACCTTCATCAGCTTGAAGGCGTTGCCGACCTTGCCGACCGAGGTCATGTGCGGCCCGCGGCACAGATCGATCCAGTCTCCCTGCGCATACATCTTCAGCGTCTGGTCTTCGGGGATCGCGTCGACCAGCTCGACCTTGTAGGCCTCGCCCTTGTCGCGGAAGAAAGCCTTCGCCTTGTCGCGGCTCCACTCGTCCTTGGTGAACGGCGCGTCGCGCGCGATGATCTCGCGCATCTTCTTTTCGATGACCGGCAGGTCTTCGGGCGTGAACGGTTCGTTGCGGGCGAAATCGTAGAAGAAGCCGCCCTCGATCACCGGCCCGATCGTCACCTGCGTACCCGGCCAGAGTGCCTGCACGGCCTCGGCGAGGACGTGGGCGCAGTCGTGCCGGATCAGTTCGAGCGCGCGCGGGTCCTCCCGCGTCAGAAACTCGATCCTCGAATCCTTCTCGATCGCATCGCCGAGGTCG
The DNA here is from genome assembly GCF_056405115.1 of Allobosea sp. P2_A10. NCBI lineage: Bacteria > Pseudomonadati > Pseudomonadota > Alphaproteobacteria > Hyphomicrobiales > Alloboseaceae > Allobosea > Allobosea sp. P2_A10. The sequence goes on along the minus strand of NZ_JBFUCS010000012.1, from coordinate 145,933 downwards.
ACGACGACGCCGTCGAGCGCCATCGCGACGGTGCGCTTCAGCAGAGAGGGGGAAATGCCGCCTGCGATCGCCTTGCCGGTGATGCCGGCCGGGAACTCGCGGCTTGCGCCGTCTGGAAATGTCAGGGAGATCGTCATGGCCTGTAAAAGTCCTGCTCACTCGGGGATACGAACCCCGTAAGTCAAGGCCGGCTACGGATGCGGTTTGACGACTCCCTCGCCCGCAGCCGGTTGCGCGTCGGAGCCGCTGGCCGTCCAGTCTCCCTCGGGAGGCGGCGCGTTGACGCCGCGCCAGCGGCCATAGCGCCACGGGCTATACCACGTCGCCCGCAGTGGCAATTCCTCGCAGACGAGATCGATGCCGCTGGTGCCGCGCGGATTGCAGCGGCAGATCCGCGCGAACCCGACCCAGCCGCCGCGCCACAGCCCGTAACGCTGGATCGCCTCGTCGGTATAAGCCGAACAGCTCGGCCAATGCCGGCACTGGCGGCCGACCAGCATGGACAGGCTGAGCTGATAGCCCCGGATCAGCCAGTGCGCGCCAAGGCGCGGCCCACGCTTCAGGCTGGCTGCTTTTGCAAAAAGACGTGACAAGGCGCGATTCGATGCCATTTCATCGCGCTCGTCACCCGAGCCGAGATTCGCCATGCTTGCCCCCGCTCCGCAACCGATGTCCTTCCGACGTGCAGCCGCCTCCCTGGCGGTTGCGGCAGCCCTGCTGTGCGCCGCGTCGCCGGCATCGGCGCAGCAGCGCAACAACCTGCTCTGGCTCGAACCCGGCAAGCTCGACATCGCCAAGATCATCGGCCTGCCGCCGGCGCAGAACTCGCCGGAGAACAAGGCCGAATTCGAGCAGGTGCTGAAGATCAGCTCCACCCGTACGCCCGAGCGCGAAAAGGCCGCCATTGCCGACCAGTACCAGACCCTGTCGCGTTTTCTTGAAGGCGTCAGCAATACCTACGTCGACAACACTCACCGCGAAATGCGTTTGCTGTTCAAGGAAGCCCAAGTCGAGTCGGCGATCGTGCTGCTCGGCGTGCGCCGCCTGACCAGCCGGCAGCGGCCGTTCACGGTCTGGAACAAGGTCAGGATCAAGCCCTGCCCCGGCGGCCGACCCGACGGCACGTCCTTTCCGTCCGGCCATGCCGCGACCGCCGCGCTCTATGCCGAACTGCTGTCGACGGTCGTGCCCGAACTTGCCGACAAATTCGAGGAGCGGGTCAAGAGCTATGACGAGAGCCGCCTCGTCTGCGGCTTCCACTACCCGAGCGATCTCGTCGCCGGCGACAAGGCCGGGCGCGCCGTCGCCAAGGCGCTGCTGGCCGAACGCGCCTTCCGCTCGCGTTTCGACGAGACCAGGGCAGAGATCAGGCTGGCCTTCGGGCTGAAATGACTCACTCCGCCGCCTGCTGGCGGCGGGCCTCGATCTGGCCGATGGCGTCGACCACGGCGTCGAAGGTCAGCATGGTCGAGGCGTGACGCGCCTTGTAGTCGCGCACCGGCACGAGCACCGAGAGATCGCTCCACTTCCCGTCCGGCGGCTCGGCGTTGTCCTTGAGGATGGCGCGGGCCTGCTCGCGCACCAGACGCAGTTCGTCGGCGGTGGCGCCCACGACATGGCGCGCCATGATCGAGGACGAGGCCTGCCCGAGCGCGCAGGCCTTCACGTCATGGCCGAAGGCGGTGACGACATCGCCCTCCATGCTGACATCGACCGTCACGGTCGAGCCGCAAAGTCGCGAATGGGCCTTGGCCGTCGCGTCGGGCGCAGGCAGGCGCTCCAGCAGCGGGATGTTGGCTGCGAGTTCGAGAATGCGCTTGTTGTAAACATCGCTCAGCATGTCGTGATCTCCGCCGGGTCTGGAGTGACCGGCGCCGCGACCCAATATAGGGTCGATCGTTGTCCGGCGGGAGAGCATCTCCGCAAAGCGCCGGCGACGGGAAACTTGTCGCACCCCTGTGCGCCGATTGGTCCAGCGCCATATCGGTTGCGTAGGATGCATAACCGTAACGGGAGGCGCCACATGAACCCTGTGGTTAAGTCCTTGTCCGTCGAGCGGGCGCTCAGCCCCTCTGCAGACAAGTTTCTGATCAAGCAGCCGACGCAGGAGGAAGCCGAGGCAGCCGTGCGCACGCTCATCTTATGGGCCGGCGACGATCCATCACGCGAAGGCCTGACCGATACGCCGCGGCGCGTGACCAAGGCCTTCAAGGAATTCTACAAGGGCTATGACGAGGACGCGCACGCCGTGCTCGACCGCGTCTTCGAGGAGGTCGAGGGCTATCAGGACATGGTCCTGGTGCGCGACATCCCGTTCTATTCGCACTGCGAGCATCACATGGTGCCCTTCGTCGGCAAGGCCCATATCGGCTACTACCCGTCCAAAGGCGTGGTCGGCCTCTCCAAGCTCGCGCGTATCGTCGACGTCTACGCCCGCCGCCTGCAGACGCAGGAGACGATGACGGCGCAGATCGCCCAGATCATCGACAAGGTGCTGAAACCGCGCGGCGTCGCCGTGCTGATCGAGGCCGAGCATATGTGCATGTCGATGCGCGGCGTGCAGAAGCAGGGCTCCTCGACCATGACCACGCAATATACCGGCGTGTTCAAGGACCCGACCGAGCAGGTCCGCTTCTTCACCATGGTGAAGTCGCCGGGGCTTTAAGCCGGATGGGACGCGCGCGCCGTCACTCCGGACAAGCCGCGAAAGCGGCGCCGATCCGGAATCCATCGTAAGGCACCACAGCGCTCGACGATGGATTCCGGATCTCCGCTTCGCTGCGCCCGGAATGACGGAGCGGTTCCGCCAGAAACCGGCGCGCGCTATACGGCAATGAAGCTGCACAGCGCTTTGGAGCACCATGTCCCACTTCCCCGCCGCCCCGGACAAAAACACGCTGGAAGAAGGCGTCGTGCTTGCCCCGCGCTTCGACGCCAACGGCCTCGTCACCTGCGTGACCACCGACGCAGCCACCGGTGAATTGCTGATGGTTGCGCACATGAACGCGGAGGCTTTGCAGCGCTCGCTCGAGACCGGCGAAGCCTGGTACTGGTCGCGCTCGCGCCGGGAACTCTGGCACAAGGGCGCGACGTCGGGGCAGATCCAGACCATCGTCGAGATGCGCGTCGATTGCGACCAGGACGCGATCTGGCTCAAGGTCAATGTCGCGGGAGACGGCGGCTGCTGCCACACCGGCCGGCATTCCTGCTTCTACCGGGTCAAGCCGCTGCGCGCCGACGCCTCGCTGCCGCTGGCGCCGGGCTGATCCGGCGGCGCTGGCGTTCCTTTCGTCGGGCTTTCATGTTTCCGTCAAAAGCCGCCGATAATCGCAAGGCCCGGATGGGCTGATTCACGATTCCCTCATCCCCCACTGCGATCCTGACGCTCCCGAGGAGGGTCGGGACCATGCTCTGGGATGACATCGCCAGGCGAGCCTTTGGACTGGGCGGAGGTGGAGCCACGATGAACGATATGACGGTCGAGAGGCCGCCGGGGCGTAGCCGGCCGAAGATCGGACTCGCGCTCGGCGGCGGCGCGGCGCGCGGCTGGGCCCATATCGGCGTGCTGCAGGCGCTCACCCAGGCCGGCTACGGCCCCGACGTCATTGCTGGAACCTCGATCGGCGCAGTTGTGGGCGGCTGCTTTGCCGCGGGCAAACTGCCGGAACTCACGACCTTCGCACGCAGCCTGACCAAGCGCCGCGTCGTCGGGCTGATGGATTTCCATATTGGCGGGGCCGGCCTGATCGCCGGCGGCCGGCTGAAGCGCCTGCTCGAACGCGATCTCGCCGGCATCCGCATCGAGGCGCTGCCGCAGCGTTTCGTCGCGATTGCGACCGAACTGGGCACCGGCCATGAAATCTGGCTGACGCATGGCCCGCTGGTCGAGGCGCTGGGCGCGTCCTACGCGCTGCCTGGCGTGTTCGACCCGGTCAAGCTCGGCGGCCGCTGGCTGATGGACGGCGCGCTGGTCAACCCGGTCCCCGTCACGGCCTGCCGTGCCATGGGCGCCGATCTGGTGATCTGTGTGAACCTGAACAGCGACCTCGCCGGACGCGGCACCATCATCCAGAGTCACGCAGCAGAGCCCGACCCCGAAACGCCGCCCGAAGCCGCCGTCCAGCCGGGTTCTCGCTGGCTCGGCGGCATCAGCGGGGCGGCGCGGCGTATGCGCGGGCTGGTGACGCGGTCAGTCGAGGATCGTCCCGGCCTTGCCGGCGTGATGGTCGATGCCTTCAACATCACGCAGGATCGCATCTCGCGCTCGCGCCTTGCCGGCGATCCGCCCGACGTGATGATCGGCCCCCGGCTGGGCAAGGTCGGGCTGTTCGATTTCCACCGGGCCGAGGAGGCGATGGAACTCGGCCGCGTCGCGACCGAGCGCGCACTCGACGAGATCGTGACCATGGTCGGCGGCAGCAGCGTCGCGACCCACTGACGTCAGGACGGCCGCTCAGGCCATCGCAATGTAGTCCCGCATCGCCCGGCTTTCGGCCTCGATCTCGGCGACCCGATGCTTCACCACGTCACCGATCGAGACGATGCCGGCGATCCGGCCGTTCTCGACGATCGGGACATGACGGAAGCGACCCGAGGTCATCATTTCCATCAGCTCGTCGATGCTGGTCTGCGGTCGGCAGGTCACGACCTTGGCGGTCATGGCGCGCGAAACCGGGCTGTCGAGCGCGGCGGGCCCGTCTGCTCCAAGAGCACGGATGATGTCGCGCTCCGAAAGGATACCGACCAGGGCGCCGTCCGCTCCCGTCACCACGACGGCGCCGATGCGGCGTTCGCTGAGGATGCGGGTGGCTTCACCAAGCGTCCGGTGCGGTTGCACCGAGATCACGTCATGGCCCTTGTCACCGAGAAGCTGCGCGACATTCATGGATGCGTTCCTCCTGTCAGTCGGCGCCGTTGACCGGCGCACGGGTTCGAGCGGGACAGGAGCCCGGCCGCTGACGGAGTGAATCGCCGGGTATGGCCGTCCCAATCCTTCGCAATACCGCGAGTGTGGGCGAAGACCGTGGCGCAGGCAAGGCTTTCGGAGGCGCCGGCCTCAGCCGCGCAATGCGCCGCGGTCGAACAGCGGAAACAGCAGCAGCCCGGCGAGAAAGCCGCCGATATGGGCCTCCCAGGCAATGCTGGTCTCCTCGCCGAAGATCGGCACCAGTCCGGAACCGAACAGGATATTGGTGACGAACCAGATCGCGATGAACAGCAGCGCCCGCGAATTCCGCCAGATCTGGCCGATGCGCTCGGCGGGGATAGCCCTGACGACGGCGTCGTCCCCGAGCGAACCGAAGCGCAAGCCCGGCGAGAAGACGAACCGGATGGCGGCGGCGGTCGCGCCCGATATCGCAGCCGAAGCTCCCACAAGCGGCAGCACGTCGAGCTCGCGCGACCACCAGTGCAGCAATGCGCCGGCAATGGTTGAAAGCCCCATCAGGCTGAGGAAGCGGCTCGTCCCGAGCCGGCGCGCGACCGGACTGCCGAATGCCGCGAGCCAGACGACGTTCGAGATCAGATGCACCCAGGAGCCGTGCAGCAACCCGTAGCTCACCAGAGTCCAGAGCCGCGGCCCTCCATCGATCAGGAACAGCCGCGCCAGCTGCATCCGGTCGGCGAGATCCTGCCCGACCTGCGATTGGGCCAGCCCCGTCAGCACGTCGTCGAGCCGGTCGGGCGAGAGCCACAGGCTGAGACGCGCCGGCACGAAGGCGAGCCAGGAGATCAGCGCGTAGTCGTCATAGGGCGAGAGCAGCGAACGCCCGGCCTGGATCAGCGCGAGCAGCGCGATCAGCCAGAGCACGACGGCCGGGAGATTGAGGACGGGCTCGCGCGGGGGTGGCGAACCGGAACCGAAGTTTGGGTCTGACATGGGCTTCAACCCTTGCCGATGCCGCCGCCCGAGGCAAGCGGAGCAGCACCGGTCAGGCCTGCGACAGAATCGTGGCGGAACGAAAAAGGGAGAGCCCCCAGGCTCTCCCTTTCTCAGGCTGCGGCCGGTGCGCGCTTAAAGGCGTCGCATCGCGGTCACGTCCCCCTCGCCCAGTCGGAGGCGGGCTGCTCGCGCCCACCGAAATCACTCGCATTTATCATGCATTGTAAGGGGTTATCCACAATCTCAAGCTTTCGTTAACCTTAACCGATCGTTTCGCCTCCCTGCCCCGCTCCGGCGTGGCAAGACGGCACGCTGTCTGCGTCCTCGTTCCCCGAGAGGGCAAGAACGTTCCAGCTCCTGACGCTTGTGGCCCATCGCGGGACGCATGCCGGCATGGAGACGGACGACAGCCGGCACTGGATGCAGCGATGAAGAACACGAGCACCCGACTTGTCTACGAGTATTGGGACACGCTGCGCGGCGAGCGCGCGGCGCCCGAACGGGGCGAGATCGAGCCCGGCGCGCTGCGTCATGCGCTCGCCGACACCTTCGTGCTGGAAAACGAGCCGATCGGCCCGGTCTTCCGGCTGGCCGGCACGCGGCTTTGCGCGCTTGTCGGCAGCGAATTGCGCGGGCGCGCATTCACGGCCCTGTGGCCCGATGTCGAATCGCAGGGCGACATGCGCCGCCTCGTCCAGACCGTGATGGACGAGACCGCCGGCGCCGTCGCCGGGCTCTCGGGCGAAACCCAGAGCGGCGCGCCGGTCTATCTCGAACTGCTCCTGCTGCCGCTGCGTTATCGCGGCCGCACCCATGCCCGCCTGCTCGGGGCGCTGTCACCGGCGGTGACGCCCGAGTGGCTCGGCCTCGACATGCTGCAGTCGATGCAGATGATCTCGCTGCGGATGCTCTGGCCAAGCCCACCGGCCCGCGCCGTGCCGGCGCCGCCGCAGCGCGCGACACCACCGAAATTCATGGTGCTTCCGGGTGGGCGGGCCTGAAATCTAACCACCCGTTAACCAGCGCGCCGATAGGATCGCTCGAAATCAGGCAGATCCTTGATGTTGAGCGCGCTGCAAACGCCCCGTACCGCCGCCCGTCCTGCCGAACGCAGGCGGCACTACCGTATGAAGGTGGTGCTGCTCGGGCGTTACATGCTGCCCAACCGCATGGAATACCCCTGCCAGTCGATCGACATCTCGCCGGGCGGCCTGCACATCGCGGCGCCCGCAAAGGCCGCACCTGGCGACCGCGTCATCGTCTATCTGGAGCATCTCGGCCGCATCGAGGGCGTCGCCGTGCGCACCACGATGGAAGGCTTCGCGATGACGATCACCGCGACCAGCCGCAAGCGCGAGAAATTCACCGCGCAATTGACCTGGCTCGCCAACCGCGAGGAACTCGGCCTGCCCGAGGACCGTCGCCATGAGCGCATCGTTCCGCGCAATCCGCGATCCGTCCTGACCATGAACGACGGCGCCGAGCATGTCGTGCGCGTGATCGACATCTCGCTTTCGGGCGCGGCGTTCTCGACCGACCTCGACCTCCCGATGGGCACCCCGCTCAGGATCGGCACGACGCCGGCCAAGATCGTGCGCCGGTTCGACGGCGGCTTTGCTGCCGAATTCCGCTTCCCGCTCTCGGCTGACCTGCTCGACGAGAATCTCGAGCTCTGAAGCAGCGCCGCTGCGCGGCCTGTCCTGCTACACCTCCCGATCAGCACAGATCCCGCTGCTTGCGGAACCGCGCTTGCGCTCCGGTTTCGTCACGCCGCACCCGTGATTAAAAATCACTGAACGCAGCCGTTAGGCTTGTTAACATCGAATTCTCCGAGCGTTTAGCCTGAAAGATGATCCATCGCCCGAACGGCGAATTACATAGAATTGCTCGTATCTGTTTCAAATGAAATCCATCGGCACTGCGCATGGTCTGCCCCAGGGACACGAAAGGGGACGACATGACGAAAAACTACCTCAACTTCACCGGACCTGTATTGGCGCTTGGCCTGACGCTCGCCGGCGCGACCGGGGCGAACGCCCAGCAAAGCGCCGGCATCCCCGTCGCCAGCCTGCCGATCGCCGCTTCCGGCGAGGCGCGCGCGCCTTATGCCTGGAACGATTTCTGCCGGCGCACCCCGTCGGAATGCCGCATCGATCTGCGTGAGGCGGACCGCGTCGAGATGACGCCGAAGCTTTGGAAGACGATCGTCGCCATCAACGGCCGGACCAATCGCGAGATCGAGCCGGTGACCGACGAGGAGCATTGGGGCGTCGTCGATCGCTGGGACATCCCCGAGGACGGCAGGGGCGACTGCGAGGACTACGCGCTGCTGAAGCGCAAGCGCCTGGCCGAGGCCGGCATTCCGCGCCGCGCTTTGCTGATGACGGTCGTCATCGACGAGGAGAACGCCGGCCATGCGGTGCTGATGATCCGCACCGACCGGGGGGACTACATCCTCGACAACAAGCGCAACGCGGTCCTGCCCTGGAACCAGACCGGTTACGTCTACGTCAAGCGCGAGTCGCAGATGCAGGTCGGCTGGACCTCGCTCGGCGGCGCCCAGAACCCGACGGTCGCCTCGGTGCGCTGATCGCGAAAAGCTTGCGCGGCCGCCCGAAGGCGCAGCCGCGCCATGACCAGGGGATTCGCTGACCCGGCCGAAGGCCGCAGCGATTCTCCACAAAGGACGGCGAGGCTCGGTCACGTCCCCACCCCACCCGTCCCCCAGGCCGGGTTTCGCCATAGGGCCGGCTCCCTTCCCCGGGGAGTCGGCCCGTCTTTTTGCGTTCTACTCAGTCCAGCCGCTTCAGCCCCGCATGGAATTGCCGCCAGCGCGCGACGTAAGCCTTCGCCGAAGCGGTGATGCCGGCGGCGGCCGCCTGGTCCAGCGTGCGGATGGCGCGCGCCGGCGAGCCGACGATCAGCGAATTGTCGGGAAATTCCTTGCCCTCGGTCACCAGCGCATTGGCCCCGACGAGGGAGTTGGCGCCGATCCTCGCCCCGTTCAGCACGGTCGCGCCCATGCCGATCAGGCTGTTGTCGCCAATGATGCAGCCATGCAGGATGGCGCGATGGCCGATGGTGCAGCCGACCCCGACTTTCAGGGGAAAGCCCATGTCGGTGTGCAGGACGCAGCCTTCCTGGATGTTGCTGCCTTGCCCGATCTCGATCCACTCATTGTCGCCGCGCATCACCGCGCCAAACCAGATGCCGACATCGGCGGCGATCCGGATCCGGCCGACAAGATGGGCATCGGGCGCAAGCCACCACGAGCCCTCCGGCGGCGTCTCCGGCACGGTTCCATCGAGCGAGTAGAGCGGCATGGCGGCGTCCTTCCTGAGCGTCTGCCTCAGGAATGCAGGCTGCGCCGCGAACCCGTCAAGCGCCGAGCATCTGCAGCAGGTCGAACAGCACGCGGCCCGAGGCCATGCTCCACAGCGAGGCGATCATGCTCGCCAGCATCACGAAGACGAACGGCCGGCCCTCGATCCGCCGCCCGCGGACGGTGTTGCGCACGATCAGGAATGGCGCGCTGAAGACGACGACGGGGACGCTCGCGACGGCGGCGAGCCCGCCGCCCTGCAGCAATTTGAAATCGGCGCGTTGCGCCGTGAACAGTTCGAACGCGCTCGCCAGCAGCCCGGCGAAGGTGAACCCGATGGCGAGATACTGGATCGCCTCATACGCGACGGGATCGATCGACACAGGGCGGGCTCCACACTCAACTGCCGCCCACCCTGCCGTATGGTTTACGAGGTGTGAAGAAAACTCCTAAGCGATGGTTAACCGCCCGGACCGCCAGCCTGCCGGACAGGCAACGGATCACAGGCTCAGGGCTTGCCCGGCTCAATCATGGTTTACGGCGCGTTAAGCGCGCTCTGCTTGACTGTGGCGACCTCCGCTGAAGGCGCAAATCCGTGACCGCTTCGATCCCGCAAGAGAACTCCGCGCAACTGGCCGCAGACATCGCGGTGATGATCCGCTCGCGCCTGAAGCGAAGGCCGCAGCCTTTGCCGCCGCGCGCCGACCGGGCGCTCGGCAAGGCGGCTCTGGCGATCCTGCTCGCGGGGCTCGCTGCCACGGGGGCTGCGCTCTACGCCAGCCGCAAGGGCGCCGAGGCGACCGCGACGCTGCAGCCGGCCCGGATCGGCGACGTCGCTCTGATGGTCCCGCAAAATCTGACCGGAGCCGAGGCCGACGACACCTCGCGGCTCGTCGGCATGGTGCGCCTCAGGCTGGATTGGCCGAGCTTCGGCCCGGCGCAGGCGCAGAACCGCAACCGGCTGCTGGTGACGCTGAGCCCGCCCGACAAGGTCAACGAGCCGGCGACGCAACTCGCCGTCTATGCCCGCTTCCTGACGCCGACAGTCTGGTCCAATCCCGGCGGCCTCGTCGTGCGCGGCTTCCGCAAGGGCTCGCCCTATGAGGGCGACGAACTCTATGTCTCGGTGCCCGACGGACGCGGCTTCGCGGCGCGCTGCCCGCTTGATTCAGCGGCGACGGTCAATCTGGACGAATTGTGCCGGGTCACGTTCCGCCATCGCGGCGTCGACGTGAACATCCGCTTTCCGCGCGGCGTCATCGCCGATTGGGAGTTGATGCTCGGCGGCGTCCGCCGCACCATCGACGGCATGCTGCGCTGATCTCGGGCCTGTACCGGGCCGGGCATTTCGCCAGGGCGAGCCGGCTGGCGTGACCGGCGAGAACCGGAGCGCAGCGGACTTTTGTCCGTGAGCACCGGAAGCGCGGGCGGCCGCGTCAGACGGCCTCCGGAGTAGCATTCCCGATGTGGCGGGCTCAGTCTTCCAGATCGACGTCGAGGATCGCCATGGTGAAATTGAACGAGCGGTCGCCGTCCTCATCATCGACATGGATGATGCCGATGAACTCGTCGGCGAGGTACACCTCGGCCGAATCGTTCTTCTTCATACGGGCGCGCACGCTGATCGTGTGATTGGCGAAGGTGCGGCGCAGATAGCCTTCGAGCTTGGCGAGTTCGGTCTTGTCCACGGTGTCGGTCCTTATCGGTTGGCGGGACGGATGCCATGGCAAGGCCGGGAGGGCAAGCCGGAAGGCCGCACCGGCCTTGGCGACAGGGCCGCTCGACCGCAGCCCCACGCCGCCCCTGCATGATGACGAGACCCTGACGGACTGGCGCGGAGATGCGTTACTCTGCGCGAAGTTCCGCCTGCGATGGATCGCGCGATGAAGCCCTGGCTGCCCCCTGCCCTTGCCTATATTTCCTCCTGGCTCGACTTCCAGCTGCGCCTCCACGACCAGCCCGGCTGCGCGATCGCCATCGCCGACGGGCCGGAAATCGTGTTCGAGGCCGCTTTCGGCATGGCCGACATCGCGACGGGAGAGGCGCTGACGCCGCGCCACGGCTTCCGCATCGCCTCCCATTCCAAGAGCTTCACCTCGGCCGGCATCCTGCGGCTGGTCGAGGCCGGCCGCCTTCGGCTCGACGATCAGGTCGGCGGTTTCGTGCCGGGCCTGCATCCCGAGATCGCGGTCGTGACACTGGGCCAGCTTCTGTCCAACAGCGCCGGCCTGACCCGTGACGGCCCCGACAATGGCCAGTTCTTCGACCGCAAGCCCTATTGCGACAAGGCCGAACTCCTCGCCGACCTCGCCATGCCGCCGATCCTGCCCGCGTCGCAGCGCCTGAAATACTCCAATCACGGCTTCGGGCTGCTCGGCCTCGTTATCGAGGCCGTGACCGGAGAACCCTATGCCGACTGGATCGCCAGCGAGGTCGTGGCCAATATCGGATTGTCCGAAACGAGGCCCGACATCACGCTCTGGTCGGGTCCGATGGCGAAAGGCCACAGCCCCAAACTGCCTCTCGGTCGGCGCGTCGTGATTCCCGGCGACAATCCATGTCACGCCATGGCCTCGGCAGCGGGTTTCGTCGCCACGGCCGCCGATCTCGCGCGCTTCTTCGCCCAGCTTTCGCCGAAGGCAGAGCGCAGCATCCTGTCGCCGCTCAGCCGCCGCGAGATGACCCGCCGCCTCTGGCCCGATGATGAGAGCAGCCTTGGCCGCCACTACGGTCTCGGCACGATCTCCGGCGGCGAAGGAGATTGGAGCTGGTTTGGCCATTCCGGCGGTTTCCAGGGTTTCATCACCCGCACCGGCGTCCTGCCGGAGCACGGCATCACGATCTCCGTCCTGACCAACGCGATCGACGGCCTCGCCCATCCCTGGATCGAGGGCGTGGCCCATATCCTCAAGCGCTTCTGCGAACTCGGCGCGCCGACACCGACCACTCAAGGATGGAACGGCCGCTGGTGGTCGATCTGGAACTGCGGCGATCTCGTTCCCTTCGAAAACAAGGTGCTGATCGCCAACCCCGCGCTGTTCCAGCCTTTTTCCGATGCCGGCGAAATCACGATCGAAGCAGCCGATCTCGGCCGCATCGCGAAAGCCTCGAGCTTCAACAGCCCTGGCGAAACGGCGCGGCTGGTGCGCGACGCCGGCGGCGCGGTCGCGGAGGTCTGGCTCGGCGGTGCACGGCTGGTGAGCGAAACGGCGCTGCGGGAAGAGATGCTGGAGCGCTACGGCGGGAACGCCGGGGCCTGAATCGACGCCGTTTTGCGCGACCCGCTCAAAACAAAAACCCCGGCTCGCGCCGGGGTTTTGTCAGTGCGGTATCGCCGCGAAGTCCTGAAGATTACTTCAGGCTGCCGGCGATCGCGGTGAAGGTCGAGATCAGCTTATCGCCGACCGAAGTCATTGCCGTGATGGCGGCGACGGCGACGAGTGAAGCGATCAGGCCGTATTCGATGGCGGTCGCGCCGGATTCATTCTTGACGAAGCGAGCGAACAGGTTCTTCATGAAATTACTCCCCCTCAACTAAGCGATGTCTTTGGTCAACGCCGGATTGGCGCCGGTGACCAGGGGAGAATACAATCGCTGGCTTTCCGATGAATTAAAACGATCGCGGGAATTGCGGCATAAACGCCACTTTAGATGGCATGGCAAAGCGTCCCTTAACGCCGGTGCACAGCAATCCCGCCTCCGCGCCTCATGCTTGCCCGCGCATGAAATGCAGCTTGCGGAACCGGCTCCGGAACGCCGTCACATCCCGCGCCACGGCGTCGGCCGGCCTCGAACCGCTCAGGCCCTCGGCGATGTAGCCGGCAAGCTCGGGCATGTCGGCGGGCGTCATGCCGAAGCGCACGATCTCGGGCGTGCCGAGCCTCAACCCGTTGACGTCCCCAGAAACCGCCGGCAGCGGCAGGCCGATTCCGCAGGTCAGCAGGTTGATCGCGCGCAGCTTCTTCGCCGCCGCCTGCCCGCCGCCATAGGCATGGGCCTCGATCGCGAACTGATGCGAGGTGGTGATGCCGCGATCGCGGGCAAAGACCGGCACCTGCCGCTCGACCAGCGCCTCGCCGAGCGCCTTGGCCGTCAGCGCCATCATCTGTGCATAGTCACGACCGTACGCCTTCCAGTCGAGCAGCGTGATCGCGAGCGAAGCCGATTTCGCCGCATCGAAATTGGCGGTCATGCCGGGATAGGCGATCGCGTCGAGGCGTCTGGCGATATCCGCGTCGTTGGTGGCGATCAGACCCGAAGGCGGGCCGCCCAGGCTCTTATAGGTGCTCATCGTCATCAGATGGGCGCCTTCTTCCAAAGGTTGCTGCCAGCCATGGCCGGCGATCATGCCGGACATATGCGCGGCGTCGAACAGCACGAGCGCGCCGATCTCGTCGGCAATCGCCCGGATTTCGCGGATCGGATGGGCGAACAGGTTGAGGCTGCCCCCGATCGAGATCAGCTTGGGCCGCAGCCGCAGCGCATCCTCGCGCAGGCGCTTGAGATCGACGGTGTAGCCGGTCGCGTCGACCGGGGCCGGATGGGTGACGATGCCGTAGAGCCCGGCTGCGCCCGCGCCATGATGCGTGACATGGCCGCCGATCTCGCCAGGCGGCGCGATGATGCAGTCGCCGGCCTTGGCCGCGACCATGAAGGCGTAGAGATTGGCGATGGCGCCGGACGGCACCCGGATCTCGGCATATTTCGCGCCGAAGACCTCGGCTGCAAGTTCGGCTGCGATGACTTCGATCTGCTCGATCGCCTCCAGCCCCATCTCGTATTTGTCGCCGGGATAGCCCAGCGAGGGCCGCGCGCCGAGCCCTGCCGAGAGCACCGCCTCGGCCTCGGGGTTCATCACATTGGTCGCTGGGTTGAGGTTGATGCAGTCGCGCTCGTGGATCTCGCGGTTCTGCGTGGTCAGCGCGGCGATGCGGGCCGCGATCTCGTCGAGCGGCTGCCCCGCCGTCTGGGCCGCGATGCGCAGCACATAGTCCTCGCTCTCCTGCGGAACCCAGTCGCGCCTGCCCAGAGCCGTCATGACCATCCCCTCGAAACCGACACGGCCAAGCCGCGGAATGAAAGCGATATGAGCGATTTGCGCAGCCTCGCGCAAACGAGTTATCGTCGCTGGAAGGCAGAGAAAATCTCAGCCTGAGGATTGCTCGCACATGCCCGTGAAGCCGCCGCGCCCGCGCCTGCCCTCGCTCAACGCGCTGCGAGCCTTCGAGGTCGCGGCGCGCCATGAGAGCTTCACGCAATCGGCCGAGGAACTCGGCGTCACGCCGGGCGCGGTTACTCAGCAGATCAGGCAGCTGGAAGCCTGGCTCGGCTTCCCGCTGTTTCGCCGCCTGGCCCAGGGCGTGGAGCTGACGCAAGGCGCGCGCGACATCCTGCCGAAGCTGACGCGCGGCTTCGACATGCTGGGACAGGCGGTGCAGGAGTTGCGCGCCGGCCATGACGGCCGGGCGCTGACCATCGCCGCCCTGCCCTGCATCGCGCAGCTCTGGCTCTCGCCGCGCCTGTCGGCGCTTCAGCAGGCCTTTCCCGGCCTGCAGATCTCGGTCGCGGCGATGGAGCAGCCGCCCGATCCCCGCCGCGAGCCCCATGATCTGGCGCTGTTCTACCTGCCGACGGATGCCGCGCCGCCGGCCGCGCAATCGCTTGGTCATGACGCGATCCTGCCGGTCTGCGCGCCGGCACTGGCGAGCAGAATCGCCAGCGTCTATGACCTCACCCAGACGACGTTGCTGCACGATGCCGTCTGGCGCGACGACTGGCGGCGCTGGCTCGCCTTCGCGGAGGGACCGGCGGCGATCGACCCGTCGCGGGGCCCGTCCTTCTCGCTCTACAGTCTGGCGCTCGACGCCGCGCTGTCAGGCTCCGGCGTGATGATGGGGCGCCTCAGCCTGATCGGACCCTACCTGGCCGATGGCCGGCTGGTCGCGCCCTTCGCGCAGGCAATGCAGACGGGCGACGCGCTCATGCTGGTCCCGGGCACGCAGGCAAAAGCCCATGGCAACCGGGACGAGATCGCGCGCTGCCTTGTCGAGGGGCAGCCGCGGCCGGCTCAGATATCCCCGCCGCAATCGCCGGCGAGTATCTGATCCATCGAGCGCGAGGGCTCGGCACAACCCGCCTCGCCGACGACCTTGGCCGGCACGCCTGCCACCGTCTTGTTGCGCGGCACGGCCGTCAGCACGACCGAGCCCGCCGCGACCCGGGCGCATTGGCCGATTTCGATATTGCCTAGGATTTTTGCGCCCGCGCCGATCAGCACGCCCTTGCGGATCTTCGGGTGGCGATCGCCGCCCTGCTTGCCGGTGCCGCCGAGCGTCACGTCCTGCAGCATCGAGACATCGTCCTCGATCACCGTGGTCTCGCCGACGACGAGGCCGGTTGCATGGTCGAGGAACACGCCCTTGCCGATCCGCGCGGCCGGGTTGATGTCGGTCTGGAACACCTCGGAGGAGCGGCTTTGCAGGTAGAGCGCGAAATCGCGCCGGCCCTGCAGATGCAGCCAATGCGCGAGGCGGTGGGCCTGCAGCGCATGGAAGCCCTTGAAGAACAGCACGGGCTCCAGAACGCGGTAGCAGGCGGGATCGCGGTCGAGCACTGCCAGCACATCGGCGCGCATGCCAAGCCCGATCTCCGGATCGGCGGCGAGCGCCTCTTCAAAGGCCTGCGCGATCAGATCGGTCGAGACCGCCGGATGTCCCAGCCGCGTCGCGACACGATGGCTGACAGCCGCTTCGAAGCCGGGCTGGTTCAGGACCGAGGACAGGATGAGCCCGCTCAGCGACGGCTCGGCTGCGCTTGCGGCTTCCGCCTCCCGCCTGAGCCGCGCCCAGACTGGATCGACCCGGTCGAGCCCGGTCGAGAGGTCGCGAATATCCGTGACGGAGCGCCCTGACGGCATGTTCGTTCTCCGATGAAAGCCTTCGGTGAAAGCTGTCTCTAGCACGCGTCGCAGGCGATCCGCCAAACGCGAAGTCGCGAGCCCTTGAGATCGGCACGGCGCGCGCCTGAATCAAGAGCGCAGCATAACGCTTCAAGCGGCTGGAAAACCTGTAGTTTCCAATCGAAGCCCTGCGAAGGCGTCAAAGCCTCGCCAGAAAATCCAGCACGGCCTGCTTGTGGGTCTTGTCGCCGACAGCGAGGTTGTGGTCGCGCCCCTCGATGTCGAAGGCCTCCGCGCCGGGGATCAATCTCGCCAGTTCCGGGCCCGAGCCGGCGACATCGTCCTTCGTCCCGACGCTGACCAGGGTTGGCAAGGCGATCGTCGCGACCTGCCCTGCGCTCAGCGTCTGGCGCGAGCCGCGAATGCAGGCGGCGAGCGCCCTGAGATCGCTTTTGGTCGCATCGGCGAAGGCGCGGAACATGCGCTGCATCGGGTCGGTCAGCACGTCGAGCGACGGCGCCTCCATCGCATCCGCGATGCCCAGCGGCAGGCCGACGCCCTCGACGAGATGGATGCCGAGCCCGCCGAGCAGCAGCGCCCGCAGCCGGTCGGGATGCGCCAGCGCCAGATGAGCCGAAATGCGCGCACCCATCGAATAGCCCATCACCGCCGCTTGGCCGATATCGAGATGGTCCATTAGCGCCCGCACGTCCTCGGCCATGATCTGCGAGGAATACGCGGCGGGCTCGTAGAGCTTCTCGCTTTGGCCATGGCCGCGATTGTCGAGCGCGACGACGCGGTAGCCGGCATGGGTCAGCGTCTTCGTCCATTGGGTATTGACCCAGTTGACCGCATGGCTGGAGCCGAAGCCGTGCACGAGCATCACGGTCTCGCCGCGCGGCGCATCGCCGGTCGGCGCGAGGTCGATATAGGCGAGGCTGACGCCGTCGGAGGAAAAGCTTTGCATGGTCGGCAACCGTCAAGGCGATGAGACTGGCCTCTCACCTGCCATGCGGAAGCCGGTTTGGGTAGCGGCCAGGGTCGGCCTTGCCTATGAAGGCAGGAATGAGCCAGCCCGACCCACCCCCACCTCGCGCCTCATCCGGCGGCCGCATCGATCTCATCGACCTCGCGCGCGGCATCGCTCTGCTGGCGATGTTCGTCTTCCACTTCGCCTACGACCTGTCGAATTTCGGTCTGGTCGATTTCGACGTGCAGGCCGAGCCGGGCTGGCGCTGGTTTGCGCGCACGATCGCCGCCTCCTTCCTGACGCTGGTCGGGATCAGCCTGGTGCTGGCGACGCGCAATGGCCTGAACATCGCGGCCTACCTGAAGCGGCTCGCCATGGTCGCGGGCGCGGCTGCCGTTGTCACCATCGGCACCTGGTTCGCTATGCGCGACAACTTCATCTTCTTCGGCATCCTGCATCATGTCGCGCTGGCAAGCGTCATCGCCCTGCCCTTCCTGCGGCTGCCGACTCTGGCGCTCGCCCTTGCGGCGATCATGGTCTTCGCCGCTCCAGTGCTGCTGGCCGATTCGGTCGAACCCATCCCATTGGTCTGGCTCGGCCTGACGCCGATGCCGTTTCCGAGCGCCGATTTCGTGCCGGTGCTGCCCTGGTTCGGCTGGGTGCTGAGCGGGATGACGCTGGCGCGGCTGGGACTGCCGGGATTTGCGGCGTCATTCGCGAATTGGCGCGCACGCAGCTGGCCTGCGCGAATCATCGTGCTCGGCGGCCGCAACAGCCTTCTTGTCTATCTCGTGCATCAGCCGGTCTTCATCGGCCTGATCATGCTGGCGACGCAAGGTTTCGTGCTGCGTCAGCCCGAGGAGCGACCCTTCATGCTGTCCTGCCAGCGCGGCTGCGCCGGCGGCAGTCTCGGCGCCGATGCCTGCGAAAAGCTCTGCGCCTGCACCGTCGACAGCCTCAAGGCCGAAAATCTCTGGTGCAAGGTGCTGGATAACGCATTGAACGAAGCAGAACGCGCCCGCACCGCGGCCCTCGCGCAGGCCTGCCTGCGCCCGCAGGCGCCACGCCCCTGAGGCAATCGCGCACTGGCGCGAGGTCTCGTGGCGGGGTAGCTTGCGGCCGCATCACATTCTCAGCACCATTTGCGCAGAGCGACGATCATGGCCGATACGGGCATTCCCCATTTCCACAACGATCCCGGCGTCGCCGTCGTCCATGTCGGCGCGCATGAGTTCATGTGCATCGGGGCCAAGCCGCCTTTCGACCACCCTCATGTCTTTCTCGATATGGGCTCGGATCACGAGATCGTTTGTCCGTATTGCTCGACACTGTTCAAATATGATGCCTCGTTGAAGGGGGGGGCGTGCATTCCGCCGGAATGCGCTCATCACGAAACGGCAAAGGCAGCCTGACCATGACGATAATCCGCACCGCAGCCCTGATCGCCTTGCTTGCGACCCCGCTTCTGGCCGGCTGCCAGGGCTATCAAAGCGCCCGAGTCGGCGGCCTGGCCGAGCCCAACGGCCGGTCCTGGGCCTTGCTCGGCTCGCCCCGCCCCGACACCCCGCCCGACCGCGACGCCCGCAAGGACTGATGCCGGGCGCCACCACGCCTGACATATCCATCCGAACCCGATAGCCCGTGCCTGCACCACATATTCTGATCGCAGGCGCGGGTATTGGCGGCCTCACAGCAGCCATTGCGTTGGCGCGGCGCGGCATCGCCGTGACCGTCGCGGAAAAACGCACAGGCTTCGGCGAGAGCGGCGCAGGCATCCAGATCTCGCCCAATGCTGGCCGCGTGCTCGACGGGCTCGACCTCGTTCTGCCGATCAAGCGGGCCTCGGTGAGCGTCGAGCGCGTCGCGATCAGGCGCTGGCGCGATGGCGCGGCCCTGGCCGAAGTACCGATGATCACAGGCGACGCGACGACGCCGTTTCGCGTGCTCAAGCGCGCCGATTTGCACATGCTGCTTCTGGACGCCGCCCGGGCGCTGCCCAATCTCCGCCTGATGGTTGGGCGCAGCCTTCAGGAGGTAGATCAGTCCGCCGACGGCGTGACGGCCACGCTGCTCAGCGACGGCGGCCAAACCGAGACCGTCGAGGCGCTCGCCGTCATCGGCGCGGACGGGCTCTGGTCGCGACTGCGCGAGCTGACCAGCGACCGCGCCCGGCCTGCTTTCACCGGCTTCGAGGCCTGGCGCGCGCTCGTGCCGACTGGAGGCGCAAGGCAGGCCGCCGAGGTTACGCTGCATCTCGGCGCAGGCCGCCATGCCGTGCACTACCCCGTCGCGGCCGGGCGCGAGACCAACCTCGTCATCATCTGCGAAGCGAAGGAGGCGCGCGAAGGCTGGTCGCGCGAAGGCGACGCACAGCTGCTTGCCAGTCGGATATCCGACGCCGCGCCCGCCTTGAGGCAACTCGCAGGTGGTGCCCCGTCCTGGCAGGTCTGGTCGCTGTTCGACAGGTCGCCCGCCGCGATGGCGCAAGGCCGCATCGCGCTGCTCGGCGACGCAGCCCACCCGGTCCTGCCGTTCTTGGCGCAGGGCGCGGCGCTGGCGATCGAGGATGCAGCCGTGCTGGCGCGCCTGCTCACGACGCATCTGGAGCGGGACGGACCCAATGGCGTGCCCGAGGCGCTGGCTCACTATGCCCGGGCAAGGGCCGGGCGCGTTTCGCGCGTCCAGGCGACGAGCCGCGAGAATGGCCGCACCTATCACCTGCGCCAACCCTGGAGCCTGGCGCGCAACCTCGTGATGCGGCGGCTTGGCCCCGACGGCATGCGCCATCGACTTGACTGGCTCTATGACTGGCGCGACGACGCCTGACATCCGGGAGCCAAATTTCGCCAGCCCATCGCGGCAGCGCGATTTTTGCCGCGGCGGCGCCTATCTCGCCTTCGCCGCAATTGCTTCCTACGTTGTGCATCTCGATCAACCGGACGAAAGCGACATGATCCGCGTCAATCTTCATCGGCTTGGAACGCGCGGCGCGGGAACGCCACGCTGGGCTGCATGGCTGGCCATGGCGGCGAGCCTCGTCGTCGGCGTGACGCTGTTCCTGCTCGCCGCCAGCCTCGCGCTGATCCTGATCCCGGTCATCATGGTTGCCGGCGCGATCGCGATGTGGCGGCTGAAGAGCAGGCTGAAGGCGGCGGGCTTCGGCCAGCAAAGCCCGTTCGCGCGCCAGGAACGGCAGCCGGGTCAGGCTGAGATCATCGACGCTGAGTATCGGATCATCGAGCAAGGCGAGCCGCCGCGCCGCTGACCTGAGCCGTCAGCCCGGCAGCCGCGTCAGGATCACGGCCGCGACGGCGCAGGCCGCAAGCGTCGGGATCATCCCGACCTTGAAGCGCAGCATCGCAACCATGGCCGCGCCTGAGAGCAGGGCTGCGCGCCAGTCGAGCGAAGCCAGCACCGGCCAGTCCGGCGAGAGCCCAAACAGGCTGACGGCCCGAACCTGCCTGAACAGCACATGCAGCCCGAACCAGAGCGCCAGATTCATGATCACGCCGACGACGGCCGCCGTGATCGTGCTCAACGCTGCCGACAGCGCCCTGTTGCCGCGCAAGGCCTCGACATAAGGGCCGCCAAGGAAAATCCAGAGGAAGCACGGCGCGAAGGTCGCCCACAGCGTCAATAGCGCGCCCAGACCGCCCGCGAGCAGAGGCGGCAGCGCGCCTGGCGCGCGATAGCCCGCGAGGAATCCGGTGAACTGCAGCACCAGGATCAGCGGCCCCGGCGTCGTCTCGGCGAGCCCCAGCCCATCCACCATCTCGCCGGCCCGCAGCCAGCCATACGTCTCGACGGCGGCTTGGGCTACATAGGCCAGCACCGCATAGGCCCCCCCGAAAGTGACCACCGCCATGGTGCTGAAGAACGTCGCGATCTGGGTCCAGACGCTGCCCGCCCCCATCATCAGCCAGAGCAGCAGCACCGGCCCAAGCCAGAGCGGCAACCAGATGACAAGTGTCCGCAGAGCCCGCGCGGCCGACGGCCGGACATGCTCCATCTCGCCGCGCGCGAACATCTGGTCGACGATACCCACGACATCGGGTCCCGACGCGCCATGGCCCGCGCCCGCGCCGAAGAGATCGGGCCGGGCGCGATGGCCGAGCCAGCCGATCACTCCGGCCGCCAGGATGATCAGCGGGAACGGCGCCTTGAACAGGAAGATCGCGATGAAGGCCGCGATCGCGAGTACGACCATTGCGCGGTTCTTCAGCGCGCGTCGGCTGATCCGCAGGCCGGCCTCGATCACGACCGCGAGCACCGCCGCCTTGACGCCGAAGAAGACGCCGTCGACGAGCGGCACCTCGCGATAGAGCACGTAGAGAATGCTCAGGCTCAGCATCACGAAAGCGCCGGGCAGGATGAACAGGAGCCCGGCGATCAGGCCACCGAGCGCGCGGTGCATCAGCCAGCCGATATAGACGGCAAGCTGCTGCGCTTCGGGGCCCGGCAGCAGCATGCAGTAGTTCAGCGCATGCAGAAAGCGCTGCTCCCCGATCCAGCGCCGCTCCTCGACCAGTTCCTTGTGCATCAGCGCGATCTGCCCAGCCGGCCCGCCGAAGGAGAGCAGACCGATCCTGGCCCAGACCCGCGTGGCCTCCGCCAGCGTCGGAACGTTGGCGGAGGATGGCGCAGGCTCGTCATTGATTGCGATGGTCATAACGCCGCCCTCAAGCCCTGACCGGCCCGGCGGGCCAGTTGTGACTTTCCTCGCTGGCGTCGCGGCACCAGCGATAGAACGCGTCGTAGAGCAGAATGCCGGCATCGAGCTGTTCGAGATCGTCCCTGAACATTCGCGACAGCCCCAGCGACGCCGCGAGAAAGCCCGCCGCCTGCGGCGCGAGATCGAGCGCTGCCGTGTCGGCCGCGCGCACGATCGTCGCCAGCCTGTCGAGCGCCGGCAATGCCAGCCCGAACTCCTCGATCATGACGTCGAAGGTGCAGCGCTCGGCCCGGTGGCTCCAGAACACGCCGTCGATGTCGAACGGCGTCGCTCCGAAACGATCGGCCACGTCCACGACCTCCGCGGCGGCGACGAACAGGAACACGGCCTTGGGATCGACAAAGCGCCGAATCAGCCATGGGCAGGCGATGCGATCGACCTTCGGCCGCGCCCGCGTCACCCACAAGGTGCGGCCGGCGGCGTCGCGCGGCGGCAGCTTGCCGGTCGAAACCAGCGCTCCGCCGGCATCGCGCCAGGCCTCGAAACCGCCTTCCAGGTTCTCGGCCGCGACACCCTCATGCCGCAGCCAGGCGGCGACGCCCTCGCTCAGCTTCTGACCGCGCTGGCAAACGACGACGATGCGCTGGCCGGCATATCCGCCGGCCCATTCGGCGACGTCCTTGTGGGACCGGTGGTCGGCATTTGGCAGAATGCGCGGATCGCGCGCAACGTCGTCGGGAATGCGGACATCGACGATGGTCGGCGCATTCGGCAAGCCGACGAGCCGCGACAACTGCGCAGCGGTGATCTGTGTGCTGGAAGACATGGGCGTCCATCCTGAAACGAGGAAACTGGACGCGATCCTTGGGCCGAGGCCTCACGGGGTYGTCGCGGTGAACCCCTTGCAGGGTTTAGATCATGCCGGGTTGCGCAGCGTCAACGGTCTTGCGCACGGTCAGTCGATACGGCTGACCAGCACCTTGTCGATGCGCCGCCCGTCGAGATCGACCACCTCGAAGCGCCAATGGCCCTTCTCGAAGAACTCGCCGACATTGGGCAGGCGGTTCATCTCGGCCAGAATGAAGCCGGCCACCGTCTGGTAGTCGGCGTCCTTGGGCGTGTGGATGCCGAGTTCATGCGAAAACTCGTCGACCTGCATCCAGCCCGCGACGAGCCAGGAGCCGTCGGCGCGCGTCACGATCGGCGGCTCGCTCTCCTCTTCCTCCTGGAACGCGCCGATGATCGCCTCGAGCACGTCGCCTGGCGTGATGATGCCCTCGAAATGGCCGTACTCGTCGAAGACCAGCGCCATATGCACCTTTGAGGCGCGGATATCGCGCAGGATCCGCAGTGCATTGGCGGTGTCCATCACCACGGGCGCCTCGTCCACGAGATCGCGCAGATCATGCGCCCCCCCGTCCGACAGCCGGTCGATCATGTCCTTAACGACGCAGACGCCGACGATCGAGTCGGGCTCGCCATCCTGAACCGGCAGCCGCGAGCGGCGCGTCGCGCGCAGCTGCGCGCGGATCTCGTCGGCGCTGTCGGTCAGATCGATGACCTCGACCTCGCGGCGCGGCGTCATCAGCGCCCGGGCCGAACGGTCGGCGAGCCGCATCACGCCGGAGATCATCTCGCGCTCGTCGCGCTCCAGCACACCGGCATTTTCCGCCTCGGCGATGATGGTGCGGACCTCTTCTTCCGTCACGGTCTCCTCCGGCTCGCCCTTCTGGCCGAGCAGGCTGAGCACCGCCCTGCCCGACAGGTCGAGCAGGAAGACCAGCGGCGCGCCGATTTTCGACAGGAACAGCATGGCGGGCGCGACGCGTGAGGCGACGCGTTCAGGGTCGCGCAACGCGATCTGCTTGGGCACGAGTTCGCCCAGGATCAGCGACAGATAGGTGATCGCAACCACGACGAGACCGACGCCGAAACCATCGGACATGGCGCGGGAAAGCCCCTGCGCCTCGAGCCATTCCGACAGTCTCGCACCCAGCGTAGCGCCCGAAAAAGCGCCCGACAGCACGCCGACCAACGTGATGCCGATCTGAACGGTCGAGAGGAAGCGGCCCGGATTCTCGGCGAGACGAATCGCGATCGACGCGCCCCGATTGCCTTGATCGCTGAGAACCTTGAGTCTGGCGGAGCGGGACGACACGACGGCGAGTTCGGACATGGACAGCAGACCGTTGATCACGGTCAGGGCCACGACGATCAGTATTTCGGTTAACAAAACCAGCCCGCGCCATGCGATGCCGCACTCGTCAGCGGCCCGCTTCAAAATCCCTTATAGCGTATCATCCCCGCGTGGCGATGGGTCGCGGCAAAGATTATCGCGTTGACGAACGATGGATCGGACGGACATGGCGGACAAGGCAAGCACTCCCTGGCAGCCGGGCGCGGACTGGAAGCAGCCGGGCGACACCCGCCTGTTTGCGCCCGCAACGCAGCGCAACCGCGACGCCATCCTCACCGTTCTGCGCGACCTGCTGCCCGCCAGCGGTCTCGTGCTCGAGATCGCCAGCGGCTCGGGCGAGCACATCGTGCATTTTGCCGCAGCCCTCCCCGGCCTGACCTTTCAGCCAAGCGATCCCTCGCCAGAGGCGCTGGCGAGCATCGCCGCCTGGGCCGAAGCCAGCGGCGCCGGCAATATCCGGCAGCCCTTGTTGCTCGATGCGCTCAGCCCGGACTGGCCGGTGGCACAGGCCGACGCCATCTTGTGCATCAACATGATCCACATTGCGCCATGGGCCGCGACGCAAGGGCTGCTCCGCCACGCCGGCCGCATTCTGGGCAGCGGTGCGCCGCTCTACCTCTACGGCCCCTACCGCCGGCCCGGACGCCCGCTCGAACCCGGCAACGAAACCTTCGACGCCAGCCTGAAATCGCGCGATCCCGACTGGGGGCTGCGCGACGTCGAGGAGGTGGCGGCGCTGGCGGCGGCAGAAGGCTTCGGCCCGCCGGAGATCACCGAAATGCCGGCCAACAATCTGAGCGTGGTGTTGCGCAAGCGCTGAAGTCGCATCGCTTCACGTGACCAAGGTTCGCGACATCTCCCGGTATAATTTCAGTCTCCGGGAAAAAGGACGGCTTCATAGTCCTGCGCGCCATGGAGAACGTGGAGAACCTCGACGGCGTCTGCGGCGATGCGATAAAAAATCAGATAGTTGCCATGGACGCGGCGTCGCACGCGGGATGTTTCCCAGTCGGGCAACAGTGGAAATGCTCGTGGCGTCGCTCCAATCCGCAGGCAGCGTTCATAGAGTTCCGCGACGAAGGTTTCCGCGCGGGCCGGACTATCCTGCCGGATGGTTTGGCCGATGCGGATCAGGTCAGCGAGCGCAGCCTCGGTGACAACAACCCGCACTATTGCGTGCCGTCCTCTGACAGCTTCAGCTCCGCGCGCAAGCGTCGGAAAGCTTCATCGATCGGCATGGTGCGCCCGGATTCCGCGT
Source organism: Allobosea sp. P2_A10 (assembly GCF_056405115.1). Classification (NCBI taxonomy): domain Bacteria; kingdom Pseudomonadati; phylum Pseudomonadota; class Alphaproteobacteria; order Hyphomicrobiales; family Alloboseaceae; genus Allobosea; species Allobosea sp. P2_A10. The sequence goes on along the minus strand of NZ_JBFUCS010000012.1, from coordinate 120,735 downwards.
CGGCGATGCCACGGGCAAGCGCTGCGTCGAGCGCCTTCAGTTTGGCCGCGCGTTCGCTTTCCTTCAGATAGCGCTCGCGCACGAGGTCGCGGACATATTCGCTATTGGATGCAAACGCCCCCCTCTTGGCCTCGTCACGAACGAACTGTTCGAGTTCCGGGGTGAGCGTCAGCGTCATTTGGCCTTGTGGCTTCATGACAGACCTCCTTGATCTTCTGAAGTGTTCCACAACCTCAGAGAAGTGCAAAACACTTTCGAGATTTCACCTCGGACAAGCCAAGCCGTCGCCAGGCTGACAGCGGATCCCGGCAAACCGCCTGCTGGATATACTGAGTTCCGAAACATCTGGTGCGGACGGCGGGGATCGAACCCGCACAGCCTTTCGGGCCGAGAGATTTTAAGTCTCTTGCGTCTACCAGTTTCGCCACGTCCGCCTGCAGGCAGGGGTAGCGGGCGCATGCCTCAGGTGCAAGCGCCTCAGCGCCGATGGGCGGGCTTGTACCATTCGACGCCGTCGGGATCGACGTAAAGGCCTGGCGCCACATCCGAGCCGATGCGCTTTTGCTCCATCGGCACGCGCACCGTGTCGTCGCGGTCGCCGCGCTTGATATAGGGGCCGGCGTGCTGGACGTCGTGGTGGCCGCGGCCGCCGCCGCGTGCGTTGCTTGCAAGGCCTGCGACTGCGGCCCGGCCGGCGACCTTGTCCTGCAATTCCGTCACCGGCCGTCCGGCGAAAGCGATGCGGGCCGAGCCCTCGACCGCCGGAACCGCCCGCAGGCTCGCTCCCGCGCCGGTGATGCGCACCCCGGTGAAGCGCGGCACATAGCTCGCAGCCCCACCGCGCCCGAAGCTGTCCCAGCCGCCCGTCGAGACCATCTGCGCGCCGCAGCGCTTGTGGCCGCGCTCGCAGAGCGCACGCGAGGCATAGCGCGGCGCCTTCTGCTCGAATTCGGCGCGGGCGTTGCGATAGGCGAATTCGCATTGTTCCGGCGTCAGCAGCGCCGCCTCGATGCACTCGTCGCGGCGCTCATAGACCGGCCCCGTCGTCTGCGCCGCGAGATCGCCGGGAGCGACGAGGGACAGGGCGGGCGCCAGCGTCGCGACGCGCAGCATCGCCAGCAACGAGGAGGCAGGGATCATGATCATCGCGCGCACCATAACCATGATTGTGGCGTCACAGCAGCGAACGGCGCGACGCCGCAAGCGTTCTCGTCGCGCCATAATCGATCTTGCCGCTGCCCAGCACAGGGATCGACGCGGTCACCAGGATCGCGCGCGGCACCCAGAGTTCGGGGAAACCCTGGCGCTTCGCCTCGGCCTGCAGCGCCGCGCGGTCGGCGTCGGGCTTTTCCGTGACCAGAACGAGCTGCTCGCCCTTGCGCGCATCGGGCAGCGCCACGACGACATGGTTCTGTCCCGGCCACAGCCCTGAGACCATCGATTCGACCGCCGCCAGCGAGACCATCTCGCCGCCGAGCTTGGCGAAGCGTTTGGCCCGGCCCTTGATCACAACGAAACCGTCATCGAGCGTGACGATGTCGCCGGTGTCGTGCCAGCCGCCCTCCGGCGGCACGATCTCGCCTTGATGCTCGGCGCTGAGATAGCCCGCCATCACATTGGGCCCGCGCACGCAGAGCTTGCCGCCCTCGGTGATGCCCTCGACCGGATCGAGCCGCGCTTCGATGCCGGGCAGAAGCCGTCCGACGCTGCCCTCCCGCGTCGCCACCGGCGTGTTGCAGGCGAGCACCGGCGAGCATTCGGTGCAGCCATAGCCTTCGAGGATCGTGGTGCCGTAGGGCTCCCACATCTTGCGGGTATCGGCCTTCACCCGCTCGGCCCCGGCGACGACATATCGCACGCTCTTCAGGTCGCCGGCATCGGCGGCGCGCGCATAGCCCTGCAGGAACGTGTCGGTCGCGAACAGGAAGGTGCAGCCCATCTCGCCGATCAGTTTCGGCACCTGCTTGTAGTGCAGCGGGCTCGGATAGAGCACGACCTTCATGCCGTGCAGCAGCGGCATCAGCAGCCCCGCCGTCAGTCCGAAGGAATGGAACGCCGGCAGCGGGTTCATGACGATGTCGCGCTCGGACAGGAAGCCGGCGGCGAGCGCGAAGATCTGGCGGGCGTTGGAGACGAGATTGGCGTGGCTGAGCACCACGCCCTTGGGCTTGCCCTCGGTGCCGGAAGTGAACAGCACCACGGCCGCATCGTCGGGCTTGGCTTCATAGGCGCGGTGCGCCAGCCCCGGCGCGAGGCTTAAAAGCGCGCCATAGGCCTTGTCGAGGCTGGTGATCTGGCGACGAACGTCTTCGAGGAAAATCACCTTCCGGCCCTCGCCGAGCGCGGCCAGCTCGTCGTCGAGCTTGGCCTGGTCGACAAAGCGGCGCGAGGTGACGATGGTCTTGAGTCCGGCGAGTTCGGCGGCCGCCTTCAGATTCTTGACCCCGGCCGTGAAGTTCAGCAGCGCCGGCACGCGCCCGAAGGCGGTCAGCCCAAACAGCGTCACCACCATGCCCTGGACATTGGGGAGGAGCATGCCGACGCGCTCGGCAGGCGTCGTCACGCCGGCGAGCTTGCGGCCGAGCACGAGCGCGCCGAGCACGAGGCGGCCAAAACTGATCGGCTGGCGCTCGGGATCCTCCAGCGCGATACGCGCCTTGCCATGGCGGGCGCTCGCCTCCAGCAGCGCCCGAAACAGCGTGATGCGGGCAGCAGCGGGGTCGAAGTCTTGCGTGTCGTTGGCGGCGTCGGCCATGTTTGGCTCGGCTCCCGGCTGGCGGTTTCCTCGTGTGTCTACCTAAGAGCTTTGGCGATGGTTGCAATCAAAACGGCTTTCCTGTCTCCAGAAAACACCGTCATTCCGGGCGCAGCGCAGCCGAGACCCGGAATCCATCATAAGGCGCGACAGCGTCCTATGATGGATTCCGGGTCGGCACCGCTGCGCGGCTTGTCCGGAATGACGGTGGAAAGGCGGAACAGTCGTTCGAGAGCCTACCCGAACGCGCCGATCTCGTGCTGGATGGCGCCCGAAATCTCGCGCAGCAGCGAAAAGCACTCGCGCATCGGCGCGACGACGTCGCGATGCAGCGCCTCATAGGTGCCCTCCGCGCGCGGCCCCGGCGGTTCGCCGAAATCCAGCCCGATCGTCGGATCGGGACTGAGCGGGAAGATTTCAGCCAGCAAGGCGAGCGACGCCGGGATGTCGAGCCGCAGGATGCGCTCCATCAGCGCCTCGCGCGTCAGCCCGGCATGGGGCCTGAAATCAGGGATATGCGTGGCCGAAAACCAGATCTTGTGCATCACCGCCAGCCGCAGCGCATGCAGCGCCACGAGCCGGACCGGCATCTCCGGCGTCTCGCCTGCCGCGCCCTTCAGCTTCATCCAGTCGGAGGCGAGCCGCCAGAACAGCCGCCGCAGCGCGGGCGCGAGTTGCAGCCGACCGAGCGCCTCGGCGACCGCAAGCAATTCCTCGCGCCGCCCTTCCCGCACCGTCCGTCGCGCCCGGTCGAACCAGTTGCCGGGATCGAGCGTGTCGAGATAGGCGCGCAGCACGTCGAGATCGCTCCAGGCCATGGCGTGCTCGGCGAGACTGTAGGCGCGCGCGAAACGCTCCGAGCGTTGCCTCATGGCGCGAAACAGGTCGGGCGAGCGCGCCGCCGCCTGACCGATGCCGTGCATGCTGTTGGCAAGCCAGCCGAGCTGCTGCAGGATCGCGTTGTTGGGGATGGCGCGCAGCTCGCGCGGATGGCGAATGCGCGTCGGCCCGCCGGCATCGCTCTGACGCGCCGCCGGGCGCGAGCCGGTCTTGTCGAGGAGCKATGGGCCGAAGGTGCCGATCAGCGCGGCATAGCCGGGATCGTCGACGAGCGTGGTCATCTCCTCACGCACCGTCTGGAAGAACTCCGAGGCGAAATCCGGCTCGTCGTAGATCGGGTCGGCAGGCCTGCTTTCGCCTGTGTCGAAGACCGCCTCGGCGATCCGCCCGATCGTCGCGCTGGCCAGTTTCGGCGTGCCGAACAGGAGATAGCCGTCGCTGCCCTGGAAGCTGGTCTCACGCACGGTGGCGATGCCGGCCTTGGCGAAGGCTGATTTCGCGAAGGCGGGCTCCAGATAGGCCAGCCGGTCGGCGAGGCTGGCGGGATGGGCGCCGCGCCCCGCCGATTCGCCATGGGTGTCGAAGATCACGAGCTCGATATCGGTCAGGCCATAGCGCGCCAGCAATTCGCAGATGCGGATGCGCAGCCGCTCGACCCAGAACGAGGCCGCGATCTGGCCGATATAGCGCCCGGAATCGGAATAGCCGAACTGGATGCAGAGCCGGCCATGCTGCTTGAGATAGGCGCGCCAATGCGGGCTGCGCAGCGCCTCGTCGATGATGCGCGGCCCCTGCTCCAGCGCGTCCGAGGTCTCGAAAAGCGGCGAGATCTCGACCTTGTCGGCGATGCCGAAGCGGCTTGCGAGCCAAAGCGCGCTGAGCAGCGTGTAGCCGGTCTCCGTCTCCGCCACGAGAAAACGCACGGCCTTGGTGCCGTCGAGATGCTTCACGATCTGGGCGATCGTCATCATCATCCGGGTCGCCGACGCCCGCTCGGCCGCCAGAGCGCCGAAATCGACCGGCGTCGCCTCGACCTTGCCGAGCAGGGCGTTGACTGCGCTGAGAAAGGCGCGCCGCTGCGCCGGCAGGCTCGGCTCCTCGTCGAGCGGGATGACGCCGCGCATCGCATTGTGGAGCTGCGAGGCGTTGAGCCTGAAATGCGGCAGCGCGATCGAGACGCCATGCGCGGCGCAGCCGGCCCGCACGAGAGCGAGCGCCATCGTCGTCTCGTCGTCAGTCGATGCTGGAACCGCCGCGTCGAGCGCCGCGATCAGGCCCGACGCCTCAGGCAGCGCCGCCTCGCGTTCGTGGACCAGCGCCAGCGCGAAGGCCTGCAGCGCGGCGAGCGCCGGCTGCGTACCGATCGGCGGCGCGAGCGCAAGCTGGCGCTCGATCGCGGCCAGCGCGCCGGACACCATCGCCCGCACCAAGGCAGTCGCCGCGACCTCCGGCAGCTTCTCCAGAATGCGGACGAACTGGCCGCGCTTCGATTCCAGTCGGTAGCGCAGCGTGTCCCACCAGCCGATGTCGGTGCGCCCATCCGTATCGCAGCCGACCCAGGAAGCGAGGATCAGCGGTCGCGGCGACAGCTCGGTCCAGCGCTCCGGCCAACGCGCCCGCGCCGCGGTCAGGATCGCCGCGTTCAGCCGGTCGAGCGCGTCACGGGCATGGCGCACCGAAAACCGGGCCTGCTCGAACTCGTCCTGCAGCGTGATCGCCCCGTCCGGACGGAACGAGAGATCTCCGGCCTCGATCACGGCCGCGCCCGAGGCATCGCCGGACGCAAGATCGGCGAGCGCATGCGCGAGCTTGCGGGTCATGCCGAAGGTCGGATGCGCGGTGTAGACGGCGGCAAAGCGCACCCGCTCGACGCTGGCGCGAAAGCTCTCGAAGGGTTCGGGTGTCGCTTCGGCGGCCCCGGCAATCGTCGCCGCGACTGCAGCCAGCGCGGCCTCGCCATCGCCGTCCAGCCCGACATAGCGCGCGGTGCGGGCGGCGCGCGCCACCAGCGCCTCGCGGCCGAGATGACGCACCAAACCGAGCGAATCGGTCAGCGTCAGCTCGCCGCGATCCATCCGCCGCGTCAGCCAGAGCGTCACGCGCAGGACGGGATTTCCGAACGGATCCTCACGCGAATCGGCGCGCGCTTGGATGATCGCGGCGCGAAGTTCGTCGGCCAATGCAGTTAGCCCGCCAGGCGCCTCGATCGCGTCGCTCATGCTCGGTCTCCCCTCAGGCCGGGAGCAGGCAAGTTTCGGACCTCGAATGAAAGCGGCTGCTCAGGCGACGCGTATCTGGTCCTGCGCCAACGGCGAGAGCCAGTCGACGGCCTGCGCCGCCGGAACCGCACTGGAGAACAGGAAGCCCTGCCCAAGCTCGCAACCCAGCCCCTTGAGACCCTCTAGCTGCGCGATGGTCTCTATCCCCTCCGCGACGATGTCCATCCCGAGACTCGCTCCCAGTCGCAGCATGGTCTCCAGGATCGCGCGATCCTGCGCCGAGCTCAGGAAGCGCTTCACGAAGGACCTGTCGATCTTGATGACGTCGACCGGATAGCTGCGCAGATGCACCAACGAGGCGTAGCCGGTGCCGAAATCGTCGAGCGCGACACGCATGCCGGCGTGCTTCAGCTTCTCCAGCATGCGCTTGACCGGGCTGGACTCGTTATCGAGGAAGACGCCCTCGGTGACCTCGATCTCGATCATCTCCGGGCGCAAATTGTGGTCCGCGACGCGCTGAATCAGCTGGTCGGCGAAGCGCTGGTCGTTGAGTTGCGAGGCGCTGAGATTGATCGCGATGCTGCCGAAATCCAGGCCGGCGCGATGCCAGAGTCCCGCCTGCCGGACCGCCTGCTCGACGACCCATTGGCCCAGCCGCGCCGAAAGCTCTGGATCGGCGAAAGCGGCCTGGAAGGCGCCGGCCGCCACCACCGCGCCGTCGGGCATGCGGCGGCGCAGCAGGGCCTCGAAGCCGTAGAGGCCGCGGTCGGCGAGCCTGAGCTTGGGCTGATAGTGCAGTTCGAGAGCGCCATCGACGAGCGCCCTGGCGACGTCCCGGATCGTCTCGAAACGCTGGTCGCCCTCGCTCTTCATCTGCGGGTCGAACAGGCGGAAGGTGTTCTTGCCCTTGGCCTTGGCGGCGTAGAGCGCGATATCGGCCTGGCCGAACAGCTCGGTGGAACCTCCCTCCCCCTCGGCCCGCGGGATCGCGATGCCGACGGAGACGCCGAGCTGGAAGGAATGTTCGCGCCAGCCGATCGGCTGGCGCATTTCGGCAAGGACATTCTGGGCCAAAACCTCCGCCTCGTCCCGGCCGAGCCCGCTCTGCATCAGGATCGCGAATTCGTCGCCGCCGATCCGCGCCACCAGCCGCGCCCCGGCCGCGACCTTGCTCAGGCGCAGCGCGACCTGCTTCAGCCCCTCGTCGCCGACCGCATGGCCGAAGATGTCGTTGACCTGCTTGAAGCCGTCGAGATCGATCAGCAGCAACGGCCCGGCTTCGCTCTCGCCGAGCCTCGACAGGGTTTGCTGGAACAGGCTGCGATTGGCGAGCCCGGTCATGACATCGACCTCCGCCAGATAGCGCGTGCGCTCCCAAAGCGCCTTCTCCTCGGTGATGTCCTGCTTCATTCCGAAGATGCGGACGGCGACGCCGTTCTCGCTTTCGACATCGGCCGTCAGCCGCATCCAGCGTTCGTTGCCGAGCGCGGTGGTGATCCGCGCATCGAGCGTGAAGCCGCCCTGCTCGCGGATCGCCTTGCTGCGCGCCGCCTGCATGGCTTCGCGCGAATCGGGCGCATACATCGCGACCGTCTGCGCCCGGTCGAGCTTTGAGCCGCGCGGCAGTTCGAACAGATCGTAGACCGCGTCGGTCCAGCGCAGCGAATCGGCCCGCAACAGGTCGCATTCCCAGACGCCGATCTTGGCCGCGGCCGAGGCGCGGGCGAATATCTTCTGGCTGTGCGCCAGCGCAGCCTCGCGCTCGCGCAACAGCTCCGACTTGGCCGCCAGTTCGCGCTTCAGCGCCTCGACCTGTGCGGTCAGGCAGGCCACCTCGCCGTCTCGCTGCGCCGAGACGGCGTCCGGCGCGCGCCACGCTTCGGGTTTCGCATGCTCCAGGGACGGCAGGGAACGATCGCGCAAGGCTAGGCTCTTTCGGCTGAGAATCGGCTCAGGCCGTCATGCTAGTGCGCGTCGGATTAATCCTTTGTTAGCTGCAACGAGGCTGCCTGGCCGCCGCTCGGGGCGACGGCCGGCCAAGCCCTCATCCGCGCTTGGGGCTGTCGAGCCCCCGCTGCACCGCCGGCCGCGCCAGCCCGCGCTCGAGCCAGGCCGGAACGTTCTTCAGGCTTGCATAGTCGATGAGTTCGCCCGCGCCGTAGAAGCCGACGAGATTGCGGACCCAGCCGATCAGCGCGATGTCGGCGATGCTGTAATCGTCGCCCATGATCCAGTGCCGGCCTTCGAGCCGGGTTTCCAGCACGCCGAGCAGGCGCTTGCTCTCGGCGGCGTAGCGGTCGCGCGGACGCTTGTCCTCGTAGTCCTTGCCGGCGAATTTATGGAAGAAGCCGAGCTGGCCGAACATCGGCCCGACCGCCGCCATCTGGAACATCACCCACTGGATCGTCTCGTAACGCTCAGCCGGATCCTTCGACATCAGCTTGCCGGTCTTCTCGGCGAGGTAGACGAGAATGGCGCCCGACTCGAACAGGCCGAGCGGCTTTCCGCCGGGACCGTCGGGATCGATGATCGCCGGAATCTTGCCATTGGGATTCAGCGACAGGAATTCCGGACCCCAGGTCTCGTTCTTGCCGATGTCGATCAGATGCGGCTCATAGGGCAATCCAAGCTCCTCCAGCGCGATCGAGACCTTCACGCCATTGGGCGTCGGCAACGAATAGAGCTGGATGCGGTCGGGATGCCGGGCCGGCCAGCGGGTCGTGATCGGAAAGGCGGAGAGGTCGGTCATAGGCAGGCCCTCATGGCGGAAGCGGCAACGCCTGGACATGGCGCGGTCAGCGGAAGCTAGGCGCTGCGCGGCTCCGCACAAGACTGCATCGCTGCAAGGCTGGCCATGCATCCGGTCATGCGCGCGGCGAAGGCCCGCCCTATGAGCCCAACCCTTGCCGCCAAGCCGCCCGTTCCGGCATAGCCGGAGCGACGACTGGCGGCGCGCCGCGATTGCATCGAGGCCGACCGCGTGACCCAGATGACGCCGACGACCACCGACACGGCGGATGCACCCGGCACGGCGCGGCGCCGCACGCTGATGGGTCTCGCCTGCGGTCTGGCCACGAGCCTGATCTGGGGCGTGCAGGCGGTGGTTTCGCGCCAGTCCGTCGCCGATGGCCTGACCGCCGCCGACGTCACCATCCTGCGCTTCACTGTCGCCGCGCTGATTCTGCTGCCGCTCGCCTTGCGGCGCATGCGGCCTTTTCCCGTGGGAACGCTCGGCTGGCGGCGCGCGATCGTGATGACCGCGCTCGTCGGCGCGCCCTATGCGCTTGTGCTGGTCGCGGGCTCGGCCTTCGCGCCTGCGCTGCATACCGCGATCATCGCGCCCGGGATGATCCCCGTCTTCACCGCGATTCTGGCCTATGCGCTGACGGGCGAGCGGGCGAGCCCCGCCCGGCTGGTCGGGCTGGCGATGGTGCTGGCCGGCATCGCCGCCTTCTCATGGCAGGCGCTGAGCCACGCGCAGGCGCAGGACAGGGCCTGGATCGGCGACCTGTTCTTCGTCGCCAATGCGGTGATGTGGTCGCTCTTCGGGTTGCTGGCGCGGCGCTGGGGGGCGGATGCCATCGACGTGACGGTCGCGACCTGCCTGCTTTCGCTCGTGGTGCTGCCGATCTTCGCGCTGACCATGCCGATCGGGCTCGGCAGCGCAACATGGACCGCAATCGCGCTGCAGGCCGGTTATCAGGGCGCGCTGGTCGGCGTCGGCGCGCTGTTTCTCTACACCCGGGCGGTGGCCCTGCTGGGCGCGGCGCGGGCGACGTTGTTCCTGCCGCTGAACCCGGTAATCACGGCGCTCGCCGGCGCGACGCTGCTGGGCGAAGTTCCGTCCGTTGTGGAAGTCGCCGGGATGGCGTTCGTGATTGTGGGGATGAGCGTGGCGTTGCGGGCGCGCAGCCTGGCCCCGGCAGCCTAGCCCTTGTGGTCCTTGGCGATGGGCTCGACGTAAGCCAGCCCCATGTCCCAGGGGAAATAGATCCAGGTGTCCTGGCTGACCTCGGTGACGAAGGTGTCGACGGTGGGAACGCCGGCCGGCTTGGCGTAGACCGTGGCGAAATGGGCATTGGGGAGCATTTCGCGCACCACGCGCGCGGTCTTGCCGGTGTCGGTCAGGTCGTCGACGACCAGCACGCCCTTTCCCTTGCCGTCGCCGATCGCCTTGATCGAGGGCGCGACGTCCTTCAGCACCTTGAGCTCGGACTGGTTCCTGTAGTCGTGATAGCTCGCGACGCACACCGTCTCGATCAGCCGCAGGCCGAGTTCGCGGCAGATGATCGCGGCCGGCACCAGCCCGCCCCGCGTGATGCAGACGATCGCCTCGAACGGACCCGCCCCCGACAGCCGCCAGGCGAGCGCGCGCGCATCGCGGTGGAACTGGTCCCAGGAGACGGGGAAGGCCTTGTTGGACGGGGTCTCGGCCATGACGGGGCTCCGGACTTGCTGGCGGCGCGCCTTGCGCTCCCGCCATCGCAAACCCTATCGCCGGGGCTCTGACAAGAGCCCCGGCCGCGCCATCCCCAAGCAGCCGGCCAGATTTCGCCGCGTCAGAACTCGGACCAGCCTTCGGCCTTGCCGCCGGTGGCGGCGAGACGCGGCCGCGCATGCGCGATCGGGGCCGGGGCCGCAGCGCGCCTGAGCTGCGGCGCGGCCTGCCTGACCGCGCCCGAAACACGAGCCGTAAAGCCCGCTCCGGCCTCCAGCGTGAAGGCCGCTACCATGGCGCTGAGCTCCTCGGTGTCGCCGCGCAGATCATTGGCGACCTTGGCACTCTGGTCGGCCAGCAGCGAGTTCTGCTGGGTCATCTCGTCCATATGCGCGACGGTGCGCGCCATTTCGTCGATGCCGTTGGACTGCTCGGCGCTTGCCTGTGAAATCTCGTTCACAGTCGAGGCGACCTTCGAGGCCGCCGAGACGATCTCGCGCAAGGTCGTGCCGGCTTCCTTGACCAGTTGGACGCCGGTCTGGATCTGCTGGGTCGAGTTGGCGATGAGAGCCTTCACGCCATTGGCGGATTCGCTGCAGCGCGCGGCAAGCGCACGCACCTCGGAAGCGACGACCGCGAAGCCGCGCCCGGCATCGCCGGCCCGCGCCGCCTCGACCGCCGCGTTGAGCGCGAGCAGATTGGTCTGGAAGGCGATCTCGTCGATCATCGCGATGATCTCGGAAATGCTGGACGAGGCCTTCTCGATGCGCTCCATCGCGCCGACGGCTTCCGAAACGATCTCGCCGCCGCGCGTGGCGACTGTGCTCGCCTCCTGGCCGAGCTCGACGGCCGCGCGCGAATGGCCCGCGCTGTGCTTGACGGAAGCAGCCAGCTCCTCGGTCGTCGCCGCCGTCTCCTGCAGGCTGGAAGCATTGGCTTCGGTGCGCTCCGCGAGTTGCGCGCTGTCGGAGGAAATCTTCAGCGAGGCGGCGTCGATGCGTCCGGAAATGTTGCGCACGGAGCCGACGACACCGGCCATCGTGTCGATCAGGTCGTTCACGCCAGAACAGAGCTGGGCGATTTCGCCGCTCTTGCCGTCGAGCGAAATCCGGCCGGTCAGGTCCTTGTTCTTGGCGCGCGCGATCACCTCGCCGGTCTCGCGCACGGCCGCCTCGAGCTGTCGCCCCTTGAAGGTCGCGGTGATGTCGGTGGCGAACTTGACGACTTTGTAGGCGCGGCCCTTGCCGTCCATGATCGGGTTGTAGCTTGCCTGGATCCAGATTTCCCTGCCGCCCTTGCCGATGCGCCGGTACTGCGCGGCCTCGTATTCGCCGCGCCCGAGCCGCTCCCAGAACTGGCGATAGGCCGAGCTCTCGCGCTCGGCGGGGTCGACGAACATGCTGTGATGACGCCCGACGATCTCGGGCAGCGAATAGCCGAGCACCGCCAGAAAGTTCTCGTTGGCGGTCAGGATCTTGCCGGTGAGATCGAATTCGATCACCGCCTGCGCCTTGCTGATCGCCTGCTGCTGGCCCTCGAGATCGGCCAGCCGGTTCTTCTGCGCGGTGATGTCGGTGGCGAACTTGATGACGCTGACCGGCTTTCCGCCCGACATGACAGGATTGTAGCTCGCCTGGATCCAGATTTCCTTGCCCGTCTTGGTGACGCGCAGATACTGGCCGGTGGAAAACTCGCCGCGTCCGAGTTCGGTCCAGAACTGCTTGTAGGCTTGGCTTTCGCGCTCTTCCGGCGAGACGAACATGCTGTGATGCCGACCCTTGATCTCGGCCAGTGAATAGCCCAGCGCCGCCAGGAAGTTCTCGTTGGCGTCGAGCACCTTGCCGGTGAGATCGAATTCGATCACCGCCTGCGAGCGGTTGATGGCGGCGATCTGGCCGGCGGTGCGCCGGTTCGAGAACAGGCTGGACAGGAACGGCATAGGCTCTTCCCCCTTTGTTTCCGGCATCGCGCTCCCGGTGACCGAAAGCCTTCCGCCGGACCTGCCCTGATCTTCCCCCGAAGTGGTCAGGCATCGACATGCCGTAGCGTCATCGCTCGCGGCAAGACAAAGGATCGCTCAATACGGTTTACATTTCCTTTATGGCAATAAAAATCGCACAATATTTGGTCAATAAAAATAAATATCGGGACGATGAGCACGCTGATAGGACAATTCTTATGGAAATCACTCGATGGAAGAATACCGCAAGTCTATGCCGCTTCAATAAATTGAATTTTACCCGTATAAGTTGTAACCAAATACGATAGCTTACCCGATCCTCGCCTGCTCCGAAGCGATCATCATCTTCACCGCGCTCATCGCTTCTGCGAGTTTCTCAGCGTCACGCGAGCGCACGACGATGTTGGTATCGGGCCCGGTTTCGGAGAAGAATGGATAGGAGCCGATCGAGACGTCGGGATGCGCCTTGGCGACCGCCGCCAGAGCCGTCCCGATATCGCCCTCGCGCAGGCCGGCGCGCACGGTGTCGGACAAGACCTTGACGCCCGTCTTCAGGGTCGGCGCGACAGCGTCGAGCATCGCCTGCATGATCGAGGGCACGCCGGCCATGACATGGACATTGCCGATGCGGAAACCCGGCGCCTTCGACACCGAATTTGCGATCAGGTCCGCGCCGGCGGGAATGCGCGCCATCCGCATCCGGGCCTCGTTCAGCTGGTCGGCCGGGAAGCGTTCCGACAGCATGGCGACGGCGCGCGGATCATGGTCGATCGAGACGCCGAAGGCCGCCGCCACCGAGTCCGCCGTGATGTCGTCATGCGTCGGGCCGATGCCGCCGGTGGTGAAGACATAGGTGTAGCGCGCGCGCAGCGCATTCAGCGCGGCCACGATCTCGTCAGTCAGGTCGGGCACGACCCGGACTTCGCGCAGCTCGATACCGATATTGGTCAGGTATTCGGCGATGTAGCCGATATTCTTGTCCTTGGTCCGGCCCGAGAGGATCTCGTCGCCGATCACCAGGATCGCGGCCGTGACCGGCTGTTGGGAGAGCGCATCGCTGGTCGTCATCGCCGGATCCTTCCGCTGGGCGCAGGGCGGGGAACGCCGGCGACCATCTGCCTCATAGAGCTAGGGGGTTGCAGCCGCTGGCTCAAGCGGCGGGCGCGGCGCGGCTGCCATGCATGCGCTAAGGCTCAGGCGGGCTTGCGCTCGAAGACGAGATTGAGCCGCGTCTGCGCGAGCAGGCTGTAGCCGCTGCGCTCCAGCAGTCCGATCAGATCGATCTGCCAGCGCTCGCGCGAATCCTCGATCACGATCATGCCGGGCCACAGCCCTGCGGGCGCATCGCGCAGAAACGGCTCTAGGATCAGGTCTTCGGCGCCCTCGACGTCGAGCTTGATCGCATCGAGGCGGTCATAGCCCTCGCTCTGGACCAGCGCGAGCAGCGTCGTCGCGGGAACCTTGACGGTGCTGCCGGTGCTGGAGCGCAGGATTCGCACGCTGGATTCGCCGCGATTGGCGGGATCGAGGAAGAGCGTCAGTTCGCCGGGCTTGTCGGCAAGCGCGCAGGCAATCGCCTTGATCGTGCCGAACGGGTTTTGCGCGATGTTGAAGGCGAGCCTTGCAAACACCTCCGGCTGCGGCTCGACGGCCAGAATGCGCGCGCTCGGGCCGGCCTTGGCGGCGACGAAGAGCGAATAAGCCCCGATATTGGCGCCGATATCGATGAAGCTGAAACCCTCGCGCAGCCGCGAAGCCAGGAGATCGCGCTCGAGCGGGTCGAAATATTGCGGCGTGAACAGCACGCGCTTCTCGCAGACATTGCCGTCCGGGTAGAGCCGCATCCGCGCGCCAAGCGATTCGATGTCGACCGGCGCGCCGTCGAGCGAGCGCAGCCCAAGCCGCCGCAGCGCGTAGGCGACCTTGCGGCCCAGAAACGAGTCGGGCGCGCTGCGCGTCCACGAGATGATGCGCGAGAGGACGCCATGGGGCGCAAACGCGCCAAACGGCTTCGCCTCGGCGGAGGGGTGATCGATATTGGCCATGGCGCCAGCCTGATACACGGCGCGCACCGCCAACGCCAGCCGGATCGGCTCCGGCCAGCCTTTGCCCAACATCGGGGCTTGGCATTTGACCAGTCCGCTCTACGCTCACGGCCCCTCCTCCGGAACCGAGCCATGAGATTTCTGCCAGCCCTCGCGTTCATGCTCAGCCTGACCTGTCCCGCGCTGGCGCAGGAGGTGACCTGGGAGCTCATCAACGAATATCCGGCCTCGTCGCTGCCCGGCGAGGCCGATGCGGTCTTCGCCGCCGCGGTCAAAACCAAAGCCGGCGGGAAGCTCGCGATCAGGCCTATTCCGGACGCGAAATCGGGCTTGCGCACTCGCGAGCAGCTCAAGGCGGTCTCGGATGGACGCTTTGCGATGGCCAACAGCTTCGCCGGCGCGCTCAGCGACGAGGATCCGCTGTTCCTGCTGTCCTCTTTACCCTTTGTCACGGCCTCCACAGCCGACGCGAACGCGCTCTACGAGGCTGCCAAGCCGCTCTATGAGAAGCTCTTCGCGGCGCGTGGGCAAAAGCTGCTCTATATTTCGCCGTGGCCGGCATCGGGCATCTGGTCGGCCGCGCCGCTGAAGGACATCGCCGCGCTCAAGGCCCTGAAGATTCGGACCTACGACAGAACCGGCACCGATGTGCTGGCCCAGGTCGCCGCCAGCGCCAGCGTCGTTTCCTTCGCCGATCTCAATGCGAAGCTCGAAGCGGGCGAAATCAACGCCGTGCTCTCCTCGGGCGATGGCGGCGCCGGGCGCCAACTCTGGAAATACGCCCGCAATTTCTCGGAGATCGTCTACGCCCTGCCCCTGAGCTTCGGCTCGGTCTCGCTCGATGCCTGGAACAAGCTCGACGCAACCACGCAAGGCGCGGTTCTGGCGGCCGCCGCCGAGACCAGCGCACATCAATGGCAGGCGATGTCGGGCCGCGTCGCCATCAACTATGCGCGGATGCGCGAGAACGGCGTCGCCATCGATGAAGCGCCCCCCAGGGAGGTGATGGAAGCCCTGCGGGCGGCAGCCGCGCAATCCGTGGCGCAGTGGAAGACGAAGGCCAGCCCCGAGGCGCAGGCGATCCTGACGGAGTTCCTGGCCCGCCCGCGCTGAGGTTCGCTACAGGTTGTCGTGCAGCAAGGTCAGGGCCGACGCGGCGAAGACGCGCATATTCGCCTGCCGGTCGGCCGAGCCGGTTTCGATCGTCTTGACGAGTTCGACCGGGCCCGAGATCGCAAGGCAGCTATGGCCTGCCGCATCGCCATAGCGGTTGCCCGAAGGCCCGGACGCGCCGGTTTCTGCGAGCCCCCAGACCACGCCGAAGCGCTCGCGCAGCCGCCGCGCGAGCAGGAGCGCATAGGGCTCGCTTGAAGACCGCATGCCCGTCATATCGACGGCGGATATGCCCATCAGACCTTCGCGCGCCTGCATGGTGTAGACGACCGCGCCGCTGACGAAGAAGGCCGAAGCTCCCGCCTGCGCCAGCAAGGCGGCCGCGATCAGGCCGCCGGCGGAGGATTCGGCGACCGCAACCGTCTCGCCACGCGACTTCAGTCTGTCGCCAACCTGCCCCGCCAGTTCCAGCAATGCCTGCATGGCCTTGTCCGATCCCGCTACGCCTCGCGACGCCCCCGGCCGGGGCAATCGTCTTGCACCTTACGCCAAACGCAATAGATATGGTCCGCTAAGGAGCAGCACCGGCGCCATGACATTTGAAGAGAATATCGGCAGGTCGCGCAGCCGCGACCCGGTCATCAAGCTGCATGGCGCGGAGGCCTTCGCGGCGATGCGCAAGGCCGGCAGGCTGACCGCGCTGGGCCTCGACATGCTTGGCGACTACGTCAGGCCGGGCGTCACCACGCAGCGACTCGACGATCTCGCTTTCCAGTTCGCCATGGACAACGGCGCCTATCCGGCGACGCTGAACTATCGCGGCTACACCAAATCGATCTGCACCTCGATCAACCATGTCGTCTGTCACGGCATCCCCGACGACAAGCCGCTGCGCGAGGGCGATGTCCTCAACATCGACTACACCCTAATCGTCGATGGCTGGCACGGCGATTCGAGCCGGATGTACGGCGTCGGCGATATCTCGCGAAAGTCTGAGCGGCTGATCGAGATCACTTATGAAAGCCTTCTGCGCGGTATCAAGGCTGTCAGGGCCGGCGCGACCACCGGCGATATCGGCTTCGCCATCCAGCGCTATGCCGAGAGCGAACGCTGTTCCGTGGTGCGCGATTTCTGCGGCCACGGACTCGGCCAGGTCTTCCACGATGCGCCCAATATCCTGCATTACGGCTCGCCCGGCGAAGGCGCGCTGCTGAAGCCGGGCATGCTCTTCACCATCGAGCCGATGATCAATCTCGGCAAGGCAGGCGTGAAGGTGCTCTCCGACGGCTGGACCGCCGTGACGCGCGACCGCTCGCTCTCGGCCCAGTTCGAACACACCGTCGGCGTCACCGAGACCGGCTGCGAGATCTTCACGCTGTCGCCGGCCGGCCGCGACAATCCGCTGAAGCCGCAATGAGCGTAGGAGGCGGCAAAGGGCAGCCTTTGTCGCCGCCGCCTCCCGCCGTGCCCGACAGCCCAGCCCCGCATTATCACGGCCATCGCGAACGACTGCGCGCCCGCTTTCAGGACGCCGGCGGCGACGCCCTGCCCGACTACGAACTGCTCGAACTGCTGCTGTTTCGCTCGATCCCGCAGCGCGACGTCAAGCCGCTCGCCAAGGAGCTGATCCAGCGCTTCGGCTCCTTCGCCGAGGTGCTCGGCGCACCCGCCGCGCGCCTGACCGAGATCAAGGGCGTCGGCGCCGGCGTCGCGCTCGATCTCAAGATCGTCGAGGCCTCGCTCAGGCGCATGGCGAAGGGCGCGATCGCGAAACGCACCGTGCTGTCGTCCTGGTCGGCGGTGCTGGACTATTGCCGGACGGCGATGGCCTTCGCCGAGCGCGAGCAGTTCCGCATCCTCTTCCTCGACAAGAAGAACGCCGTCATCGCCGACGAGGTGCAGCAGACCGGCACCGTCGACCACACGCCGGTCTATCCCCGCGAGGTAATGCGCCGGGCGCTCGAACTCTCCGCCTCGGCTGTCATTCTCGTCCACAACCACCCTTCGGGCGATCCGACGCCCTCGGGCGCCGATGTGAGGATGACGCGCGAACTCGTTGATATCGCGAAGTCCCTGGGTCTGGCGATCCACGACCACGTCATCATCGGCCGCGACGGCCATGCGAGCTTCAAGGCGCTCGGGCTGCTGTGATCATGACTGCCCAAGAATGAGGCAGCCCCCGCCAAAGGGCTCAGCAAGAGGCCTCTTTCCGAACGCTCGCGAATAGGCATAGGCTGTCGCAAATGGGGAAGACGCCTGAATGGTCGCGTTCGATGAGATGTTGGGCGGCGGAAGCGAGCTCAGACCAGCCTATGCCGAGCTCGATCGCTGGCTGAAAGAAGCTCCGCCGGAGATGCTGGCGCTGCGCCGCAGCCAGGCGGAACTGTTCTTCCGGCGCATCGGCATCACCTTCGCCGTCTATGGCGATGAGGAATCGACCGAGCGCCTGATCCCCTTCGACATCATCCCGCGCGTCCTGACCAAGCCGGAATGGACCAAGCTGGAAAAGGGGCTGCGCCAGCGCGTCACGGCGCTGAACATGTTCCTGGCCGATGTCTATGGCCCCAAGGAATGCCTCAGGGCCGGCATCATCCCGCCCGATCTGGTCTATGGCAACGCCTGCTACCAGCTCGAAATGGTCGACTTCAAGGTCCCCCACGACATCTACTGCCATATCGCCGGCATCGATGTGGTCAGGGTCGATGCCGACACATTCTATGTGCTGGAGGACAATGCGCGCACCCCGTCCGGCGTCTCCTACATGATGGAGAACCGCGAGGTGATGCTGCGGCTCTTTCCGGAGCTGTTCGCCACCCACCGCGTCGCACCCGTCGACAACTATCCCGACCAGTTGCTGGCGACGCTGCGCTCGGTCGCACCGCGTTCGGCCCCCGCTGACCCGTCGATCTGCCTGCTGACGCCCGGCCAGTTCAACTCGGCCTTCTACGAGCACTCGTTCCTCGCCGACAAGCTCGGTGTCGAGCTGGTCGAGGGTTCCGATCTGCTCGTCAAGGACGACATCGTCTATATGCGGACCACACAGGGTCCCAAGCGCGTCGACGTGATCTATCGCCGCATCGACGACGAGTTCATCGACCCGCTCGTCTTCCGCAGCGACTCGATCCTGGGCGTGCCCGGCCTGATCGGCGCCTACAAGGCCGGCAACGTCACGCTGGCCAATGCAGTGGGCACCGGCGTCGCCGACGACAAGGCGGTCTACAGCTACATGCCCGAGATCGTGAAGTTCTTCACCGGCGAGGAGCCGATCCTGAAGAACGTCCCGACCTTCCGCTGCCGCGAGCCCGAGGCCAACGCCTATGTGCTCGACAATCTCGAGAAGCTCGTCGTCAAGGAGGTCAACGGCTCGGGCGGCTACGGCATGCTTGTCGGCCCGCACGCCAACAAGGCGCAGATCGAGACCTTCCGCAAGAAGCTCAAGGCAAGCCCCGAGGGCTTCATCGCCCAGCCGACGCTGGCGCTCTCGACCTGCCCGACCTTCGTGGCGTCCGGCGTCGCGCCCCGCCATGTCGACCTGCGCCCCTATGTGCTCTCGGGCGCCAACGGCATCTCCTGCGTGCCCGGCGGCCTGACGCGGGTCGCGCTCAAGGAAGGTTCGCTCGTGGTCAATTCCAGCCAGGGCGGCGGCACCAAGGACACCTGGGTACTCGATGCATGACATTGGCCGCGCCGCTGAACCCGCCCCAGACACTCCGCGCCTCTTCGCGAAAAGGCCCGAACTGACAATGCTCTCGCGCACCGCCGATGCTCTCTACTGGGTCTCCCGCTATGTCGAGCGGGCCGAATACCTCGCCCGCATCCTCGATGCGACGACGCGACTGACCAACCTGCCTCACGCCTATGGCGGCGCCGGCACCGAATGGCAGAGCGCGGTCTCGACCGCCGGCTGCGAGGACACTTTCGCCAAGGCCTATGGCGAGGCCAATGAGCGCAATGTCTGCGACTTCCTGACCTTCAACCCCGATAACGCCTCCTCGATCCGCAACTGCCTGGCGCTGGCGCGCTCCAATGCGCGCGCGGTCCGCACCGCGCTGACCTCGGAAATGTGGGACGCGCTGAACGGCGCCTGGCTCGAACTCCAGCGTTTCGAGAAGAAACGCATGGACCGCGAGGAGTTTGCCCGCTTCCTCGACTGGGTGAAGAACGTCTCGCTCGTCTTCGACGGCTCGGCCTACCGCACCATGCTGCGCGACGACGGCTACTGGTTCTCGAGGCTCGGCGTCTATGTCGAGCGCGCCGACAACACCGCGCGCATCCTCGATGTGAAGTACCACGTCCTCCTGCCCGACACCGAGCAGGTCGGCGGCTCGCTCGACTACTTCCAGTGGACGACCGTGCTGCGCGAGGTCTCTGCGCTGACGGCCTATCACTGGGTTTATCGCGAGGCGGTGAAGCCGCTGCTGATCGCCGACCTGCTGATCCTGAACCGGCGCATGCCGCGTTCGCTGGCCGCCTGCTACGAGAACATCTCTCGCTTCCTCGACCAGCTCGGCGACGCCTATGGCCGGCAGGGCCCAGCCCAGCGACAGGCCCGCAAGACGCTGGCCAACCTGTCCAACACCCGCATCGACGACATCTTCCAGCACGGTCTGCACGAGTTCATCTCGGACTTCATCACCGAGAACAACCGGCTCGGCGGCACCATCATCGAGCAATATCTGCAATAGGCGCGGGCTGCGGGCTCGCGTCCTGCGGCGCAGGTCGTTAAGAGAAGCCGAGCACACACGCCAAGAACCAGACGCCAGACCCGAGACCCAGCGATCGCCATGCGGATCCGGATTTCCCACTCGATCAGTTACGCCTATGCCGAACCCGCCCGGCACATCACGCAGATCCTGCGGCTGACCCCGCGCGACCATGACGGCCAGCATGTCATGTCCTGGCGCATCGAGCCCAATGTCGACGGCCGCCTGCGTACGGGCCAGGATCCGCATGGCAACGTCACCCATACCTTCTCGGCCGACGGCCCGATCTCGGGCCTGACCATCCAGATCAGCGGCCTGATCGAAACCCTGAATCTCGCCGGCGTGGTCCGCGGCGGCATCGAACGCGTGCCGCCGGAAGTGTTTCGCCGCGAAACGCTGCTGAGCGCATCCGACGAGGCGCTGCGCGGCTTTGCGATCGATGCGATCCGCGACGCCGATACGCCGCTTGGCCGCATGCATGCCCTGATGGACGCGCTCCATGCCGAGATGACCTGCCTCGAACCGACCGACCGCGTCGGCATCGGCGCAGCCAAGGCCTTCGCCGAGCGGGAGGGCATCGCCCAGGATCTGGCGCATGTCTTCATCGCCTGCGCCCGCCATCTCGAAATGCCGGCGCGCTATGTCTCGGGCTATGTCGCCGAGAGCGACAGCCTCCCCCATCAGGATCGCGCCCATGCCTGGGCCGAGGTCTTTGTGGAGGGTTTCGGCTGGATCGGCTTCGACTGCGCCAATGGGGTCTGCCCGATCGACACCCATATCCGCATCGCATCCGGTCTGGACTACTCCGACGCGGCGCCGGTTCGCGGCGCACGCAAGGGTGGCGATGGCGAAAGCCTCTCGGTCGTCGTCAGGGCGACACAGGCCGGCGACCGCCAGACCAATCAGTGAACGCCCGGACCGGCCTCCCCGGCCGCAGCCTGCGAGGATACGCACCGTGACCTATTGCGCCGGAATTCTCGTGCAGGATGGCCTCGTGATGATCGCCGACACCCGGACCAATGCCGGGCTGGACGACGTCTCGACCTTCCGCAAGCTGCATGTCTTCTCCTGGCCGGGCGAGCGCACCTTCGCGCTCGCGACGGCGGGCAACCTGTCGGTGACGCAGTCCGTCGTCAGCCTGCTGCATGAGGGCCTCCCCAACCCCGAGACGGGCGAACTCGATACGTTGCGCAACGCATCCTCGATGTTCCGCGCCGCACAGCTGGTCGGCCGGGCCATTCGCTCGGTGCGCGACACCGACGGCCCGGCGCTGCGGGACGCCGGTGTGAAATTCGACGTCTCCATGCTGTTCGGCGGCCAGATCAAGGGCGAGCCGATGCGGCTGTTCATGATCTACGGCGCCGGCAACTTCATCGAATGCGGCATGGATGCGCCGTTCCTGCAGGTCGGCGAGCATAAATACGGCAAGCCGATCCTCGATCGCGCCGTGACCTACAAGACGCATCTCTACGACGCGCTGAAAGTCGGCCTGATCTCGATGGATTCGACGATGCGCTCCAATCTCGGCGTCGGCCTGCCGATCGACCTGATCGTGATGCGCCGCGACACCGACGAACCCGAGCTGAACCGCCGCATCGAGGCCGGGGAGCCCTATTTCCACGACCTGCGCGAGCGCTGGTCGGCCGCGTTGCGCGCCGCCCATACCGCGATTCCGCGTCCGCCTTACGGATCGCCTACTGGTTGAGAAATGTCGGCAACGCCCGTCTCTGGCAACGGGATGTCAACATTCCCTTGTCATGGTTCGCTTCAGAAGCTCCTTGGGACAGCTGATGCGCGCGCCTAAAGTCGCGAAGATGACGAACGCGGACTCCTCGGCGCGAATGCTCAAGAGCACCGTGGCGACGCTTGGCTGCGCGTTCGTGCTCGTTATCGGTGCGGCGATCGGGGTGGTGCTCGCGATCGCCAACGACGCCAACCGGCTCGAGGCGATGCGCCAGCGCGACCGGGTCGAGGCGGCGATCGACAGCCAGGTCCGGTTGCGCCGGCTGCGCATGGACAACATGGCAGCGACTGGCGAGCTGCAGGCCGCGCTTGCCGATCCTGAGCCCCTTCAGGCGCTTCAAAGGGCCTTTGTCAGGCTGAGCACGCGCTTTCTGGAGTTCGACGGCGCCTATATCGTTACGGCGTCGGGGCGGGTTCTGGCGGGCGTCGAATCCGGCGTCGCAGCCGGCCAGGCCGGTTATGACGGGCTGAAGCATTTCAACCGAACGTTGCCGGGCAGCCCCCCCACCGTTGAAGGTCAGGCCGCTTCCGCCA
This sequence comes from Allobosea sp. P2_A10, assembly GCF_056405115.1. Classification (NCBI taxonomy): domain Bacteria; kingdom Pseudomonadati; phylum Pseudomonadota; class Alphaproteobacteria; order Hyphomicrobiales; family Alloboseaceae; genus Allobosea; species Allobosea sp. P2_A10. Next base: position 98,385 of record NZ_JBFUCS010000012.1, on the reverse strand, counting down.
AGACCCTGATGATCCACGACGATCACGAAGCCATCGCCATGATCGTCGTGGATCTCGCCACGTCGTCGACGCCCGTCATCGCGGCGCGCCTCGGCGGCTTGCGACTCGTCGGCTATCGCCGGCTGACGGGGTCGATGCTGAACGATCTCGGCGATCGCTATCGTGTCGCCGGGATCAGGATCACCGGTGAAACCCCGTCCGATCCGGCGGCTCGCCGCGAGATCCTCGCGCCGGACGGTGCTGTCAAGGCATGGCTGACCTGGACGCCGGACCGGCCAGGCGACGCCATGCTGCGCCAGTTCCTGTCCGGGCTGATCGCCGTCGGCGTGCTGTTTGCAGCCATCTTCGCTTTCGTGGTCCATCGGCTGCGCGGCGCCGCGATCGAGATCGCGCTACGCGAGCGCCAGATCCAGCGCCTCGCCGGCCAGGACGAGCTCTCCATGCTGCCCAACCGGCGCACCTTCGACCTGCGCCTCGACCAGGAACTGGCGCAGCTCCAGCGCACCGGTTCCGGCCTTGCCGTGCTGTTGCTCGATCTCGACCGCTTCAAGGCCGTCAACGACACTTATGGCCACACCGCCGGCGACGAATTGATACGCCAGGTCGCCGACCGACTCGCCAACATGATGCGTCTCGGCGACACCGTCGCAAGGCTGGGCGGCGACGAGTTCGGCATCATCCAGACCAACATCCTCGATCCTGCCGGCAGCGCGGCGCTGGGCGAACGGATCCTCGCCAGCCTGACCCAGCCGTTCTCGATCTTCGGTGTCGAAACCGCGATTGGCTGCTCGATCGGCATTGCGCTCGCACCGCAGGACGGCAGCGACCGCGAGACGCTGCTGAAGCTCGCCGACACCGCGCTCTATCAATCGAAGAACAGCGGTCGTAACCGCTACTCGTTCTTCGAGGAGCGGATGAACCGCTCGCTCCAGCTCAAGCGCATGGTCGAGGAGGATCTGCGCAAGGCGATCGACCGTGACGAGCTCGTGCTGCACTATCAGCCGCAGGTCTCTATCGACGGCTCGACGATCGTCGGCGTCGAGGCGCTGGTGCGCTGGCCGCACCCCGTCCACGGCATGGTGCCGCCGTCCGAATTCATCAGCATCGCCGAGGAGCGCGGCCTGATCGTGCCGCTGAGCGAATGGGTGCTGCGCCGCGCCTGTTCGGAGGCGAAGCGCTGGGAAGGCATCAGGCTCTCCGTCAACGTCTCGCCGATCCAGTTCCGTCACAAGGATTTCGTCGCCAACGTCATCCGCATCATCGAGGAAACCGGCTTCGACCCGAGCCGGCTCGAACTGGAACTGACCGAGGGCGTGGTGGTCGAGGACGCCGATGCGGCGGAAGCGGCGATGATGGATTTGCGCGGCCACGGCATCGGCCTGGCGCTCGACGATTTCGGCACCGGCTATTCGAGCCTGATCTACCTGCGCCGCTTCGCCTTCGACAAGATCAAGATCGACCGCTCTTTCCTCGAATACATGGAAACGACCGGCGAATCCGCGATCCTTGTCCATTCGATCGCCCATCTTGGCCGGGCGCTGGGCCTGCGCGTCTGCGCCGAAGGCGTCGAGACGGCCGAGCAGCACCGCTTCTTGCAGGCGATAGGCTGCCACGAACTGCAGGGCTTCCTGTTCTCCAAGGGCGTCACGGCGTCGGAGATCGACCGCCTGCTGGCGCTCGATGCGCCCTTCGCCGCCATTCTGGCCGCGGCCTGATCTGAACGCCTAGAACAGGCCCGACAGGCCGCTGACGATTGCATAGGCGAAGCCGGCGCTCAGGATCAGCCCGCCCGCGCCGACCACGGCGCCAGCGATGATGAACAGCCCGTCGCGCTCGACGAGACCAAGTCCAACAAGGCAGACGGCCAGACCGAGCGGGATCTGCCCGATGAAAGGCGCCGCCACCACCAGACCGAGCGCCAGCGCCAGGATCAGCACGCCGAGCACGGGAATGGCGATCGAGCCACCGAGCACCGTCAGGCGCGGGCGCGAGAACCGCTCCAGCCGCGACAGCACGGGCACGGCGCGCGCAACCGCGCGGCTGAGTTCGGGCTTGCCGATGCTCTTGGCGAGAAGCACCTGCGGCAGCCACGGCACCGAGCGGCCGGTCAGCATCTGCGCCGCGACGAAGGCGAGCACGAGGCCGCAGACCAGCGGAATCGGTGGCGGCATCGGCAGGCAGTTCGGCAGGCCGAGCAGCACGACCAGCAGCGCATAGGTCCGGTCTTTCAGCGCCGAAACGATGGTCGACACGCCGATGCGCTCTCCGGGCAGTGCGGCGAGCGCCGTCAGAAGTCCGGAGGTGCGAAGCGGAGAGGACAAGCGATATGGGCCAGGCCGGGGCGGGACGTGCGGCCTAGCATGGCAAGCCACCGTGCAACAAGCACGGCGCACGCATGCCGCGATCTCGTTTGCGGTTCTAGTGCAGCGTCAGCACGCCATTGACGTTGACGATCTCGGCGGGCCGGATCAGCCGCGAATGCGCCACGGTGATCGAATGCAGCGGCCCCTCGAGCTCTCGCTTCCAGAAGTCGAGGAAATCATGCAGCACCGGAAAGCGGGGTGCGAGATCATATTGCTGCCAGATATAGGTCTGGAGCAATTTCGGATGATCCGGCATGCGGTAGAGGATCGTCGCCGTGGTCAGGCCGTAGCCTGCAAGTTGCCGGATGAAGTCCGCTGAAGCCATCGCCATCTCCTTCGTCATCACGCGATGAAAATTGAGCCGGTTAAGTCAAAGCTGCGCCCGTCTGGTTAACAAAAGCTTGCAAGGCTCCTGCCAAGCTGCTGCAATCATGGCGTGCAGCAGAGGCGCTGCGGTTGCGTATGCGTTCGGGAGCCTGCGTGGCGCATCAAGGAGCCAGACGATTTTTGGCCAGGCTCGCCGCCGTGGCGGGGATTGTCCTGTCGGTTCCCGCCATGGCCGAGGACGAGATCGGCGAACGGGACCCGGTCTCGACCGTGCTGTTCGGCTCGCTCGAAGCCGGGCCGACCAAGACCTTCACTGCCCTCGGCATGAAGCGCAGCTATGGCGAAGGCGGGCTCGACGCCAGCGGCTTCAGGACCCTGGTGAAGGTCGGTCTGGCGCGCGAGCAGGCCGGCCGCGTCACGCCGCGCGGCATCGCCTACAAGAGCGAGGCCCAGGCCCTGATCGGGTATGAATGGCGTATCGGCGACACCTTCGTCGCAGTTTACGCCGGCACCGACTACGAGAGCGAGCAGCGCCCCTGCGGCTGCGTCGTCAGCCGCTTCGGCCAGCGCCTGCAGGGCGATCTCTGGGCGACGCCATTGCCGGAGATGATGCTGCAGGCAAGCGCCTACGCCTCGACGATCGAGCGGCGGCTCTGGGGCAGGCTCGCGACCGGCTGGACGTTCCCGCCCGATCTGCTGCCTCAAGGCTATCTGCCCGAAAGCGTTTCGCTGCGCGGCGTCTATGTCGGCCCCGAAATCGAAAGCTATCGCCAGAACGACTACAGCAAGCTCCGGCTCGGCCTGCACTTGACCGGGCTTCGGCTGTTCGGCCTGACATGGCGGCTTTCGGGCGGCTGGCAGCGCACCAGCGACCGTCCCTCGGAAGCCTATGCGACGCTGGGCCTGCACTGGCGCAAATGAGCGGGCGAATCAGGCAAGCGCACCCAGAAAACGGACCGCATCGGCGACGATCTCGCTGCGACGCTCCCCGGTCATCTTCGCCAGCGTGCGATAAGGCATCGCCAGGCGCGGATTGCGCCCGAGCCGCGTCTCGTTCTCGATCAGAAAATTCCAGTAGAGGTAATTGAACGGGCAGGCCTGCTCGCCCGCTTTCGCCTTCACATCATAGGCGCAGGTCCCGCAATAATCCGACATCCGGTCGATGTAAGCGCCCGAGGCCGCATAGGGCTTCGAGGCCAGCAGGCCGCCATCGGCAAACATCACCATGCCGTGGGTGTTGGGGAGTTCGACCCAGTCGAAGGCGTCGGCATAGACGGCGAGATACCACGCCTCGATCTCAGCCGGCGCGATGCCCGCCAGCAGCGCGAAATTGCCGGTCACCATCAGGCGCTGGATATGGTGGGCATAGGCGTGCCGGCGCGTCTCACTGATGCACTGCTTCAGGCAGTTCATTGGCGTCTCGCCGCTCCAGTAGAACCACGGCAGCTTGCGGGTCGCGTTCAGCGCGTTCGTCTGCGCGTAGTCGGGCATCTCCAGCCAGTAGATGCCGCGGACATATTCGCGCCAGCCAACGATCTGCCGGATGAAGCCTTCCACGGCGTTGAGCGGCGCTTTGCCCGCCTGCCAGGCTGCCTCCGCCGCACGGCAGACCTCCAGCGGCTCGAGCAGCCCGAGATTGAGATAGGGCGAGATCAGCCCGTGGAAGAGGAACGGTTCGCCCGCCTTCATCGCGTCCTGATAATCGCCGAAGCGCGCCAACGCGACATCGACGAAACCCTGCAGCGCTGTCAGCGCATCCGCTCGCGTCACCCCCCAGCAAAACGGCTCCAGATCGCCGAAATTCTCCGGAAAGCGCGCGGCGACCATCTCCAGCACCTCACGCGTCGTCGCGTCGACCTCGAACGTTTTGCGCGCCGGCGGCGAGACCCCTTTCGGCAGGGCCTTGCGGTTCTCGGGGTCGAAATTCCATTGGCCGCCCTGAGGCTCGCCATCGACCATCAACAATCCGGTCTTGCGGCGCATCTCCCGATAAAAGAACTCCATCCGATAGCTTTTGCGGCCATGGGCCCAGGCGGCGAACTCGGTCCGCGAGCAGATGAAGCGCGTGTCCGGCAGGATATGGAGCGGAACGGCGAGTTCCTCGCGCCAGTCCTGCATCATCTGCCAGACGCGCCATTCGCCGGGCTCGGTCATGAGCACCGTATCGGGCTGGTGGCGCGCGACCGCTCGCGCCAGTTCCCCGCCGAAAGAGCCGGTGTTGGCGCTGTCGTCGAGGCGGACATAATCGACCGTGACGCCTTCGTCCCGCAGCGCCTGCGCGAAATGGCACATCGCCGAGAGGATCAGCGCGATCTTCTGCTTGTGATGGCCGACATAGGAGGTCTCCTCCGCCACCTCGACCATCAGCACGACATCGCGGGCAGGGTCGAGCCCTCTGAGAGCCGAAACCGAGCGCGTCAGCTGGTCACCAAGGACGAAACGGAGCGCGCCGGTTCGCGCGGTCCGGCCAGTTCCCCTGCCCGCTGCCACCATGTCCCTCGCGCCCCGCCTGCCCTATCTTCGACACGACCGGCCGCGCCCGAAAGCGAAGCTAGGGCAGCCGGACGACGAAGCGAGGCGGGCCATGCCGAAAATGCTGCGCAAGGGCGATCTGCCACAGAAGCCATGCCAGCATTGCGGCCGGCCCTTCGCCTGGCGCAGGAAATGGGCGCGGGTCTGGGACGAGGTGAAATTCTGTTCGGAGCGCTGTCGGCGGGAAGCGAAGCAGTAGGTCGATGACTCAATTGTGCTTGAGGACAGGCTCCAGATCGGTCTGTGCAAAATCTTGACCAATGAAAAGCAGCGGGCAGTTTCGGTCTTTGGCCAGTGCATAAGCGAAACAGTCGCCGAAATTGAGCTTGGCGCTGTGGCGGCCACGGCCCCATTTCCGATGCGCAGCTGCTGCGCTGCGCGCGCCATCGTGGCTCACAGATACGACTTCCAGCGACAGACGCCCGACGAGCGTTTCCATCTGATCGGTAAGATCGCGGCCTCCCGCAACAATGAAGGCCTCAGCCAAAGTACCGGCGGAGATCAGAACAACCGGCTCAAACGCAATCGCCTTCATGCATGAAGCGGCTTCCGGTTCCTCGAGAATGATCGCCATCAATGCCGACGTATCGACCGCAATCATTTTGGCAGGCCATCCTCGTCATAGAGAAAATCCTGGCTGCGCGCCGCACAGGGTCCAGGCAGCGCCTTGCCGCGCGCCATCGCCTGAACCTCTGTCATGATGCGCATGCGTTCTTCGGGCGTCTGAAGCTGATGCACTGGCACAAGCCTAACGGCAGGCTGACCATGCCGGGTCAGAACGACGTCTTCGCCGGCCTCGGCACGACGAACGAGGTCTGTCAACTGCCCCTTCGCCTCGCTGACGGGAACATCCATCTGCGCCTCCCCGCATCAAAACAGACACCTTCAAATAGACCAATCATTGGTCCAAATCAAGATTGCGGCGCACCGCCCGTCAACGCCTTCAGCGCTTCTGGCGTATCGACATCGAGCGCGATGGCGGGATCGGTGAACGGCACCTCCACGGTCGCGTCGCCCGCCTCGTCGAGCAGCCGCCGCGCGCCCTGATCGCCCGAAAGCCCCGCGACGGCTGAAAACAGCCCGCGTGCCAGCAGCACCGGATTGCCACGCTGTCCAAACAGCGTCGGCGCCACCGCAAGCGCCTCGCCGCGCTCGCCGAAAACCTGTGCCAGCCGGTCGATGACCTCGGGCGTGACATTGGGCATGTCGCCGAGCGACATCACGACGCCCGCAATGCCCTCCGGCAAGGCGGCGACGCCGGCCTTCACCGACCCTGCGAGCCCCGAGRCGAAATCCGGGTTGTGCACGAGCCTGATGTCGAGCCCCGCCAGCGCGACCTCGACCTCATCATGCTGGTGGCCGGTCACGACGATGACCGGCGCGGCGCAGGAGGCGACCTGCGCCTCCACCGCGTGCCGCACCATCGGCTTGCCCCGCACCATCTGCAGCAGCTTGTTGGCCTGCCCCATCCGGGTCGAGCGCCCGGCCGCCAGCACGATTCCGGCCACGCGCGCCGCCTCGATCCGGCCCGGCGCACGCGGCTGCGGCCGAGACACGATCTCCATCAAAAGCCCGCCGACGCCCATCGCCTGGATGTCGCCACGGCTGACCTTGATACCGGCAAGGCAGCGCTGCAGCACCCAGTCGAAGCCGTTCTCCTTGGGCGAGCGCGCGCAGCCGGGCGCGCCGATCACCGGCTTGCCGTCGAGTTCGCCGATCAAAAGCAGGTTGCCGGGATCGACCGGCATGCCGAGATGCTCGATCCGCCCGCCCGCCGCCAGCAGCGCCTGCGGGATCACGTCGCGCCGGTCTGTGATCGCCGATGCCCCGAAGACGACGACGATGTCGGAGGGCCCCGCAGCCATCGCCTGGATCGCGCCGGAGAGCGCCGCCGCCTCGTGGGCCACACGGACATCGCCGGACAGACGCGCTCCGGCCGGGCCGATCCTCTCATCCATCACCCGCAGCGTCTTGTCTACGACGGAGGGCTTCAGGCCAGGCAGCAGCGTCGAGATCACGCCGATCTTCGCCGGGCGATACGCGGCGACAGCGACAGGCCGCGTCCCTGCCAGGCTCGCCAACCCTTCCTCCACCAGGCTTTCGGGCAGTCCGTAGGGGATGATCTTGACGGTGCCGACCATTTCGCCGGCGACGACGGCCTTCATCGCCGGCAACGTCGCCGCGGTGATCGCCTCGTCGATCCGGTTGAAGCGGTCGATCGCGGCCGCGTCGATCGTCAGCACGCCGGCGGATGCCGCAAACAGATTGACCCTGCCTGTGAAGGGAGCCTCGACGGTAACGCCCTGACCCGCCAGCGCGACGCCGAGCCTGGCGGCGGCGGCGTTTTCGTCGATGTCGCCGGCCTCGAAGCGAACGGCGACGAGTTCCGTCAGGCCAGCCGCGCTTAGCCGGATCACATCTGCGGCCGTGATCGTCGCGCCCTTGCGCAGAATGACATCGCCGGCGCGCACGCTGTGCGCGGCGACGCAGCCTGCGGAATCGGCGATCGCGACCGGTCCGAATTTCATGATTGCGGGCTCAAACGGGTTTCCGGCGCGGACCGCGAAGTGCGCTGACGATCTCGCCCAGGATCGCGAGCGCGATCTCGGCGGGTGAAACCGCGCCGATGTCGAGCCCGACCGGGGCGTGGATGCGCCCGGTCGCGGCCTCGTCGAACCCTGCCGCCATCAGCCGCTCCATGCGTTTGGCGTTCGTCTTCCGGCTGCCGAGCGCGCCGATATAGAAGCACTCCGAGCGCAGCGCCGCCTCGAGCCCGGGATCGTCGATCTTGGGGTCGTGCGTCAGCGCGACGAAGGCCGTGTAGCCGTCGAGACCGAGCCTCGCCAGCGCCTCGTCGGGCCATTCCGTCAGCAGCGTCACATCGGGGAAGCGCTCGGGCGTGGCGAAGGCGGTGCGCGGGTCGATGATCGCAACGTCCAGATCGAGCAGTTTCGCCATCGGCGCCATCGCCTGCGAGATATGCACCGCGCCGGTGACGACGATGCGCGGATGCGGCGCCTGCACGGTCAGGAAATAAGACGCGCCCTCGGCCTCGATCATCGCGCTCTTGGCCATGCGCAACTGCTTGTCGAGCGCGGCCGCCAGCGGATCCGCGGCGATGTCGGCGGCCTTGACCAGCCGCTGCGCGCCGCTGGCGACATCGGTCACCAGAATGGTGGCGCGGCGCGCGCTACGCTCGGCGTTCAGCGCCGAGAGAATGGCGATATCCATGCGTCTCAGCCCTTGTCCGTCGCGAGCTTGACGCCGAGCCCGATCATCAAGGAACCGCCGAGCCAGCGACCGAAGGCAAAGCCCGCCTTGGTCTGCTTCATCGTTTTGATCACGGCGGACGCGCCCAGGACAGTGACGAAATCGGCCGAGGAGAAGGCGAAGTTGACGATGGTGCCCAGGATCAGGAACTGCGCCCAGACCGGCAGAGAGCCGGCCGGGTCGACGAACTGCGGCAGGAGCGCGATGAAGAACAGCGCGACCTTCGGGTTGAGGATCTCGACGATGAACGAATCGATCAGCGCGCGCTTGACCGTCTTCGGAGGCGTGACAGCGACATCCGCCTGCGCCAGCTTCGCGCGGATCATGCCGATGCCGAGCCAGACCAGATAGAGCGCGCCGGCAAGCTTCACCGCGACGTAGAGCTCCGGCACGTGCTTGAACACGGCCGAGAGACCGAAGGCCGCCGCCATCACATGAACGTAGCAGCCGAGATGAATGCCCAGCATCGCCATGAAGCCTGCGCGCCTGCCATGCGCGATCGTCTGCGCGGCTGTATAGAGCAGCGCCGGCCCCGGAAAATAGGCGACCAGCACGGTCAGCGTCGCGAAGGCGACGAGCGTCTCCCAGGAGGCCATCAGTTCACCTTTTCCACATAGACCCGGATGCGCCCGCCACAGGAGAGGCCGACCTTCCAGGCGGTCTCGTCGGCGACGCCGAATTCGAGCGTGCGCGCTTTTCCGTCGGCGATCACATCCGCCGCCTCCTCGACGACCGCGCCTTCGACGCAGCCGCCCGAGACCGAGCCCTGGAAATTACCCTCGCCGTCGATGACCAGATGCGAGCCGACCGGGCGCGGCGCCGAGCCCCAGGTCTCGATCACGGTGGCGAGTGCAACGCTGCGGCCAGATTTCGCCCAGGCTTCGGCCGTAGAGAGGATGTCGGTGTCGGTGCTGATCATGGCGGCAATTCTCACTTTTGTTCAACCAGCGACCTTCCTTCTCCCCTCGGGGGAGAAGGTGGCAGCGCGAAGCGCTGACGGATGAGGGCCGCGCCGACGCACGACTATCGATGCTAGCGCCAAGACCACCCGCCCCCCATCCGTCTGCTACGCAGACACCTTCTCCCCCGAGGGGAGAAGGAAATGACAACATCATGCCTCAACCCGCCTTCTTCAACCACTGGCGCGGATCGCTCTTCTGCCCTGCATGGGGCGAAAGCGCGGCGCACAGATCGGCCATCGCGGCGAGGCTGTGGATCGGCCGGAACGAATCGACATGGGGCAGCATCGCGCGGATGCCGCTCGCCCTCGCCTCGAAGGCGTCGAAGCGCAGCAGCGGATTGAGCCAGACGAGTTGCCGGCAGGAGCGATGCAGCCGGTCCATCTCGAAGGCGAGTTGACCGTCGAGGTCGCGCTCCAGCCCGTCGGTGAAGAGCAGCACGACCGCCCCGCCCGCCAGCACCCGGCGCGACCAGATGCGGTTGAACGTGTGCAGCGCAGTCGAGATGCGCGTGCCGCCCTCCCAGTCCGGCGCGGCGCGGCCCGCCAGCGCCAGCGCCTCGTCGGGGTCGCGGGCGCGCAGGCTGCGTGTGATGTTGGTCAGCCGCGTGCCGAAGACGAAGGAATGCACCCGCCTGCGCTGCTCGGTGATCGCATGCAGGAAATGCAGGAAGATGCGCGAATACTCCGCCATCGAGCCGGAGATATCGACCAGCGCCACCACCGGCGGATGCACCTCCGCCCGCTCGCGAAAGGCGAGATCGATCGAGCCGCCGCCGCCCCGCAGCGACTGCCGGAAGGTCCGGCGCGGATCGATCCTCAGCCCCCGATGCGCCGCCTGGAAGCGCCGCGTCGGCACGGTGTCATCGGGCAGCCGAAGGCTGGCGATCAACTGCTTCGCCCTGGCGATTTCGGCCGCGCTCATCTGGGCGAAATCGCGCGATTTCAGTGTCTCCTTGTCCGACAGGGTCAGGCGCGCCGACAATTCGGTGAGTTCGGTCGGCGGCTCCTCGTCCTCGCGTTTGGGCGGCGCGAAGGCCTCGGCCACGCGCAGCGCGCCGGCCTCTTCCTTCTGCGGCTGGCTGTCGGCGCCGGGCGCGATCGGCGACATCTGCGCCATCAGCTTTTCGATTAAGGCGCGGCGGCGCCAGAACAGCCGGAAGGCCTGATCGTAGATCACGCTGTCCTCGTGCTTCTTCACGAAGATCGCATGCAGCGCCCAATAGACGTCGTCGCGCTCGCCCAGCGCGCCGTCGGCCAGCGCCTCGACGGCCTCGACGACCGCGCCGGGCCCGACCGACAGGCCGGCGATCCGCAGCGCGCGGGCGAAATAGGCGACGTTTTCGGGGAGCTTGCCGGTCATCCTAAAACCTTGGCTGCCCCGCAGCCGTCAGTTTGCGAAGGCGCCTCAAGCCCCCATCTCCGTCATGAACACCTTCTGCGCCACGACCCATTTGCCCTCGACCTTCAGGAACGACAGCAGATCGGTGAAGTAGCGCGGCGGCATCTGGCATTTCACCTTCACCAGCGCCAGCGTCGGCCCGACGAGATCGACGGTCAGGATATGGTCGCCGCGCGCCATGCCGGACGCCTTGGGCGAAGGCCGGTTGCGCACCGCCTCGAACCACTCGTCGCGCGGCACGATCTTAACCGCGCCCTCATGGGACTGCGTCAGCGCGCTGGTCGGATGAAACACCGCGCCGAGCTTCTCGACGTCGCCCTCATAGAGACCGTCGAGATAGGTCCAGGTCGCAGCCTCGATGGCTTTGATGTCGTCGTTCATGGTCGCAATCCTCCCAAAGCCTCGCCGTCATTCCGGACAAGCGGCGAAGCCGCGCCGATCCGGAATCCATCGCAAGGCACTCCCGGTGCTCGACGATGGATTCCGGGTCTCCGCTGCGCTGCGCCCGGAATGACGGCGCATTCCCGTCTTGGTACTGCGACGAGGCTTAGGCCCGCGCCTCGGCCTTCACCTGATCCAGCAGTTCGCGCACCTTCGAGCCCTGCATCGCCTGGATGTCGTCCTGATACTTCAGCAGGGCGCCCAGCGTGTCCGAGACCAGCGCCGGGTCGAGCGCGACTGCATCGAGCTCGACCAGCGCGCTCGCCCAGTCCAGCGTCTCCGCGACGCCGGGCGCCTTGAACAGTTCTTCCTTGCGGATCGCCTGCACGAACGACACCACCTGCTTCGAGAGTTTCGCCGGGGCGTTCGGCGCGCGCGACTTCAAAATCGCGAGTTCGCGGGCAGCGTCTGGATAGCCGACCCAATGATAAAGGCAGCGTCGCTTCAGCGCGTCATGGATCTCGCGGGTGCGGTTCGAGGTCAGGATCACGATCGGCGGTTCTGCCGCCTTGATCGTGCCGAGTTCGGGAATCGTCACCTGCGAATCCGCCAGGACCTCGAGCAGAAAGGCCTCGAAGGCCTCGTCTGTCCGGTCGAGCTCGTCGATCAGCAGGATCGGAGCGCCACCCTCCTGCGGCTCCAGCGCCTGCAGCAGCGGGCGCTTGACGAGGTATTTTTCCGAGAAGATGTCGGCTTCCAGCCGCTCTCTGTCGCCCGTCGCGCCGCCGGCCTCGGCGAGCCTGATCGCCATCATCTGCCCGGCATAGTTCCACTCATAGACCGCCGAGGCGAGATCCAGCCCCTCATAGCATTGCAGCCGGATCAGCTTGCGCCCGAGCGCAGCCGACAGAACCTTGGCGATCTCGGTCTTGCCGGTGCCGGCCTCACCTTCGAGCAGCAGCGGACGCTTCATCCGAAGCGCGAGGAACAGAACCGTCGCGAGCGAGCGGTCGGCGACATAGCCCTGACTCTGCAGGAGGGTCAGGGTGGCGTCGATGGAGGCGGGCAGAGCAGAGGGCATGACAACTCGCGTCATGCTCGGGCCTGGCCCGAGCATCTCGTGGGGATGAGCCGTAGCTAGGCTTGCGCGAGACGCCCGGGTCAAGCCCGGGCATGACGCGACGGGGTTGCGCCCAGGCCTACTTCCCGGTCGCGCGCGCCACCGCCTCCTTGGCCATCACGCCGATCAGATGGGCGCGATACTCAGCGTCCGCATGCATGTCGGCATTGATGCCCTTGGCCGAGGCCTTGACGCCATCGAGAGATTTCGGCGCGAAGCGGGCCTTCAGGGCGGCCTCTCCCTCGGGCCACCGGAAGACGCCGCCCTCGCCCGCGCCGGTCACCGCGACGCGCACGTCGGCGCCGCGCTTGGCGACGAAGACGCCAACCAGCGCATAGCGCGAGGCCGGATTGCGGAATTTCGCATAGGCTGCCTTGGACGCCAGCGGGAACACGATCCTGGTGATGATCTCGCCCTCCTCCAGCGCCGTCTCGTAGAGGCCCGTGAAGAACTCGTCCGCGCCGATCTTGCGCTTGTTGGTGACGATGGTGGCGCCCAGCGCGAGACACGCGGCGGGATAATCGGCCGCCGGGTCGTTGTTGGCGACCGAGCCGCCGATCGTGCCGCGATGGCGCACATGCGGATCGCCGATATGGGAGGCGAGCCAGGCCAGCCCCGGAATGGCCTCCTGCACGATCGCAGAATCCGCGACCTCGGCATGGGTCGACATCGCGCCGATGACGACGGTGCGGCCCTTGCGCTCGATGCCCTTGAGGTCGGCGCAGGCTCCGAGATCGACCAGCGCGCCGGGAGAGGCCAGCCGCTGCTTCATCGTCGGCAGCAGCGTATGGCCGCCGGCGAGCAGCTTCGCCTCTTCCTTCTTGGCGAGCAGGCCCGCGGCCTGACGCGCGGTGGCGGGGCGGTGATAGGTGAAGGCGTACATGGTGGTTCTCCGCTCGGTTCCAGAACCGTCATGCTCGGGCTTGACCCGGGCATCTCTTCGAGAGTGCGTTTCAACGCCTCACCGGGGAGAGATGGTCGGATCAAGTCCGACCATGACGCGTTTCAATTATTCGGCTGCCATTCTCTTGATGCTCTTCTGTGCGGCGCGCCAGACGCCCTGCGGCGTCGCCGGCATGGCGATGTCCTCATGGCCGAGCGCGTCGGTGATGGCGTTGATGACGGCAGGCGGCGAGGCGATCGCGCCGGCCTCCCCGCAGCCCTTGATGCCGAGCGGATTGGACGGGCACGCGGTCACGGTCATGCCGACATCGAAGGACGGCAGGTCGTCGGCGCGCGGCATGCAGTAATCCATGAAGCTCGCGGTCACGAGCTGCCCGTCGGCATTGTATTTCGCCCCTTCGAGCAGCGCCTGGCCGACGCCCTGGGCGATGCCGCCATGGACCTGGCCCTCGACGATCATCGGGTTGATGACGTTGCCGAAATCATCCACCGCCGCCCAGCGTTCGATCTTGGTGACGCCGGTCTCGGGGTCGATCTCAAGTTCGCAGATATGGACACCGGCCGGAAAGGTGAAGTTGGTCGGGTCGTAGAACGCGCCCTCCTTCAGCCCCGGCTCGAGATCCTGGCCGTTGAACTTGTGGGCGACATAGGCCTGCAGCGCGCAGGAGCCGAAATCGAGCGTCTTGTCGGTGCCCTTCACCTTGAAGTGGCCGTCCGCGAAGTCGATGTCGGCCTCATCGGCCTCCAGCACATAGGCCGCGACCTTCTTGCCCTTGGCGATGACCTTGTCGATCGCCTTGAAGATGGCGGACATCCCGACCGCGCCCGAGCGCGAGCCATAGGTGCCCATGCCCATCTGCACCTTGTCGGTATCGCCATGGATGATCGAGACGTTCTCGATGGGGATGCCGAGCCGTCCCGAGACGAGCTGGGCGAAGGTCGTCTCATGACCCTGGCCGTGGCTGTGCGAGCCGGTCAGGACCTCGACCGTCCCGACCGGATTGACCCGGACCTCGGCCGATTCCCACAGGCCCACGCCTGCGCCAAGCGACCCGACCGCAGCCGAGGGCGCGATGCCGCACGCCTCGATATAGGAGGAGAAACCGATGCCGCGCAGCTTGCCGTTGCGGGCGGAGTCGCGCTTGCGCTTGCCCAGCCCCTTGTAGTCGATGATCTCCAGCGCCTTCTTCATCGACGCGCCGTAATTGCCGGCGTCGTACATCATGATCACCGGGGTCTGGTGCGGGAACTTCTTGACGTAGTTCTGCATCCGGAACTTCGCCGGGTCCTTGCCGAGTTCGCGCGCCGCGACCTCGACCAGCCGCTCGACCACGAAGGTCGCCTCGGGCCGTCCCGCGCCACGATAGGCGTCGACGGGTGCGGTGTTGGTGTAGACCGCGTCGACCTCGGCATAGATCGCCGGGATGTCGTAGGAGCCCGACAAAAGCGGCGCATAGAGATAGGTCGGCACCGAGGACGAGAACGTCGAGAGATAGGCGCCGAGATTGGCGGTGGTCTTGACCCGGAGCGCCGTGATCTTGCCGTCCGCATCAGTCGCGAGTTCGGCATGGGTGACATGGTCGCGGCCATGCGCGTCCGACAGGAAGGCCTCGGTCCGATCCGAGGTCCATTTCACCGGCCGGCCAACCTTCTTCGCCGCCCAGACGCAGACCGTCTCCTCGGCATAGATGAAGATCTTCGAGCCGAAACCGCCACCGACATCGGGCGCGATCACGCGCAGCTTGTTTTCGGGCGCGATGCCGATGAAGGCCGAGAGCACGAGGCGCGCCACATGAGGGTTCTGGCTCGTGGTGTAGAGCGTGAACTGCCCCTCGCCCTGATCATAGTCGCCGACTGCCGCGCGCGGCTCCATCGGGTTTGGCACCAGCCGGTTGTTGACGATGTCGAGCTTCGTGATGTGCTTGGCGACCTTGAAGGCCTGCTCGGTCTCGTCCTTGTTGCCGAGATGCCAGTTGAACACGGTGTTGTCGGGCGCCTCGGCATGGACGACGCTCTTGGCGCCGGCGGCCTTCGCGGTATCGACCACCGCCGGCAGCACGCCGTAGTCGACGATAATCGCCTCGGCGGCGTCGCGCGCCTGCGACAGCGTCTCGGCCACGACCACGCAGACATGGTCGCCGACATAGCGCACCTTGCCCTGCGCCAGCGCCGGGTGGGCGCCGGCCCGCATCGGCGAACCGTCCTTGTTGTGGATCATCCAGCCGCAGATCAGCCCGCCGACCTTGTCAGCGGCGAGATCGTCGCCCGTGAAGATGCCGAGCACGCCCGGCATTTTGGCTGCAGCCTTCGCGTCGATTGTCTTCAGCGTGGCATGCGCATGCGGCGAGCGCAGGAAATAGGCGTATGTCTGGCCCGGACGGTTGATGTCGTCGGTGTAGCGGCCCTGGCCGGTGATGAAGCGGTGGTCTTCCTTGCGGCGGACAGATGCGCCGATTCCGGTTGCGGAGCTTGACTGAGACGACATTGGTGTTCCCCTCCTCGCACGGCGCCTCTGGCGGGCGCGTCATGGCATGAGAAAAAGCCCGCGCGGGATAGCGCGGGCTGAAACGCCTTACTCGGCGGCCTGGCGGGCCGGCGCGGCCTTGCCGCCCATGGCCTCGGCGCCGGCCGCAATCGCCTTGACGATGTTGTGGTAGCCGGTGCAGCGGCAGATATTGCCGTCGAGATCCTCGCGGATCGTGGCTTCGTCGAGCACGTTGCCGCGACGGTTCACGATATCGACGGCGGCCATGATCATGCCCGGCGTGCAGTAGCCGCATTGCAGCCCGTGATGCTCGCGGAAGGCTTCCTGCATCGGGTGCAGCGTGCCGTTGACGGCCAGCCCCTCGATCGTCGTCACCTCGGCGCCTTCGAGCGACAGCGCCAGCGTCGTGCAGGATTTGACGGCCTTGCCATCGACATGGACGACGCAGGCGCCGCACTGGCTGGTGTCGCAGCCGACATGTGTGCCGGTGAGGCGAAGGTTCTCGCGCAGGAACTGCACGAGCAGCGTGCGGGGATCGATTGTGCCGGTGACGGCTTTGCCGTTCACCGTCATCGAAACGGTGGCCATTGGGACTTCCTCCTGTGACCCGGGTCTGGCGCCCGGCTAAGACATCTCGAAGCCGTCGCGTATCGGTCCTTCGCTTGCACGAAGGGAAGCTTTTCCTTGGAACAGCTCAAAACGGAATGTGGACCCGCGTTTTTGCGCGGTCAAGCGGTCAGGTGAATTGCGGAACCAGCCGTTTGGTCACGTTTTGACGTGGTTTTTCGCCGTTGCGGCATCACGTCGCGAATTCGCGAGACGCCCCCGGCCGCCTCTGGGCGACATTTGCTGATTCTTAACAGCCCTCCGCCAGAGTCGAACTCGCGTGGCGACGTGTCGTCGTCGCGATCATGGATTGCGCAGTGCTGTCGATTGAGGACCAGATCCAGCGCCGGTTGCGCGCGATCGGCTATGGCGATGCGCAGCGGGCGCGGCTGCAGCGCTACCGCGCGATCGTCGACCGCGTCATCGATCGCCTCGTCTTGGAGGATTTCGAGCGCGCCTTCACGATCCACCCGGCGCTGCGCAACTCGGTCGGCCCCGTCGCGGCGGAATTGTATCCGCTCGAAAGCAATCATTTCCGACTATTGTTCGAGGGCGTCTTCGGCGAGCGCTACCGCGCGTCGATAGACGAACTCTGCCGGCTCGAGCGCAAGGCGAAGGTCGGGCCGCGCGCCCGCGTCTCCATCAGCATGGCGCTGCTCAAGGAGATCCTGCTCGAAAGCCGAAGGGCGATGATCCTGTCGCCCAGACAGCTGGCGCGCGATCTTTTCATCATCGAACGCATCCTGACCTACGATATCAACACCGCCATCACGCTCGATCAGGACATCGAGGCCGGCGAGGCCAAACGTCGCGAGATCGCCCTCGACGAGGCCGCCGCAACGCTGAACACGCGGATCGGCGGGCTCGACGCGACGATCAGCCTTGCCGTCGAGCAGTTCGTCTCGACGGCAAGCGAAACCACCGACGCCACCAGTTTCATCAAGGACAAGGTCGGCTCGCTGGCGCGCGCCTCGGTGCTGGTGCGCGAAAAATCGCTGCAGACCGCCGCCGCCACCGAGGAGATGTCGGCCAACATTGCCGAGATCGGCCAGCGTGCCCGCCAGAGCCTGACGATCGCCAACCGCGCCGTGCTCGACGCCGATCAGATGAACCAGGCCATCGCCCGCCTGCGCCACGTCACCCACAGCATCGGCAAGGTCGTCGGCATGATCTCCGACATCGCAGCGCAGACCAATCTGCTTGCGCTCAACGCCACGATCGAGGCCGCTCGCGCAGGCGAAGCCGGGCGGGGCTTCGCCGTCGTCGCTTCCGAGGTGAAATCGCTGGCGACACAGACCGCCAGCGCGACGCAGGACATCGCCAGCCAGATCGCCGAACTCGCCTTGAGCGCACAGGCCTGCAGCGCGCACGCCGCCTCGATCGGCGCGACGATCGGCGAGATCAGGCTCGATTCCGAGGCGATCTCGGACGCCGTCTCGCAGCAGAGCACCGTCACGGCCAGCATCGCGCGCGATGCGTCCGCCGTCGCCGAAAGCTCCGACGAGGCGATCGCCAGCGCCAACGACGTGAATGACAGCCTTGAGCGGACGGCCAGGACGCTGGAGCGCGCCAACGACGCGGCGGCCGGCATCGCCCGCCAGGTTGGCGCGGCCGAAGCGACGGTCGGAGATGCGCTGGCGTCCCTGCGCCGGGCGTCGTGACGGATTCAGCTCTCGCCGATCAAACCCCTGAACAGGGTTCGGCTCAGCCCTCGCTGACCGCTTTGGCGAAATTCGCGAAGAACTCGTCGGCGAGCTTCTTCGAGACCGAATCGATCAGGCGTGCCCCAAGCTGCATCAGCTTGCCGCCGACCTGCGCCTCGACATCGTAGCGCAGCAGCGTCTGGCCGGCTTCGGCCTCGCTGAGCGCAACCTTCGCGCCGCCCTTGGCGAAACCCGCGATGCCGCCCTCGCCCTCGCCCTGGATCCGGTAGCCGTTGGGCGGGTCGAGATCGACAAGTTCGACCTTGCCGCGAAACGTCGCCTTCACCGGGCCGAGCTTGATCTTCACGACCGCCGAGAAATGCGTCTCGTCATCCTTGTTCAGCTGATCGCAGCCGGGGATGCAGGCCTTCAGCACCTCGGGATCGTTGAGCTTGGCCCAGACCACGTCCTTGGCGGCGGGCAGCAGCACCTCGCCATTCATCGTCATCGCCATCGCGCTTCTCCCCGAGCTCCATGCGGCCAACGACCGGCCGCTGTTGCAGGCGGCCCCGCCTCGGGTCTATCCAAGGCTGTCGCGCCTATCCATGAGCGGAAAGCGCCGACCGGCACAAGAGGACCAGGCGTGAAGACGCATCGCAGCCGCCGCATGACTCGCGCCTCCCGATGACATCAGGCGCTTCAGCTCTGTTCGGCGAGATTTTCGTCGACGGCGAAATGGCTTCGGCGATGAGCGACAGGGCGCTGCTGCACGGCATGCTCGGTTTCGAGGCGATGCTCGCAAGCGCGCTGGAAGCCGAAGGCATCGCGCCCGCCGGCACGGCGGCTGCCGTCATCCGACAATGCGACCCGGACCTCTACGACATCGCCGAACTCGGACGCGCGGCGACGCTGGCGGGCAACCCCGCAATCCCATTGGTCAAGGCGCTGATCGCGCGTGTGGCCGATGCATCGCCCGAGCAGGCCAAGTGGGTTCACTACGGCGCGACCAGCCAGGACGTGATCGACTCCGGCTATGTCCATGTCCTCGGCCGCGGCCTGAAGCTCGTCGGGCTCCGGCTCGACCGGCTGGTCGACGCCCTGCGTTCGCTGTTGGAGACGCATCGCGCGACGCCCGTGATCGGCCGGACTTTTTTGCAGCAGGCCGTCCCGATCACCTTCGGCGTCAAGGTTGCGCTCTGGTTCGATCCTTTGTTGGAGAGCCGGGACGTCCTTCATGCCATTCTGGCGGCGCCGGTCGTCCAGCTAGCGGGAGCTGCCGGCACTCTGGCGGCTTTCGGTGACGATGGCGACCGCGTCCAGGCGCGTTTCGTGGAGCTGACGCGGGGCGCGAAGCCTTCGTTCATACCCTGGCACGCGCAGCGCCATCGCATCGTCCGCCTTGCGAGCGAGCTCGCCATCCTGACGGGCAATCTCGGCAAGATCGCGCGCGACGTCTCCCTGATGGCCCAGACCGAGATCGGCGAACTGGCCGAGCCGGAGGCCGCCGGCAAGGGCGGCTCCTCCGCCATGCCGCACAAGCGCAATCCGGTGCTCTGCACGCTGATCCTTGCGGCGGCGCAGCGCGCGCCGGGCCTCGTCGCCACCATGCTTGCCGCCATGCCGCATGAGCACGAGCGCGCGCTCGGCGGCTGGCATGCCGAATGGCCGACGCTGCCCGAACTCTTCCGCATCGCCGGATCGTCTCTCGCGCAGGCTGTGACGCTGCTCGAGGGGCTTCAGGTCTTTCCGGAGCGCATGCGCGCCAACATCGATCTCACCCACGGACTCGTCATGTCGGAGCGCGTCTCGGGCGCGCTCGCAGGCGCGTTGGGCAAGGCGCAGGCCCATCACCTTCTGGAGGAAGCGAGCCGCGCCTGCTTGTCCGAGAAGCGGCATCTGCGCGACGTGCTCGGGGACATCGCGGCCGTGACGTCGCATCTCGACAAGGCCGCATTGGCCGATCTTTTCGACCCCACGACCTATCGCGGGGCGTCGGACGCCATCATCGACCGCGTGCTCGCCCGCTGCGAGACATCGCGCAACAAGGCCGCCCCCGAAACGAATCCGGCATGAGTTATGCTTGAACTGACACCAGAACAACAAGTCGCCGCCGCAGGCGACGAAGGTCCCGGCCCCGCCATGGCGATGCGGATCGTCGCCGAATCGGCGCGGCTCATGGGCGCGCCCCGGTTGATCCCGGTCGCATCCGCCCATATCGACGGCGCGCTCTACCATGGCGATTCCGGCACGCTGTTCGCCGAGCGGCTGGTTGCCGACGGCGCGAAGGTGGCGGTCCGCGCCACGCTGAACGTCGGCGCGCTCGCGCCCGCCGGCTGCGCGGCGATCCGCTTGGCCGACCATGAGCGCGACATGGCCGGCCGGATGATGCGCGCCTATGAGGCGATGGGCTGCGAGCCGAGCTGGACCTGCGCGCCTTATCAGGCCGGCCATCGCCCCGCCAAGGGAACCGACGTCGCCTGGGGCGAATCCAACGCGGTCGTGTTCTGCAACTCAGTGCTCGGCGCCCGGACCAACCGCTATGGCGATTTCCTCGATATCGCCTGCGCGATTGCCGGCGTCGCGCCCGATTACGGCCTGCACCGGCCGGAGAACCGTGTCGCCACGCTGCTGATCGACGCCGGCCGCCTGTCGCCGGCCTTGCGCGCCTCGGACGTGTTCTACCCCGTGCTCGGCACGCTTCTCGGCCGCCTCGCCGGCAGCGCGATCGCGGTCATCGACGGCTTGCAGGGCTGCACGACCGAGGACCGGCTGAAGGCGCTCGGCGCGGCAGCCGCATCGGCCGGCGGCGTCGGCCTGTTCCATATCGCCGGCGTGACGCCTGAAGCGCCCGACACGGAGACGGCGCTGGGCCATGTGCCGGCACGCGAAACCGTCGTGCTGACACCCGCGCAGGTGCAGGATGCGCTGGCGCGGCTCTCGACCGCCGGCGACACCGACCGCATCGACGCCGTCGCGATCGGCTCGCCGCATCTCTCGCTCGCAGAAATCACCGAGGTCGAGCAGCTTCTGGCGGGGCGCAGGCTGAGCGTGCCGCTTTACGCCAACACCGGCCGCCATGTCGTCGGGCCGCTCGCCAGGGATGGCCGCCGCGCCGCGCTGGAGGCCGCCGGACTGGTCTTCGTGGTCGATACCTGTGTCGTCGTGACCCCGATCCTGCCCGAACGGCAAGACGCCGTGCTGATGACCAACTCCGGCAAATTCGCCCATTATGCGCCCGGCAACACCGGATATGCCGTGAGCTACGGTTCGCTCGCCGAATGCGTCGAGAGCGCGGTCGCCGGCCGGCTCATTCGGGAGCCGCGCGCATGGTCCTGACGACGGAAATCCTGATTCCCGGCGCCGACGCCAGCGGCGAATGCCTCGCCTTGACCGCGCCGATCAGCTTCTGGGGCGGCGTCGATCCGCGCAGCGGCATGATCATCGATGCGCGCCATCCCCAGCGTGGCCGCAACGTCGCCGGCACGATCCTGGCGCTGCCGGGCACGATCGGCTCGTCCTCCGCCTCGGCGGTGCTGCTCGAACTCGTTCATGCCGGCAAGGCGCCAGCCGCCCTGCTGATGGACGAGCCCGACGCGATCCTGCTGCTCGGCATCATCGTGGCGCGCGAGATGGGCTGGGCGACGCCGCCGGCCTATCGCCTGCCGGCGGCACAGCAGCAGGCACTCGCCGGCCGCCGCATTCTGCTATCGAGCGCGGGCGCGCTCACCGTCCAGTGAGACCAGGAGACGAGGCCGATGCCGATCGAGACCATCAAGGGCGAGCCCTTCAACCTGCAATTCGACGGGCCGGCGGACGCACCCGTGCTGCTGCTGTCGAACTCGCTCGGCACCAATCTGACGATGTGGAATCCGCAGATCGCGTTGTGGGCGCAGTCCTTCCGCGTCGTGCGCTATGATTCGCGCGGCCACGGCCAGTCGACCGCGCCGGACCGGGCCTATTCGATCGCCGAACTCGGACATGACGCCCTGGCGATCCTGGACCATCTGCGCATCGAGAGCGCCCATTTTTGCGGCCTGTCCAAGGGCGGGATGGTCGGCCAGTGGCTGGCGACCCATGCCCGCAAACGCGTCGACCGCGTCGTGCTCGCCAACACCGGCGCGCGGATGGGCCCGCCCGACCTCTGGAACAGCCGCATCAAAGCCGTGCGCGCAAACGGCATGGCCGGGCTGGTCCAGCCGACGCTGGAACGCTGGTTCAGCAAGGATTTTCGCGAGCGTGATGCCGCCACTGTTGCGAAGGTCAGTGCCATGCTGGCGACGACGCCGCCGCTCGGCTATGCTGGCTGTTGCGCCGCGATCCGCGACATGGACCAGCGCGAGCCGATCCGCGCGATCGCCAATCCCGTGCTCGTCATCATCGGCAAGGTCGATCCGGCGACGCCGCCGGCCGCCGGCAATCTGATCGCCGACGCCATCCACGGTGCGCAGCGGATCGAACTCGATGCCGCCCATCTGTCGAACCTCGAGCAGCCGGACGCCTTCGGCAAGGCCGTGCTCGACTTCCTGCAAGCCTGATACAGCAGAACCTGAGGAGCCCGTCATGGACGAAAGCGAACGCCACGCCGCTGGCATGAAGACGCGCCGCGCCGTCCTGAGCGACGCCTATGTCGACAAGGCCAGCGCCGGCATCACCGATTTCAATCGGGACTGGCAGGATTTCATCACCCGCACCGCCTGGAACGACATCTGGAACCGGCCCGGCCTCGTCCGGCGCGAACGCTCGATCATCGTGCTGTCGATCGCGGCCGCGCTCGGGGCCTGGGGCGAGTTCCGCATCCATGTCCGCGGCGCGCTGAACAACGGATTGACACGCGACGAGATCAAGGAGGTGCTGATGCAGGCGGCGATCTATGCCGGCGTGCCCGCCGCCAACCACGCCTTCAAGGAAGCGGCAAGCGTCTTCGCCGAGATCGACGCCGAAGGTTAGTTCAGACCGTCTCGAAGCGCCGGCGGCGGTAGATCAGGCCGGCGCCCCTGCCCGCTCCGCCCAGCGCCACCACCTCGCCGACGACGATGCGATGGCTCGCCGCCTCGTGGATCGCGACAAGCCGGCAGTCGAAGGCGGCGATGGCGTCGTCGAGGACCGGCGCACCGGTCGCAAGCCTGCTCCAGCGCGGCGAGGTAAATCGCGCCTCGCCCTCGATGCCGCGCCGGCCAGCGAAGATTTCGGCGAGCTCGACCTGATCGCCGGGAAGCGTGTTGATGCAGAACACGCCATTCGCACGGATCGCGGCAAGCGTTCGGCTGCTGGCCTCGATGCAGACGAGCACTGTCGGCGGCGCATCCGAGACCGAGGCCACGGCCGTCGCCGTCAGCCCCGTCCGGCCGGCGATTCCGGCCGTCGTGACGACATGCACGGCGCTCGCGACCTGCGCCATCGCATCGCGGAAAGCGGGAGCGTCTGGCGCGTGCGAGCGCACGAATTCGGCAATCTCGGTCATTGGCTCTGTCAGGGGGACGATCCGTAGTCGCCCCGATTTAGGGAGTTCGGCAGGTGAAAGCCAGACAGGGTTTCCGCGTAAGAACCCAAAGGATGTCAGCCGCTATCCTTCGGAACGAAAATAACCTGCTCCAGTCCTTCGAATTGCCGGTCGCACGTCACGCAATCCCCGCCCAGTTCCAGCGCCGTCGCGTAGATGATCGCATCGGCCATCGCCAGCTTGCGGGTCTGGCCGAGTTCGGCGGCGCGCAATGCGATACGCGTGTCCAGCGCAACGACGTGGCACGTCTGGGTATAGGCGACCAACCGATCGGACGCCTCCTCGGACACTTCACGCGTGATCCATTTCACAAGTTCGAACTGGACGAGGGTCGGCACGACAAGATCGTCGCGGACTGGCCAGAACGGCTCCAGCAAGACACCGGTCGGTGAATCGGTCAGCCATTCGATCCACGCCGACGTGTCGACGACCCGCATCAGACGCGGTCTTTGCGAACGCGATAGCCGTCGCGCTTTGCGCCCCTCGCGATGCCACGCAGATCCTCGATGTCGGGCGCGGGAATGACCAGCACGCCGGCGCCCTTGGGAATGAAGACGAACTCCTGACCTGCCTGCCAGGACTGTGCCTGCCTGACGGACTTCGGCAGGCTGATCTGGAATTTCGACGAGAGTTTCGCGCGCGCGGTCATGACGGGCTCTTTATCGATCGATCGCTCGTTCGTAAGAACCTATCACATCGGGGGCGGCAGCGCATTCCACGCCTGCGGGCGCTTTAAATATATGAGCAGGCCGTGCTTCACTCGCGCCCCAGCGTCGCCAGCAGCCCGGCCCGCAGATGCAGCATCAGCGCGTCGCTCGCCGCCATCGCCGCCACGGGATCAGCCGTCGCCAGCGCTTGCGCGAAGGCGACATGGTGGTGGGCCGCCGGCAGCAGATCGTCCTGACGCTCGAAATGATACCAGGCCCTCCGGATCAGCGCCTGCAACGGCTCGACGGCGCGCGTCGCGTAGGGACTGCGGGCGGCGGCGGCGACCGCCCCGTCGAGTTCCTTGTCGATCCGCATATAGGCGTTGGCGTCGCCTGCTTCGGCCGCCGCCCGCATCGCCCGCGCCCGCTCGACGATGGCGATGCGCTCGGCCGGGCTCGCCCTTTTGGCGGCGTCGGAGGCAATGAGACGCTCCAGCACCTCGCGTGCATCGAGCGCGGCCATGATGTCGATGGCGTTGATGTCGGCGACCGCGACGCCCTTGCGCGGCAGGATCTCGACGAGCCCCTGCTGCGCCAGTCGGATCAGCGCCTCCCGCACCGGCGTACGCCCGACGCCGACGAGATCGATCAGCTGTGCCTCGGTCAGCACCGCGCCCGGCCGCAGCGAAAGCGTCACGATCGCTTCCTCGAGCCGACGATAGGCGACTTCCGCGAGGCTCAAGGCGCCGCCCGGAAGCAGGGCGACCACCTCCCCTTCGAGGTTCGCATCGGCGGCGAAACGCATGGTCATGCTGTCGGCTTTCGATACGGACTCCGGTTTGACGCAGGATGAAGCATTGATATATCAATCTCGGTCATGGTGGGTGCGCTTGTCGCCGCGGTGCAATCTGCAAGCGAAAGGCTCCGCCGCGCAAGGAACATTGTGTCATGGCGAAACCGGCTGATCTGGCCGGTCGGCGCGCTGTCCTTGACAGATCGGGCTGGCCGGGACGCTCACGATCAGCTCCAATCAGCATCGCCGATTGTTCAGAAACCGGGAACGCCGATGGCCTTCACCTGCACGATTCCAGCCATTGCGACCATCCAGCAGGATGACGAGACCATCCGCATCACGCGCTGGGACTTCGAGCCCGGCGCGGTGACCGGCTGGCACAGCCATGGCTGGCCCTATTTCGTGGTGATGCTGATGGCCGGGACTCTGCGCATCCATGACGGCAAGACCGAAACCGATGTCCCGCTCGCGCAGGGGCAGGCCTATATGCGCCCGGCCGGGGTCGAGCACGATGTGATGAACGGTTCGGCCCATCCGATCGCCTTCGTCGAGATCGAGGTCAAGCAGCCCTCGGCACTGAAGGAATTGTCGCTGCCATGAAGGCCCGGTCGTGAAAATTGCAGTCATCGGCGCGGGCATCGTCGGCGCGGCAATCGCCCATGCGCTGCTCGACGAGGGCCATGACGTCCTGATCCTCGACAAGGAGGGGCCGGCCTTCGGCCCGTCCCGCGGCAATGCCGGCTGGATGGCGCATACCGACATCCTGCCGATCGCGAGCCCCAAGATACTGCGACAGGTGCCGAAATTCCTGATGGACCCGCTCGGGCCATTGTCGATTAGGCCGGCTTATCTTCCGAAGCTCCTGCCCTGGCTCGTCCGCTTCGTGCTGGCGGCGCGTCCGGCCGCCTATGAACGGTCGATCCAGAGGCTGGCGGCGCTCCAGCAACGCGCCCTGCCGGCCTGGTTGGCGCGCGCCGAGAGCGCCGGCCTGACCGGCCATATCCACCGCAAGGGCGGGCTCTACGCCTTCACCGATCAGTCGGCCTTCGACGAGGCGAGCCACGTCGCCAGGCGCCAGGCGGAGTTCGGCATCAAGGTCGAGATGATCGGCCCCGACGAGTTGCGCCAGTTCGAGCCGGCGCTGAACCCGGGCTTCGTCGGCGCGGCCTTCCATCCCGACACCGCCCATATCAGCGACCCTCTGGAGCTGACGCTGGCGCTGTTCGAGGCGGCGCTGGCGCGCGGCGCGATCTTCGAGAAGGCCGAGGTCACCAATATCTCGACGGGCGAGCGCCCTGCCCTCATTGGACCCGATGGCTGGCAGCGCGTGGTCGACCGCGCGGTCGTTGCGGCCGGCGCGTGGTCGAAACCGCTGGCATCGGCGCTGGGCGACAGCATCCCGCTCGACACCGAGCGCGGCTACAATGTCAGCTTTCCCGGCGTGACTGGCCTGACCCAGCGCCCGGTCGGCTTCGAGGGCCATGGCTTCGTGATGACGCCGCTGGAATCGGGCCTGCGCATCGGCGGCGCGGTCGAGTTCGGCGGGCTGGACGCAGCCCCCAATCATGCCCGCACGAAAGTGCTCTATGACAAGGCGGCAGGTTTCGTCGACGGATTGCCCGCCTTCGACACCGGCAAACTCTGGATGGGTTTTCGCCCGTCCCTGCCCGATTCCCTGCCGGTGATCGGCGCCGCCACCCGCAATGCTCACGTCGTCTACGCTTTCGGCCACGGCCATTACGGCATGACCCAATCGACGGCGACGGCCGACCTCGTCGCAGAGCTGATCGCCGGCCGTCCTCCGGCGATCGATCTCGCGCCATTCAGCCCCAAGCGGTTTTGAAGTGGCCATGACCCTACTCAGCCCTCATCCTGAGGAGCCGCGCAGCGGCGTCTCGAAGGATGCTCCAGATATATCCGGAGCCTCCTGGAGCATCCTTCGAGACGCGCCCTGCAGGCGCTCCTCAGGATGAGGGCTGTGGGTCCGCCGCAAGACTTGCGTTCTGAATCAAAATCCCAACCGACCGAGCCAAACCCATGACGACCCACACCTTCTTCTGCGTCGACGGCCACACCTGCGGCAACCCGGTGCGCATGGTCACCGGCGGCGGCCCTGTCCTGAAGGGCGCCAACATGGTCGAGAAGCGCGCGCATTTCCTGGCTGAGTTCGACTGGATCCGCACCGGTCTGATGTTCGAGCCGCGCGGCCACGACATGATGTCGGGCGCAATCCTCTACCCGCCGACGCGTGACGACGCCGACATCGCCTTCCTCTTCATCGAGACCTCGGGCTGCCTGCCGATGTGCGGCCACGGCACCATCGGCACCGTGACTATGGCGCTGGAGCGCGGGCTGGTGACGCCGCGACAGGAGGGCGTACTGAAGATCGATACGCCCGCCGGCCTCGTGACCGCGACCTATGTCCGCAACGGCCCTTATGTCGACAGCGTCCGCATCACCAACATCGCATCTTACCTGCACGCGACGAACCTCACCGCCGAGATCGAGGGCCTTGGCGAGGTCACCGTCGATGTCGCCTATGGCGGCAATTTCTACGCGATCGTCGATCCTCAAGCGGCGATCCACGACATCGCCGATGTGAATCCATCCGACTTGCTGCGATGGAGCCCGAAGCTGCGCGCCGCGCTTAACGCCAAATATCAGTTCGTCCACCCGGAAAACCCGGCGATCAACGGCTTGAGCCACATCCTCTGGACCGGCGCGCCGACCAGGCCCGAGGCCCACGCCCGCAACGCCGTGTTCTATGGCGACAAGGCGCTCGACCGCTCGCCCTGCGGCACCGGCACCTCCTCGCGCATGGCGCAATGGGCGGCGCAGGGGAAGCTGAAGGTCGGCGACGAATTCGTCCATGAGAGCATCATCGGCACGCTGTTCAAGGGGCGCGTCGAAGCAGCCGCGAAGGTCGGCCCACACGATGCGATCATCCCCTCGATCGAGGGCTGGGCCCGGATGACCGGCTACAACACCATCTTCATCGACGACCGCGACCCGCTGGCGCACGGCTTCACGGTGGCGGACCGCTCCTGAAGCCAGGGACAGTCCGGTTCACGTCGATGTGACCGTAAACCCGCTGCACAGGCAGCAATCATCTTGCGCTGAATAGGGGCTTGGCCGCAGAATTGTCTGCTTATTTGGTGTGCACACCCGGCCAGATTGTTTTTGACAGAAATATGGCCCGGCGCGATTGTCGAAGCTGCAAGCCGTTGGTAGCTCTGCATAGCAATCGCATCCCGCATGCGCAGGCGTCATGCCTGTGAAAAGAACGGGAGCGGATGAGAGGGGTTAGGCGTCGTCAATGGAAGTGTTTCTCCAGCAGCTCATCAATGGGCTGACCCTGGGGTCGATCTACGGCCTCATCGCCATCGGCTACACGATGGTCTTCGGCATCATCGGCATGGTGAACTTCGCCCATGGCGACATCTTCATGCTGTCGGCTTTCATCGCGCTGATCTTTTTCATGCTGATCGCCTCCTGGTTCGGTGCGGGGCTGATCGTGGTCGCGCTGATCTTCGTGCTGATCCTGGCGATGTTCTTCACCTCGCTTTGGAACTGGGCGATCGAGCGCGTCGCCTATCGGCCGCTGCGCGGCTCATTCCGCCTCGCCCCGCTGATCTCGGCGATCGGCATGTCGATCTTCCTCACCAATTTCGTCCAGCTCGTGCAGGGTCCGCGCAACAAGTCGACCGCGCCGATGCTGAACAACGCGATCACGCTGATCGACAGCGCGACCTACACCGTCCAGATTTCCTACAAGCAGATCGTCATCATCGTGACGACGGCGGTGCTGCTGCTTGCCTTCTGGTGGATCGTCCAGAAGACGCCGCTGGGCCGTTCGCAGCGTGCCTGCGAACAGGATCGCAAGATGGCGGCGCTGCTGGGCGTCGATGTCGACCGCACCATCTCGATCACCTTCGTGATGGGCGCGGCGCTGGCTGCGGTGGCGGGCGTGATGTACCTCGTGCTCTACGGCGTGGTTTCGTTCAATGACGGCTTCATTCCGGGCGTGAAGGCCTTCACGGCCGCGGTGCTGGGCGGCATCGGCTCACTGCCCGGCGCGGTCGTCGGCGGCCTGCTGATCGGCCTGATCGAGGTGATGTGGTCGGCCTATTTCACCATCGACTACAAGGACGTCGCGGCCTTCTGCATTTTGGCTGTCGTGCTCGTCTTCATGCCGTCTGGCCTGCTCGGCCGGCCCGAAGTCGAGAAGGTCTGACGATGACCAGCGTCCCGACCCCGGCCGGCTCCGGCTACGACATGAAGGCGGCCTTCAAGGAGGCGGGCTTTGCGGCCCTCGTCACCTTCGGCCTTTGCATCCCTATCATCGCCTGGGGCACGCGCCAGAACCTCGACAACGTCCTGGTGCTCGACCAGCGCTGGGAGGCCGTCGCCTGGGCAGTCGCCATTGTCTTCGTCGGCCGGCTGCTCGTGGTCCTGCGCCAGCAAGAGCGCGGCAAGGCCAAGGACAAGCCGATCGTCCGTATTCTGCCGCACGGCACTTTCGCCTTCTTCCAGCGTCATTCCGGCTTCTTCTCGGCCATCGGTCTCGGCTTTCTGATCACCTTCCCGATCATCGCGATCACCCTGACCGGCTGGGGCGGCGCGCTGAAATGGATCGACAATTTCGGCGTCCAGATCCTGATCTACGTCATGCTCGGCTGGGGGCTGAACATCGTCGTCGGCCTCGCCGGCCTGCTCGACCTCGGCTATGTCGCCTTCTATGCGGTCGGCGCCTATTCCTATGCGCTGCTGGCCAAGAATTTCGGCCTGTCATTCTGGGTCCTGCTGCCGCTCTCGGGTATTCTCGCCGCTTTCTGGGGCATGCTGCTCGGCTTCCCCGTACTGCGCCTGCGCGGCGACTATCTCGCCATCGTGACGCTGGCCTTCGGCGAGATCATCCGGCTCGTCCTGATCAACTGGGTCGATTTCTCCGGCGGCTATGCCGGCATCTCCGGCATTCCGCGCCCGAGCTTCTTCGGCATTCCGTTCAACGCCAGCGACGAGGGTTTCGCGGCGAGGTTCGGTCTCGAATTCTCGCCGCTCTACCGCACGATCTTCCTGTACTACCTGATCCTGGCGCTCGCCCTGCTGACCGCCTTCGTCACCCTGCGATTGCGACGCCTGCCCGTCGGCCGGGCCTGGGAAGCGCTGCGCGAGGACGAGATCGCCTGCCGCTCGCTCGGCATCAACACCACCAACACCAAGCTGACGGCCTTCTCGATCGGGGCGATGTTCGGCGGCTTCGCCGGCGCGTTCTTCTCGGCGCGTCAGGGTTTCATCTCGCCTGAATCCTTCGTCTTCATGGAGTCGGCGATCATCCTGGCGATCGTCGTGCTCGGCGGCATGGGCTCGCTCTGGGGCTGCGCCATCGCCGCCATCGCGATGGTCGGCGGCACGGAACTGCTGCGCGAGCTCGACTGGCTCAAGCAGATCTTCGGCAATGACTTCGACCCGACCAAATACCGCATGCTGATCTTCGGCCTCGCCATGGTCGTGATCATGATCTGGAAGCCGCGCGGACTGATCTCGACCCGCGAGCCCACCGCCTTCCTGAAGGAAAAGAAGCAGATCTCGTCGGACATGGTGCAGGAGGGGCACGGCTGATGGCACATCCCCCGCTGCTTCAGGTCGAGCATCTGACCATGCGCTTCGGCGGCCTGACCGCCGTCAACGACCTCTCCTTCGAGGCCCGCAAGGGCGACATCACCGCGCTGATCGGCCCCAACGGCGCCGGCAAGACCACCGTCTTCAACTGCATCACCGGCTTCTACAAGCCGACCGAAGGCATGATGACGCTTACGCAGGATTCAGGGTCCAGTTTCCTGCTCGAACGCATGCCCGATTTCCAGATCTCCTGGAAAGCCAAGGTCGCCCGCACCTTCCAGAACATCCGCCTGTTTGGCGGCATGACGGTTCTGGAGAACCTGCTCGTCGCGCAGCACAACCCGCTGATGATCGCCTCGGGCTTCACTTTCCTCGGCGTGCTCGGCATCGGCGGCTACAAGGCGCGTGAGAAGGAAGCGATCGAGAAGGCCACGTTCTGGCTGGAGAAGATCAACCTGATCGACCGCGCCGACGATCCCGCAGCCGACCTGCCCTATGGCGACCAGCGCCGCCTCGAGATCGCGCGCGCCATGTGCACCGATCCGGTGCTGCTGTGCCTCGACGAGCCGGCCGCCGGCCTGAACCCGCGCGAGAGCCACGACCTCAACACGTTGCTGCTCTCGATCCGCAAGGACATCGGCACTGCCCTGCTCCTGATCGAGCACGACATGTCGGTGGTGATGGAAATCTCGGACCATGTCGTGGTGCTCGACTACGGCACCAAGATCGCCGACGGCACGCCAGCCCAGATCCAGGCCGACCCGAAGGTGATCGCAGCCTATCTCGGCGTCGACGACGAAGAGGTCGCGGCTGTCGAAGCGGAGGTCGGAATCGCGTGACTGAGACCGCTCCCCTGCTCGCCATACGCGGCGTCAAAACCTATTACGGCAAGATCATCGCGCTGAAGGGCGTCGATATGGACGTCCGCGAGGGCGAGATCGTGACCATGATCGGCGCCAACGGCGCCGGCAAATCGACCCTCATGATGACGATCTTCGGCAACCCGCAGGCGCGCGAAGGCACGATCACCTATGAGGGCCGCGACATCACCAAGATGCCGAGCCACGAGATTGCGCGCCTGGGAATAGCCCAGTCCCCCGAGGGACGCCGCATCTTCCCGCGCATGACCGTGTTCGAGAACCTGCAGATGGGCGCGGCCGTGCGCGACCTCAGCCATTTCGACGAGGATCTCGAGAAGATCTGCGTGCTCTTTCCGCGCGTGAAGGAGCGTCTCCAGCAGCGCGGCGGCACGCTTTCGGGCGGCGAGCAGCAGATGGTGGCGATCGCGCGCGCCTTGATGGCCCGCCCGAAGCTGCTTTTGCTCGACGAGCCTTCGCTTGGCCTCGCCCCGCTGATCGTGAAGCAGATCTTCGAGGCGATCCGCGAACTCAACAAGACCGAAGGACTGACCGTCTTCCTGGTCGAACAGAACGCCTTCCATGCGCTCAAGCTCGCCCACCGCGGCTATGTCATGGTCAACGGCGTCGTCACCCTGAGCGGCACCGGCCAGGAACTGCTGGCCAATCCGCAGGTGCGGGCAGCCTATCTCGAAGGCGGGAGGCACTGACGATGCAGGGCATCCTTTACGAAGAACCGACGGTCTGGCTGTTCCTGCTGGTCACGGTGGTGATGGGCGGCTGGCTCGCATGGATGTCGGGTCGCGCCATCGCCAGAACCTGGAAGCCGGCCTGGCAGATCGTCATCTACATGCTCGTGCTCGGGCTGGTCGTGCGCTTCATCCATTTCGCCCTGTTCGAGGCGACATTGCTGACGTTTCACTACTACGTCGTCGACACCATCGTGCTGATGGGCTTCGGCTTCGCCGGCTGGCGCTACAACAGGGCCAAGCAGATGACGACGCAGTATCGCTGGCTTTACGAGCGCACCGGCCCCTTCGGCTGGAAGGCTCGAGAGGGCGGCTCGGCAGGCGTCTGAAAGACGAAAAGATCAAGCGAGCTTGACGCGTGACAGACCGTTGAAAAAGCGCAAGACTGCGTTTCACGGTAGCACCACGCGCCGAGACGGGCGGACATTCCGGCCCGTTCATGGTTATAAGACAGGGGAGTTGATCTCATGAAGAAACTGCTGTTGAGCGGTATTGCGCTCGGCGCGGTCCTCGCCTTCTCCGGCGTGGCCAATGCCCAGATCAAGTTCGGCGTCGCCGGGCCGATCACGGGTCCCAACGCCGCCTTTGGCGCGCAGCTGAAGAACGGCACCGAGCAGGCGATCGAGGACATCAATGCCGCCGGCGGCATCATGGGCCAGAAGATCGTGCTCTCGGTTGGTGACGACGTCTCCGATCCCAAGCAGGGCGTCTCGGTCGCCAACAAGTTCGTCGGCGACGGCGTCAAGTTCGTGGTCGGCCACTTCAACTCCGGCGTCACCATGCCGGCCTCGGAAGTCTATGCCGAGAACGGCATCGCCATGATCACGCCTTCGGCCACCAACCCGAAGATCACCGAGCGCGGCCTCTGGAACGTCTTCCGCACCTGCGGCCGCGACGACCAGCAGGGCGAGGTCGCGGCGGCCTACATCGCCAAGAACCTCAAGGGCAAGAAGATCGCCGTCGTCCACGACAAGACCACCTATGGTCAGGGCCTGGCCGACGAGACGCGCAAGAGCATGACCAAGGCTGGCGTCAAGGACGTGCTCTATGAGGGCGTGAACGCCGGCGAGAAGGATTTCTCGGCGCTCATCTCCAAGCTGAAGTCGACCGGCGCGGACTACCTCTACTGGGGCGGTCTCCACACTGAAGGCGGTCTGATCGTGCGTCAGATGCGCGACCAGGGCCTGAAGACGGTCATGATCTCGGGCGACGGCATCACCACCGACGAATTCTCGACGATCGGCGGACCCGGTGTCGAAGGCACCCTGATGACCTTCCCGCCGGACCCGCAGAAGCGCCCGCAGGCGGCTGCAGTCCTCAAGAAGTTCGAGGCCCGCAAGTTCAAGCCGGAAGCCTACACGCTCTACTCCTACGCTTCGGTCGAAATCCTGAAGCAGGCGGCCGAGGGCGCCAAGTCGCTCGATCCCAAGAAGGTCGCCGAGTACATGCGCTCGGGCAAGACCTTCAAGACCGTGATCGGCGACATCACCTACGACAAGAAGGGCGACATCACCCGCCCGGACTACACCATGTACACCTGGAAGAAGGGTGCGGACGGCAAGATCACCTACGTCGAGAATTGATCTCCAAGGCTCTCTGACCTTCGAGACTGATCGCGCTCACGCGTAAGACGAGACCGCCCCGGTGGAAGCCGGGGCGGTTTTTTGTTGTCGTTACGGGGCGAGCCGAAGGCTCGAACCCGGAATGACAGGCCAGTTCGGCGTTTCAGCCCAGGCGCCTGAGAAATCCCGCGAATTGCAGCAGCCCGTCCGGCCAGGGGCCATGCCCCGACTCGGTGTTGATGTGGCCGCTGTCGCCGGCGTCGACGAAATCCGCGCCCCAGGCCTGCGCCAGCGCTTTCGCCTCCTTCTGGGTGCAGTAAGGGTCGGTGGCGCTGCCGATGAGTACGGCGGGAAACGGCAGGGTCTCGCGCCGGTGTTTGGCGAAGGCCGGCTCAATCTCTTCGATCGTACGCTTGGTCGCCTCCGAGGGAGGCGCGACGAGAAATGCGCCAGCGACCTCCCCCGGCTTCAGGTGCTCGGCCGCATGGGCGATGGCGCTGACGCCGGCGGAATGCCCGACCAGCACGACCGGCCGCTTGGCCGCACGCACCGCCGCAACGATGCGCTGCGCCCATTCATCGCGCGCAGGCCTGTGCCAGTTCGCCTGCTCGACGAGGCGCGCTGTCGAGAGTTTGGCCAGCCAACGGCTCTGCCAATGGTCGGGGCCGGAGCCGCCCAGGCCGGGAGCAATGAGAATGTCAGCGTCGGAGGATTTCATGGCGACTCAATCAGGCATCAGGGCAAGGCCGGTCGACAGGGCATGGGCCCAGTCGCGGCGGCCACGCGACAGGGCGAGTTCGGCAGCGGAGTTCCAGTCATAGCGCAGCGCCTCGAAAGAGAAACGCCAGCCCGTGCGGCAGCGCTCGGCGATGCCGTAGCGCGCATGCGGACTCTCGGCCTGCATCCCGTGCAGAACAGGCTGGTCGTCCCAATAGGCCGGCTGGCCGACGCTGCCGGGATTGAAGATGCACCGGCCGCCGGACAGTTCGGTCACGCGTGGGATGTGCGAATGGCCACACAGGATCAGGCTCGCCGCGACGCCGGCGAGATCGGCCTCGACGTCTTCGAGCGGCCTGATCTCGCGACCTAGGCCCGCCGCACGCTCGGTCAGATAGGTGTTGTCGTCGCCCGGCGTCGCATGGAACAGGACGACGTCGTCAGCCGCCCGCGTCGAAAACGGCAGCGCCCTCAACCAGTCGAAATGCTCCGGCGAGAGCTGCAGGGCAGCCGCCTTGTCGGATTCGGCAAGTTCGTCGATCGGCGTCTCGATCAGATAGCGGTCATGGTTGCCGCGCACCGTCAGCCAGTTCTTGGCCATCAGCAGATCGGCCGTCTCGCGCGCCTGCAGCGGCCCCGACAGGCAATCGCCGAGATTGACCACGAGATCGGGCTTCGTCCGCTCCAGATCCTCGACCACGGCCTGAAGTGCACCGAAATTGCCGTGGATGTCCGCGATGACTGCTATGCGCATGGTCGCTCCCGTCAGTTCGCCAGCACCGCGCAACCAACGCTTTGGGCGGCGTCGCGCATGCGCCTGTCCAGTGTCGCGAGGGTGAGCCGCCGCCGCAGGGCCAGTTCGAGATAGGCTGCGTCATAGACCGGCAGATTATGCGCGAAAGCGAGTTCGAGCATGGCGGGCCTCAACGAAGGATGGTCCGGAACATCCAGCACGACGTTCATGACCTCGATATCGCCGAGGATAAGCGCCATTTCCTGCGCCGTCAGCCGGCCTCGGCGCCGCGCCACCACACAGCCATTCGCGACCTCGAACGGCCAATGCATCGGCACGATCGCCCCGTCACGAAAGATGCGCTCGGCGACGTCGCCGGCGGGAAGGCTTTCATCGGGCAGGAACAGCGCAAGCGTCATGCCCGCATCGAGGACGAAGCCCATCAGCGCCGGCCTTCACCGACCCAGCCCACGATCTCATCTGCTGTAATCGGCTGTTCGCCGGCTGCATCAAGCCGCGCCGCGATGGCGTCGCGCCGGTTTCTGACACGCTCGACAAGAGCCCCGGCTTGGTCGGCATGCGTATTGTCGGCGACCAGCCGCGCCACGGTCTTGCCATGGCGCGTGATCACGACCTCCTCGCCCCGCTCGACGCGGTCGAGCAGTTCGGAGAATTTGGTCTTGGCCTCGAAGGCGCCGACGGTGATCATCCGTCGAATTTAGACTGGTTGACCAGTTGGTTCAAGCAGCCCCGAACACCCGCGCGAAGATCGTGTCGACATGCTTGAAATGATAGCCCTCGTCGAACATCGCTTCGAGTTCGGCGGCTGAGAGCTTGGCCGTCACGTCCTTGTCGGCCTTCAGATTGGTGAGGAAGTCCTCGCCGTGCTCCCAGGTCCGCATCGCGTTGCGCTGCACGAGCGAGTAGCTCTCCTCGCGGCTCGCACCGGCCTGGGTCAGGGCCAGCAGCACGCGCTGGGAGTTATGCAGGCCACCGAGCTTGTCGAGATTCTTGCGCATGTTCTGCGGATAGATCAGCAGCTTGTCGACGACACCGGTCAGCCGCGCCAGCGCGAAATCGAGCGTCACGGTGGCGTCAGGCCCGATCATGCGCTCGACCGAGGAATGCGAGATGTCGCGCTCGTGCCAGAGCGCGACGTTCTCCAGCGCCGGCACGACCATGCCGCGCACGAGGCGCGCGAGACCCGTCAGGTTTTCGGTCAGCACCGGATTGCGCTTGTGCGGCATCGCCGAGGAGCCCTTCTGGCCGGGCGAGAAGAACTCCTCCGCCTCGTAGACCTCGGTGCGCTGCAGATGCCGTATCTCGGTCGCAAGCCGCTCGACGGATGATGCGACGACGCCGAGCGTGGCGAAATACATCGCGTGCCGGTCGCGCGGGATGACTTGGGTCGAAACCGGCTCAGGCGTCAGCCCCATCTTCTGCGCGACATAGGCCTCCACGCTCGGATCGATATTGGCAAAGGTGCCGACAGCGCCCGAAATCGCACAGGTCGCGATCTCGGCGCGCGCCGCGACCAGGCGAGCCTTGCAGCGGTCGAACTCGGCATAGGCCTGCGCGAGCTTGAGCCCAAAGGTCACCGGCTCGGCATGGATGCCGTGCGAACGGCCGATCGTCGGCGTCAGCTTGTGCTCGAAGGCCCGGCGCTTGATGGCGGCGAGCAGCCCCTCCACATCGGCGATCAGGATGTCCGTGGCGCGCGCGAGCTGCACCGACAGCGTCGTGTCGAGGATATCCGACGAGGTCATGCCCTGATGGACGAAGCGGGCTTCCGGCCCGACGATCTCGGCCAGATGCGTCAGGAAGGCGATGACGTCGTGCTTGGTGACGCGCTCGATCTCGTCGATGCGGGCGACGTCGAAGGTGGCGTCCCTGGCCTTGGCCCA
Organism: Allobosea sp. P2_A10; assembly: GCF_056405115.1. Lineage (NCBI taxonomy): Bacteria > Pseudomonadati > Pseudomonadota > Alphaproteobacteria > Hyphomicrobiales > Alloboseaceae > Allobosea > Allobosea sp. P2_A10. The sequence continues at coordinate 61,311 of NZ_JBFUCS010000012.1, read as the reverse complement.
GATCGTCGCGGCGGCCTCCTTCGGCACCACGCCGAGTTCGGCGAGCTTGTCGGTGGCGTGAGCCTCGATCTCGAACCAGATCCTGAACCGCGTCTGCGGCTCCCAGATCGCGACCATCTCAGGGCGGGAATAGCGCGGGATCATGCTCGACCTCTTGTCACGACGCGTGCCGTCATTCCGGACCAGCGGCAAAGCCGCGCCGATCCGGAATCCATCATAAAGCTCGACAGCGCCCTATGATGGATTCCGGGTCTGCGCTTCGCTTCGCCCGGAATGACGGCGCAGTTACAGTTCAAACCCACTGCCCGCGCGCGGCTTGCGCCGCTTTGCGGATCGCGGAAATATTCCCGGCATAGGCGGCAGGCCCGCCCTTGAACACGGCCGAGCCGGCGACGAATACGTTCGCGCCGGCCTTCGCCGCCAGCGGCGCGGTCTCGGGCGTCGCCCCGCCATCGATCTCCAGCTCGATCGGTCGCTCGCCGATCATGGCGCGGACGCGGGCGATCTTGTCGACCACAGAAGGGATGAAGCTCTGCCCGCCGAAGCCGGGATTGACCGTCATCAGCAAGACGAGATCGACCGCGTCGAGCAGCGGCTCCAGCGCGCTCGCATCCGTGCCGGGGTTGAGCACGAGGCCTGCCTTCTTTCCGTGAGCCCTCACCGCCTGCAGCGAGCGATGCACATGCGGCCCGGCCTCGACATGCAGCGAGATCAGATCGGCGCCAGCCTTGGCGAAGGCCTCGATATAGGGGTCGACCGGCGCGATCATCAGATGGACGTCGAAGGGCTTCTTCGTGTGCGGGCGGATCGCCTTCAGCACATCGGGGCCGAAGCTGATGTTGGGCACGAAATGCCCGTCCATCACGTCGCAATGGATCCAGTCGGCGCCGGCCTCGTCGATCGCGCGCACCTCGTCGCCCAGCTTCGAGAAATCGGCCGAGAGGATCGAGGGGGCGATGCGGATGGGGGAGCTCATGGGGGCGGTTTAGCCCCCGCGCGCACCTGCCGCAATCGCGAAAGGACGCTTTTCAGCGTCGCTTCACCGGAACCGACAGCCGACGGTCGGCTTCCGCGATCTCGGTTGCGATCGCCGAGAAGGCCGGGCGCTGGCCCAGTCGCGAAAACCACGCCGACAGCGCAGGATGGCGCGACAGCGAGGGGCCGCCGAGCCGCAGCGAGAACAGCACGCTCATGAACAGCGCGATATCGGCCGCCGACAGCCCCGGCCCGAAGAATTCGCGGCCGCCCAGCCGCTCCTCCAGCGTGCAGTAATGGCCGGCCAGAACGTCTTCGGCGATCAATGCGTCGGCGTCCTGCGCGGCGCGGCGGTTGGCGTCCATGGAGCGCGGACCGGTGCGGTGCATCAGCGGCTTCAACGCCGCCAGCATGATCTCGTCGGCGAAGAGTTCGTCGAGCCGGCAGCGCGCCCGCTGCGCCGGCGTCGCCGGAAACAGCGGCGGCTGCGGATAGGCCTCGTCGAGATATTCGATGATGACGGTCGAGTCGAAGAGTACGAGCCCGTCATCGTTGAGCACCGGCACCTGTCCCTTTGGGTTCAGCGCCAGCACCTCCGGGTGCTTTGGATCATAGCCGACGCTCTGGTCGAACGGCACCATGACGCGCTCGAAGGGAAGGCCCTTTTCGCGCAGCGCGATCTCGACCTTGCGGGAAAACAGGCTGAGCGGCCCGGAATAGAGCGTGATCATGGCGAAGCTCCTGCTTGCGATGCGAGAAGGCCTCGCAGGCCGCGCCGTCAGCCGGCGGCAGGAGAGTCGTTCTCGGCCCGGCGGATGCGCGCCGCGACGCCGCGCAAAAGCCAGGGCAACAGGTAGATCGGGAACTGCGCCAGCGCGAAGAACAGGAAGGTCGTCGGCGGGACGCCTGCCCCCAGAGCGGCGATCAGCAGCCCCATATTGCGCTGTCCGGTGCCGTAGCCGACCATGAAGCGCTCGGACAGCCGCAGCGGCCGCAGCATCACGCTGGCCAGCACCAGCCCCGCGCCCGACATCGCAAACGCGATCGCAATGAAGAGCAGGACCCGGAACGGATCGTCGAACGCCGCCTGCGTGACGCCGTCCATCGCGGCGATGGCGAAGACGAAATACATCAGCACGCCGAAGCCATCGAGATTGGGCTTCAGCGCCATGATCCGCGCCCTGCCGAGCAAACGCCGCAGCACGGACGCGACGATCGCCCCACCGCCGATGAAGAGCGCCAGCCGCAGCGCCAGGACCCAGCGATCGAGCGGAACGGCCGCTCCTGCGAGCCATTCCACCAGCAGCGGGGCGGCGAAAGGGCTGATGATGGTCGTCAGGATGACGCTGGCGATCAGCCGTGACGGCTCGAACCCATAGAGGATCGCCACCGCGGGCGACGACATCACCGGCGGGGCCGCCCCCAGAATGGCAAGGCCGAGCACGAGGCCAGGATCGAGCGCCGCGCGTCCCAACACGGCGAAAGCGCCGCCGATCAACAGCGCCGGCCCGGCGATCAGCCAGAGGCAGGCCAGGATCAGCTTGCCCGGCCGCCTGAGCATGCCCGCGATGATGCCGAGATCGGCGCGCATGAAGACGACGGTCGTGAAGCAGAAGATCGTCACCGGCAGCAGCGGCCGCGCCGCGGCCGAGAACTGCGGCAGCGCCAGTCCGAGGAAGATCGAGAGTGCGAAGCCTTGCGTGCCATGGCGGCCAAGCCAGGCCAGGGCGGAGGCGAGCAAAGTGGGTAGGCGCGACAGCATGAAGGCTCAAATCGAACGGGAAAGGCCGAGACACTGGCCGATCCCGGGGCTTGCGTCACCCGCCATCTCGGCAAGGCCGTCCTGCGCCGGCAGAAAATTGCGGGGCGACGGCGATATCGCCGAATCGAGGCATGCCCGGCGATGCTTTGGCGCAAATCTTGCGAAACTTTCAGCCCAAGACCGCAAACATGCATCGTGGCGCTGACACCGCTCCGTAAACGGCTATTTTGGTGCGGGGACAGGCTGGCAGGAGCATGACATGCAGACCGACACCATCGTCGTTGGCGCAGGGATCGTCGGTATTTCGGTGGCGCTGCATCTGCAGAAGGCGGGCCGCTCCGTCCTGCTCGTCGACAAGCGCGGACCGGGCGAGGAGACGAGCTACGGCAATGCCGGGCTGATCCAGCGCGAGGGTGTCTACCCCTACGGCTTCCCGCATGATTTCGGCGCGCTCATCCGCTACGCGATGAACAACACCATCGACGCGCATTATCACTGGAGCGCCATCCCCAAGCTCGCGCCCTTCCTGTGGTCGTACTGGATGCATTCGCGCGCCTCGCAGCACGAAGCGATCGCCCGCAAATACGCCACCCTGATCGAGCATTGCGTCAGCGAACATGACGCCCTCGCCCAGGAAGCCGGCGCGACCGGGCTTCTGCGCCGCAAGGGCTGGATGAAGGTCTTCCGCACGCAAGCCCAGCAGGATGAGCGCCTCACCGAGGCCGCAAGGTGGAACCGCGATTACGGCCTGAACTACGAGGCCCTCGACGTCGCGAAGCTGCGCGCCGAGGAGCCCCATCTCGATCAGAGCCTGATCGGCGGCCTGCACTGGACCGACCCGGTCACCGTGATCGACCCGCTCGGCCTGTCGCGATCCTATGTCGCGCTGTTTGAGAAACTCGGCGGCAAGCTCGCGCTCGGCGATGCGGCGACGCTGGCGCAGGACATGTCGGGCTGGAGCATCGTGCTCGCCGACGGCGTCAAGGCCTATGCGAAGGACGCGGTCGTGGCGCTCGGCCCCTGGGCCGATGTGGTCACGAAAAAGCTCGGCTACAACCTGCCGCTCGCGGTCAAGCGCGGCTACCACATGCACTACAAGCCGCTCGGCAACGCCGTGCTGAACCATCCGGTGCTCGACACCGAGCGCGGCTATTTCCTTGCGCCGATGCTGCAGGGCGTGCGCCTCACCACCGGCGCGGAATTCGCCGATCGCGATGCGCCCAAGACGCCGGTCCAACTCGCCCGTGCCGAGCCGATCGCGAAAACGCTGTTCCCGCTCGGCGAACGCCTCGACGCCGAGCCCTGGCTCGGCCGCAGGCCCTGCACGCCCGACATGATGCCGATCATCGGCCCCGCGCCGAAACATAAAAACCTCTGGTTCTCGATCGGCCACGCCCATCACGGGCTGACGCTGGCCGCCGTCACCGGCCGCATGATCGCCGAGATGGTGACCGGGCAGAAGGTCTTCGTCGACCCCACCCCCTTCGCGCCGGCGCGCTTCGGCTGACGGTTGGAGAGCGTCATTCTCGGGCCGCGCCTGGCGCGGACCCGAGGACCTCCGGCGGGGGATGGTCCAGTCCGCGCTGCGCTTCGCCCGAGCATGATGCGGGATGCAGCCCTGCGCGACGCGCCCTCGCCTCGCCACGCCAGACCTGCCACGATCGCTGCCGCTGCCGATTCCCGACCCAAAGGTTGCCCCATGGCCCTCGCCGCCCCGCCCGTCCAGGACAATGCCTACGCCGCCGCTCTCGCTCTGCTCGACCGCGCGCCGCTGATCGACGGCCATAACGACCTGCCCTTCGTGATCAGGCTGAACCGGAACGCGAAGGGCGATGTCGGCGTCTTCGACCTCGCCACCGTCCATCCCCATGGCGACACCGACATCCCGCGCATGCAGGCGGGCAAGCTCGCGGGCCAGTTCTTCGCCGCCTATGTCCCGCCCAGTCACAAGCATCCCGCCGGCTTCGCGCTGGCGCAGATCGCGCTGATGCGCGACATCCTGAAGCGCCATGCCGACGTGTTCAGGCCCGGCCTCGCGGCCGATGATGTCGAGGCCGCCAAGGCCGAAGGCCGCATGGCGCTGTTCATGACGATCGAGAACGGCTCGGCCCTCGACAACGAACTCGACGCGCTCGACGCCTATTACGGGCTTGGCGTCCGCCTGATGACGCTTTGCCACAACGGCACCCATGACTGGTGCGATTCCGCGACCGACGCGCCCCGGCACAACGGGCTCTCGGCCTTCGGCAAGGATGTCATCGGCCGCATGAACAAACTCGGCATGATCGTCGATCTCGCCCATGTCTCGCCCAAGGTGATGCATGACGTGCTCGACATCGCCAGCGCGCCGCCGGTCTGGTCGCACTCCAACGCCTTCACTTTGTGCGACCACCCCCGCAACGTCCCCGATGACGTGCTCGACCGGGTTGCGGCAGCACATGGCATCGTCATGGCGACCTTCGTGCCCGATTTCATCAGCCAGGCCTCGCGCGACTGGCACCGCCCGGCCAAGGACCAGTACGGCAAGACGCCCGACGGCATGGATTATGTGAAGGCCGAGGCCGAAATCGTCGCCAAATCAGGTCCGCGCCCCAAGGCCACGATCGTCGAATATTGCGACCATCTCGACTACCTCGCCAAGCGCATCGGCCACGACCATGTCGGCATCGGCTCGGATTTCTTCGGCGGTCCGGCGCCGCAGGGGCTGGAGGACACCAGCGTCTTCCCGTCGCTGATCGCCGAGCTGATCCGGCGCGGCTGGTCGGAGGACAACCTCGAAAAGCTCGCCGGCGGCAATATGCTGCGCGTGATGCGGGCGGTGGAAAAGGCTGCCGGGTGAGTTCAGGCAATCTCCATGTTTTGTAGGAAACTGCAATTTATGAAGAAGAAACGCCTGTTTTCTTGAACAGACGCGGGAGAAAACCCCAAAAAAGCTGAAAATTCCGGCGAAATCGCTGCGATTCACCTATATTTAACCGTGTCCGTCAACAATCTCGATCTCTTGCAGCGTCGATATCGAGATGACCATGATCAACCTGAACAACATCAAGATCGGGACCAAGTTCGCCGGCGCCATCATCGCGATGGGCCTGATCGGCCTTGGCGCCTGTGTCTACGCCGGCCTGCAATTAAAGAAGGTCGATGCCGACTACTCGGCGATGCTCAACACCCACCCGAAAGCAATCCTGGCGACAGGACGGGCATCGCGCACTGCAAACGACCTGATTGCGCAAACCTACAAGATCATCGCCTATCCGGCCGGCGCGGCCGGAATCGCCGAAGCCAAGACGCAAGGCGAAACCTCCTACAAGACGACCCTCTCCCATCTTGCCGACGCGGCGACCGCGATGCCCGAGGCGAAGGAGCGTCTGGACGCATTCGCTACGCAGGTGCGCGGTCTGAAAGCGTTCGTCGATCAGGCCGTGACGCTTGGCGAGAAGGATGAAAACGAAAAAGCGCTGATGGTGATGAGCACGCTCGACGGCAGGCTTCGCAGCCTCGTCAACGAGATCGTGGCGCTCAATACCTCGCTCATCAGGGACCTCGACGCCAAGTCCCAGGCTCTCAACGAGACGACGAACCACACTTTTGTCGTCACCATCGCCGCCAGCATCGCCGGGCTTCTGATCGGGCTCGTCGGGGCCATGATGATGTCGTCCATGACGATCACCCGTCCCCTCGATCGACTGAAGCTCGCGATGAGAGAGCTCGCAGCCGGGAATTTCGATGCCGCCGTGGCCGGCGAAGCTCGCAAGGACGAAGTCGGCGACATGGCCCGCACCGTCCTTGTCTTCAAGCAGAACGGCCTCGAAATGCGGCGGCTGGAAGCCGAGACCGAGCAGTCCCGCTCGGCCTCGGACGCCCAGCGCTTGCAGGGCGAGCGTGAACGCGCCGCCCGCGTGCAGGAGCAGGAGCGTCTGGCCGCCGAACAGCGCCAGGTCATGACGCTGCTCGGCGACGGGCTCGACCTGCTTTCCAAGGGCGATCTGACCTGCCAGATCAACGCCGGCGTCGCCGCCGACTACGAGAAGCTGCGCGACGACTTCAACGCGGCGGTCTCCCGGCTCAGCGAGACGGTGACGACGATCCAGGCGACCTCGGCCGAGGTCGGCAATTCGGCGCGCGAGATCAACATGGGCGCCGACGACCTGTCGAAGCGCACCGAAGAGCAGGCCTCCTCGCTGGAGGAGACGGCGGCCACGACCGAGGAACTCGCAGCCTCGGTCAAGGCCTCGGCCAACGCCTCGCGGCAGGCGGTCACGCTTGCCCAGGAGGCCATGACCGTCGCCGAGAAGGGCGGCGCCATCGTCACCGACGCCGTCGAGGCGATGTCGCGCATCGAGGACGCCTCGAAGAAGATCTCCGACATCATCCGGGTGATCGACGACATCGCCTTCCAGACCAACCTGCTGGCGCTGAACGCGGCGGTCGAGGCCGCCCGCGCCGGCGACGCCGGCAAGGGTTTCGCCGTGGTCGCAAGCGAGGTCCGCACGCTGGCACAGCGCTCGGGCGACGCCGCCAAGGACATCTCCGGCCTGATCGGCGAATCCGGTCGCGAGGTCGAGCAGGGTGTGGCGCTGGTGCGCTCGGCCGGCGAGGCGCTGAACCAGATCGTCGAGGCCTCGCGCAAGGTCTCGGCCACGGTCTCCGACATCTCGGCGGCTTCGGCCGAGCAGGCCAACGGCATCGACGAGATGAGCCAGACCGTCGCCCATATGGACGAGATGACCCAGCAGAACGCGGCTCTGGCCGAAGAGAGCGCCGCATCCGCGACCCAGCTCAGCAGCCAGATCGCCCGCCTCAACGAACTCGTCGCGAGCTTCAGGACCAACGACACAGCCACGGGCCGTCAGGCCGCGCCGCGCCGCCGCGCCGCCTGAACACCACCTTCGGCGTTCGCGGCAGAAGGCCAAAGACGCGCAACGCCTTGCCGAAGCCGCCCGATCGGTTAAGGGCTCGCTCTCGATCTCATGAGCGAGCCCTTTTCCATGCCCGGTTCCGGCACCGACCACACCCGCCAGCCTGTCGAAACGCCGGCTCCGATCGTCATCCTGGTCGAGCCGCAGATGGGGCGGAACATCGGCATGTGCGCGCGCGCCATGGCGAATTTCGGCCTGTCCGAGATGCGCCTCGTCGCGCCGCGCGATGGCTGGACGGCCGGCGGCGTGCTGAAGGAGGAAGCCCTGTCGACCGCCTCGGGCGCGGGCCACATCCTCGAAAACGCAGGGCTTTTCGCCACGACGGCGCAGGCCATCGCCGACCTCAACCATGTGCTGGCGACGACGGCGCGCGAACGCGGCCAGATGAAGCGCGTGCTGACGCCGGCCGAAGCGATGCCCCCGGTTGCCGACCGCATCGGGGGCGGCGAGCGCGTCGGCATCCTGTTCGGGCGCGAGCGCATCGGCCTGACCAATGAGGAGATCAGCTTCGCCGACGCGATCCTGACCTTTCCGGTCAACCCCGCCTTCGCCTCCCTGAACCTCGCGCAGGCCGTGCTCCTGACCGGCTATGAATGGCTTCAGGCGACGGGCGGCGAACCGCCTTTCCGGGAGGGTGTGCCCTCCCCGCCGGCAACACGCGCGACCGTTTTGTCCATGTTCGACTACGTCGAGGGCGAACTCGACATCTGCGGCTTCTTCCCGCCCGGCAAGAAGCACATCATGACCGCCAATCTGCGCGACATCCTGCATCGGCTGAGCCTGACAGAGCAGGAAGCCCGCACCCTGCGCGGCATCTTCAAATCGCTGGTCGAGGGGCCAAGGCGCCGGAAACTACCTGTTGCGCCGCAGGAAGAGCCCTCATCCTGAGGAGCGATCCGTCAGGATCGCGTCTCGAAGGATGCTCCAGAAGGCGCTGGCTGGAACATCCTTCGAGACGCCGCTTCGCGGCTCCTCAGGATGAGGGCTCCAACAGGCCGCACCCCTCCCGATCTCGTGATCGCCGTGATCCAGCCGCAATGCTGAGCGCGTATTGCAACGCACAAGCAGGCGCGCATCATGCCGTTCCGCGATGTCATGGACTTGAAGCCGCATGCTGGATCGCCGGAGCTTCCTGATGGGCTCGACCACGCTCGCCGCGAGCCTCGCTGGCGCTCGTCGGCAGGCGCATGCCGCGGATGTCGACGTCGTCGTCATCGGCGCGGGCGCGGCCGGCATCGCAGCCGCCCGCACCCTGAAGGCGGCCGGCCGCAAGGCCGTGGTGCTGGAGGCCCGCGACCGCATCGGCGGGCGCGCCTTTACCGATAGCTCGCTGGGGCCGGCCTTCGACGCAGGCGCGATGTTCATCCACTGGGCAGAGCGCAACCCCTGGGTCCAGATCGCCAAAGAGCTCGGCGTCGAGACGCCGACAGAGCCCTGGGGCGGCGGCTTCCAGGTCTTTGCCGACGGCAAGCCGATGGCCGAGACCGACCGTCTCAAGCGCCGCGGCGCCTTCGGCGAGATCGACCGCCGGCTTGAGACCGTCGACATCACCGCCCGCGACATGTCGGTGGCCGAACTCCTCGGCGATCTCGGCCCCGACATGGCCCCGGTCGCTTCCTCCGGGCTCCTGCTTTCGATTGGCGAGGAATCGGGCAGGATTTCCGCGCGCGACTACCAGCGCCTCTGGTCCGGCGACGACCTCGTCGTGCCGTCGGGCTACGGCAATCTCGTCGCCCGCCATGGCGCGGGCCTCGACATCCGGCTGAACGAGCCGGTCAGCGCCATCCGCTGGGACGGGCCGGGTGTCACGATCACGAGCCGTTCGGGAACGCTGCGCGCCAATTCCGTCATCGTGACGGTGCCCGTCGGCGTGCTGAAGGCGGGCGGCATCCGCTTCACGCCGGAACTGCCGGCCCGCACGCGCGACGCGCTCAATGGCATCGGCATGGGCGCGCTCACCAAGATCGCGTTCAGGGTCGAGGGCGACCGCTTCGGCGTGACGCCGGGCATGAGCTTCCTCGAGGCCGGCTCGCCAAGGAGGCTGGTGAATTTCGACATGTTCCCCGACGACCGGGACATCGTCATCGGTTATTTCGGCGGCGACTATGCCCGCGAACTGGCGCATGCCGGCGCAGCCGAGGCGCAGTCCCAGATCACCGCCCTGCTGGCGCAAATGCTCGGCGCCGATGTCCGGAAAGCCGTGAAAGCCTGCTCCTTCCCGGCATGGTCGACCGATCCCTATGCGCTGGGCTCCTATTCCGTTTGCCTGCCCGGCCAGGAGAAAGCGCGCGACGTCCTGGCGCAACCGATCGGCAACGGCCGCATCCTGCTGGCCGGCGAGGCCACGGCCGGCGGCGGCGCGATGACGGTGGGCGGCGCCACGCTCGCAGGGCGCGCGGCGGCTGCGACCGTGGCGCGGCTCAAGGTTTAGGCAGACAGATCGAGCTCCCAGTTCTGCCCGACCAGATCCTGCCCGAAGGAATGGTGTCGCTCCTCCGCGACCAGCCTGAAGCCTTCCGCAACGTAGATCGCGCGTGCGGCGTGCAGGATGTCGTTGGTCCAGAGCACCATGCGCAGATCACCCGCATTGCGCGCAAAGCCGATCGCCTCCCGCACCAGCGCCTTGCCGAGCTTCAGCCCCTGCGCCCTCTTCTCGACCAGAACGAGCCGAAGCTTGGCGACCTCGTCGCTCTCGCGCACCACGAAAGCCGAACCGACCGGCGCGCCATCCAGCTCTGCGATGAAGCAGCGCTCCAGCTCGGGCCTGAACTCGCGCAGGAACTTCGCCGCGATCTCGGCGACCAGCGCCTCGAACGAGATATCCCAGCCGTACTCCTCCGCATAAAGTCGGGCATGCGCCGAAATCACCCAGCCGATGTCGCCGGGCCGATGCGCGCGGATGACCGGCAACGCGGGCGCGGCCCGCCCGCCCGAAAGCAGTGCCTGCGCGCAACCGAGCGCCTCGACCAGCCGCGACTGATCGGACTCCGGCAGGCGGGCGAGGATGGCCGATGCCTGTTCGCGCGAGGCGGAATCGAGCGGCAGGAAGGCCTCCCGGCCCAACCTCGTCAGTTGCAGCCGCCGCGCCCGGCCATCATCGGGCGAGCGCTCGCGCTCAAGCCAGCCCGAAGCGGCAAAGCGCTTGAGGATGCGCGAGAGATAGGCGGGATCGAGCTCCAGATCGCGCGCCAGTTCGCTGGCGAGCCAGCCGTCGCGCTGCGCCAGTTCATAGAGCACGCGCCCCTCTGTCAGCGCGAAACCCGAGCCGTGCAGACTGCCGCCTAGCGCCCCGATCCAGCGGCTGTGGAACCGGTTAAAGCGGCGGATTGCGGCGATGGCGTTGGTCTCGATGTCGGACATGGCGACCTCCAGGCCGCAGGATCAGTCGATTTGATGGACAAAGTCAACTAAATCACGCGCGCTCTGCAAGGCTCTTGTTGACGATGCCTTAACCCGCATCTGGCGCAATCCCGGCTCAACCTCTCTCCCGCAGGCACGGCGCATGCAGGTCGATCTTCTGGCCGGAACGGCCTATCGCAGTGCGGCGATGCCGCGCCGCCAGCCCACCATCCTCGTCTTCGATTCAGGACTTGGCGGTTTGACCGTGCTGGCGCGCGTCATGCAGCGCCAGGCCAATGCCCGCATCGTCTACGCCGCCGACGACGCCGGCTTTCCCTATGGCCGGCTCAGCGAGGCGCAACTGGTCGACCGCGTGCTGGCGGTGATGGAGCGCCTGGTCGCGCGCTGCCACCCCGATCTCGTCGTGATCGCCTGCAACACGGCCTCGACGCTGGTATTGCCGGCGCTGCGGGCGCGATTTTCGATCCCCTTCGTCGGCACCGTGCCGGCGATCAAGCCGGCAGCCGAACTGACGCGCTCGCGGCTGATCTCGGTGCTGGCCACGCCCGGCACCGTCGCGCGCGACTACACGCGCGGGCTGATCGAAACCTATGCCGGAGCCTGCGAGGTCACGCTCGTCGGCTCGACCCGGCTGGCGGCCTTGGCCGAGGCGGCGCTGAAGGGCGAGCCGGTCGAAGACGACGACATCCGCGCCGAGATCGCGCCCTGCTTCGTCGAGAAAGGCGGCGCATGCACCGATGTGGTCACGCTGTCCTGCACGCATTATCCCCTGCTGATCGAACGGATGAAGCGGCTGGCGCCCTGGGATGTCGCCTGGATCGACCCTGCGCCCGCCATCGCAAGCCGGGTTAGCGCGCTGCTGGGGCCGGCCCTGCCCGATCCGACCGGATTGCCGGCTGAGACGGTGGCGCTCTTCACCAGCGGGGCGGGCCTGACCGGCCCGCTCAGAATCGCGCTGGCGGGCCACGGTCTGGCGCAGGTCGAGATAGAGCCGATGCCGCTGGTGAATTGAGCGCGGGGAACCCCTCTCCTGTAAGGAGAGGGGCAGGGGTGAGGTGTTGGCCCCTGGACCAGTGCACGCCAGCCTCACAGCGTGGCCGCTGTCAGGGCACGGCCATGACGTTCAACGGCCGACCCCTCACCCTGCCCTCTCCCTACGGGAGAGGGTTCCCCGCGCGCTTCGTCGCTGTGACGCCCTTCCGGTTTGACAAACCGGCTCCCGCATGGTTCTAGGCGTGCGTCACGCGGGCCCAAAAGGCCCGCGTGACTTTTTCCGCACCCGTGATCCGCTCTCGAAGAGCCGGATCTGTCGCCCCGGCCACATCGCTGGGGAGCAGGAGGGCGCGGTCCTCACTCGCGAACCTGAGAGGACACGCGATATGTCGAAGCGCCATGAGGCGAAGTACAAGATTGACCGCCGTCTCGGTCAGAACATCTGGGGCCGCCCGAAATCCCCGGTCAACCGTCGTGAATACGGCCCCGGCCAGCACGGCCAGCGCCGCAAGGGCAAGCCCTCCGACTTCGGCACGCAGCTGCGCGCCAAGCAGAAGCTCAAGGGCTATTACGGCTCGATCTCCGAGAAGCAGTTCCGCCGCTATTACGCCGAGGCGATCCGCCTCAAGGGCGATTCGGGCGAGAACCTGATCGGCCTGCTCGAGCGCCGCCTCGACGCGGTGATCTACCGCGCCAAGTTCGTCGCGACGGTCTTCGCCGCCCGCCAGTTCGTCAACCACGGCCACGTCACCGTGAACGGCAAGCGCGTCAACATCGCCTCCTACCAGGTCAAGCCGGGCGACGTGATCGCGGTCAAGGAGAGCTCGCGCCAGCTCGCCATCGTGATCGAGGCAGCAGGGCTCGCCGAGCGCGACGTGCCCGATTATCTCGACACCGACCACACCAAGTCGACCGCCACCTTCACCCGCACGCCGACCCTGACGGACGTGCCCTATGCGGTGCAGATGGAACCGAACCTGGTCATCGAGTTCTACTCGCGCTGATCGGATGGAGACGGCCGAAAGGCCCGTTTGCTGGAGATATTCTGGGGGATGGCGAGCAATCGCCGTCCCCTCTTTTGTTGTCCGGCAGGATTAGGTCACCGGACCATCCACCCAACCTCGACCTCATTACGGACAAGCCGCGAAGCGGCGCTGATCCGGAATCCAGCATAGAGCACGACGGTGCCTTGCGATGGATTCCAGGCCTTTGCTTCGCTCGCCCGGAATGACGGCGAGGGCCTCGTCGAGGGCAGAACGATAGAGCTCGGGAGGGTTCCGGGCGCTCCCCAGTGCGCTTAGGTGGCCCAAACGACAGCAGCTAAGCCGATGACGAAGAAGCCATAGGCTGCCCATAGAAGTCCTTCCTGAGCGTTTCGCATGCCGCCCAAAAAGCCCGGCGTTTGGCCGAGGTCTAACTCACTAAGCTGATCCTTCAGGGATTGCAGTTCGCGTCGAACCTCCGCCGTCCGCGCACTGAGTTCGCCCTGGGCGATTGCGTCGGCGAGACTTCCCTCCAGCTTGTCAGAGAGACTTTGCACCTTCTTGTTGGCCTCAACGCCCTTGCTCTCCAGCGCGTATACAAAACTGCAGACGAGATGCAGCCCACTCGCCACAAGGCCGAGAAAGAAGCACCAAATAGGAAATTTTCCGATGGTTGCGCTAAGCTGGACCACCGGCGTTTTACCGATCGAGCTGAGCGCGAGAGTAAGCGCCGTACCATTGGCGACAGCGGAGTACCTGACGATTTGCTTCCAGAGTTCGCTAGGATCAGTCATACCGCCCCCCCGAGGGCTTAGCTTCTAGAACTGCTCGGCCCGGTTCAACGGACAGCGGCGACTTGTCCCCGCCTAAGCGGCATTAATCGGCCCACTAGACCCTGCCACAATCACCCATGGCCACAGCCCCATGGCCAAACCCCACCCCGCCAGTCCATGGTTGGAATCGCTCCAACTTGAGGCGACCAACCACATGCTCCTGCTGATCCTCGGGCTGATCCTGTTCCTCGGCATGCATGCCGTCACGATCACGCGGGGCTTCCGCGCGCAATTGATCGGCCGGCTCGGCGAGGGCGGCTACAAGGGGCTCTATTCCCTCGTCTCCATCGTCGGCTTCGTCCTGCTGATCTATGGGTACGGGCTCCAACGCGCGGCCGGCTACACGGTCGTCTGGGAGCCGCCGGTCTGGACGCGGCATCTGGCGCTGCTGCTCAACCTTCCGATCTTCATCCTGCTCACTGTGGGCAAGCGGCCGGGCAAGATCCTCTCGATCGTCAAGCATCCCATGCTGCTCGCCGTGAAGATCTGGGCCACGGCCCATCTCATCGCGAATGGCGACCTCGGCAGCATGCTCCTGTTCGGCAGCTTTCTGGCCTGGGCCGTGATGGCGCGGATCTCGATCAAGCGCCGTCCCGAGGAAATTGCGCGCATGGCGACCATGGGCACGGTCGCATTCGGACGCAGTGATGCGATCGCGATCGTCGTCGGGCTTGCGGCCTATGTCGTCTTCGCGGTCTGGCTCCATCCCCTGCTGATCGGCGTGCCCGTCATCACACGCGCCTGAACGGCTGTATCAGGATCGGGCTCGACCCGCTCTCCCCTCACAGATGCGAGCCGGCCTCGTCGCGAAACACGTGGCAGCCCAGCCCGAGGCAGCCGATCAGGATCGAGATCGCATAGGGGCCGAGCAGGCAGAGCAGGAAGACGCCGGCGATGAAGCCGCGCATCAGCACGATCGACCATGATGTCTTCATCGGCCAGGCTCCCGTCCAACTCATGTAACCGAACGTAAAGCCGAAAAAATGAACTCAATTTGAATGATTATGGTAAACCTCTGTTTTCCATGATCTTTACCATGAATCGCCGGCTGGCGGCGCGCTGACAGCGCCGCGCGACTCAGGTAATTCTGCCTTCGCTCACTCCTGCGGAGGACGATCCCATGAAGACCCTGATCGCGGCGCTTGCGCTGACCTGCTTTTCCAGCCTCGCTTTTGCCCAGTCTCCAAGCTGCGCCGTCCAGGCCGGCGACAAGAAACTCGCCGGCGCGGCCAAGAACAGTTTCATGACGAAATGCGAGAAGGACGCCGGCGCGGCCTGCGACAAGCAGGCGGCCGACAAGAAGCTTAATGGCGCGGCCAAGACCAGCTTCACCAACAAATGCGTCAAGGACGCCACCGGCGCCTGAGCCGAACCTGCATGACCACATGAAAAAGGGCGGCTCCGCGGAGCCGCCCTGTTCTGTTGACTTGCCGTCAATGCCGGCCTTGTTCAGCCGCGACGGTCGCCGCGCTCCTCGCGCCAGCGACGCGGGCCGCGATCGTCGTCGTCCCGGTCACGCCCGCCGCGACGCTCCTCGAAGCGCTCGCGCATGCGGTGCATCATGCCGCGCCCCTCGGCCATCGCCTCGCGCACCGCGCGTCGCGCCACGGTCTTCTGCTCGTCGCTGAGCGTCGTCCAGAGCGGGCGAACCGCATCCGCCATCTCCTTGGTCCGGCCGGCGCGCTCGGCCTGACGGCCCGATGTCATGTCGAGCTTTTCCATGATGTCGGCATGGCGGAAGGTCTCGCGCTGCTCGCGCATCGCCGACCAGCCCTCGCGGCGCTTTTCGGCGTTCTTCTTGATGACGTTCTCGACGGCGTCGAACAGCGGCACCTGCTCGGGCTTGAGCTTCATGTCGGTGCGCAGCTTGGCGAGGCGCTCGGTCATGCGGGCCTGCATGCGCTCGGCGCGCTGCTCGCGTGCCTCGCCGCGCCGTGCGTCGCGTCCCTCGGTGCGCTCATGGGGCGGACGATCGCGGTCGGCACCGCCGGCGGGCGGAAGCGGCTGCGGCTGTGCGATCGCCAGCGTGGCGGCGACGGCGGCGGCCGACGAAGCGACGATCAGGGCAATGCGTTTCATAGTGTGTCTCCCAAAGGCTGAAATCGGATATCGGGTCGCTGTGCGGGTCTCGAAGCCGGTTCACGATGCTCGCAGAGTGGCCCGGGCGGCGTGACCCGGCGATGGCGCAAGCATGAAAAGATCGTAATGTGCGCCCCGCGCGCGAGCCAGCGCGATTATGTTTCCAACCGTGCCGGCCTTTGCGATGCGCAACCTGATCACCGATGTCCGTGGCGTCCTCGTCGGGCAGGCCCATGACGAGCATGCCGCGACCGGTGTCACCGTCGCGCTGTTCGAGCGCCCGACCATCGCCTCGGTCGCCGTGCTCGGCGGCGCTCCCGGCACCCGCGACATCAGCCTGCTCGAACCGGAGATGACGGTCCAGCATATCGACGCCATCGCGCTGTCGGGCGGTTCGGTCTGGGGGCTGGCCGCCGCCGACGGCGTGCTCTCGGTGCTGGCGGCGCAGGGGCGCGGCTTTCCGGTCGGGAGCCTGCGCGTCCCGATCGTGCCGCAGGCGATCCTGTTCGACCTGCTCAATGGCGGCCAAAAGCCCTGGGCGCGGGGCGACGCCGAGGCGCCCTATCGCCGTCTCGGCGGGCTCGCCGCCGGTCAGGCCGGCCTCGATTTCGCCCTGGGGACGGCGGGCGCGGGCTATGGCGCGACCACGCAGAACCTCAAGGGCGGAATCGGTTCGGCAAGCGCGCGCGCCGCCACCGGCCATGTCGTCGGCGCGCTCGTGGCGGTCAACGCCGTCGGCAGCGCCACCATCGGTGACGGCGCGCAGTTCTGGGCCGCTCCTTACGAGCAGGCCGGCGAGTTCGGCGGTCTCGGCTGGCCGGCGAAAATGACCCCTCGGGACACCGCCCTGCGCTTCAAGGGAGGAGCCGGCCAGAACACCACGATCGCGCTCGTCGCCACCGACGCGGTGCTGACCAAGGCGCAGGCCAAGCGGCTGGCGCTGGCAGCCCATGACGGGCTTGCCCGCGCATTGCGGCCGGTCCATGCGGCGCTCGATGGCGATGTGGTTTTCGCAGCCGCGACCGGCCATGCCGGCGCGCCGTCGGATGCCTATGCGCTGACCGAAATCTGCGCCACGGCGGCCGACGTGCTCGCGCGCGCCATCGCGCGCGGCGTCCATGCCGCGACCGCCCTGCCCTTCGCCGATGCCCGGCCGGCCTGGCGCGACGTTTTCGGCGGCTGACCTTCCGGGATGTCCATGCTAAAGCGCGGCCATGTCGCTCGATGATTTCCTCGCCCGCTTCGGCGCCGCCGGCCAACGCCAGCCCGACCCCGTCGCCGCCGCGCAATCGGGAATGCGCAACGCCCTGCCCCGGCGCTTCTACGAGACGGCGGCCGTGCTGGAACGCGACGGGCTGTTCCATGTCGCGCTGGACGGCCGCACCGCGCGCACGCCGGCGCGCAACCCGCTCGCCGTCACCTCACAGCCAATCGCAGAGGCGCTGGCGGCCGAATGGCAGGCGCAGGCCGAGAAGATCGACCCCTCGCGGATGCCGCTGTCGCGGCTGGTCAACTCGGCGCTCGACGGCGTCGCCGACCAGCACGAGGCCGTGCGCGCCGAGATCGTCCGCTATGCCGGCAGCGACGCGCTCTGCTACCGCGCCGCCGAGCCCGACACGCTGGTCACCAGCCAGAGCGAGATCTGGGACCCGATCCTGCGCGAGACCGAAAGCGCGCTCGGCGCTCGCTTCGTGCTGGCGCAGGGCGTGATGTTCGCGCAGCAGCCCGCCGCGACGCTGGAAGCGGTCGCCCGTCGCGTCGCCGATATCCCCGCCCCGCTCGCGCTCGCCGGCGCGCATAATGTCATGACCCTGACCGGCTCGACCGTGCTGATGCTGGCGTTGGCCGATGGCCGCCTGAGCCCGGACGAAATCTGGGCCGCGGCCCATCTCGACGAGGACTACCAGATCGCGATCTGGGGCCAGGACGAGGACGCAGCCGAGCGTCGCGCCATACGCCGCATCGAGTTCGACGCGGCGGCGCTATTGCTCAGGCAAGGCTAGAGGTTCGGGCGATGGCGACGATGGGACCGGCAGCCGCCTCGCCCGACGCCTATGTCGTGGCGCTGGGCGGCTGGCAGCCGCCCCTCGTCGAGCAGTTGCGCCGCGACGTGCTCGCCACCTCTGCGCTGGACGAGCGCATCAAATGGACACATCTGGTTTATTTCGCCAATGGCCCTGTCCTTGCTGATCCGGGCAGTAGCGCAGCGCGTGCTCTTCGGATTCTGGCGCGGCAGGCGTCTACAGCAGATCGAGTCGCGGCTGAAGCCCGGCGGCAAGTACGAGATAGCGACGCTCGAACCGCGCAAGGGCGACGCCGTGCACACCGAGACCGTTACGGCACTCGTCACAGCGGCCATCCGCCTCAATGCCGAGCTTAGCGATCCGACGAAGCTCGGCTAGCCCTGCTCACGAGCGCTCGGCGATCCATTCGGCCGTCTTCTCCCGCAGTTCGGCGGGGATATCGTCTTTCAGGGTCACCGCCAGATCCGCGAGACTGACGCCGCCGAGCGTGTCGCGCCAGGCGCGATCCGCCTGCCACATCACCCGCGCGATCGCACAGGGCTTGGCGTCGCAGAGGCCGGCGGGCCGGCAGGGATTGTTGCGGCGGATTTCGGTGCAGGCGAAAGTTCGCGCCTTGCCCTCCACCGCTTCGACGATGTCGAGGAAGCTGATCTCCGCGGCCGGCCGCGCCAGGCGGTACCCACCCGACGGTCCCAGCGTGCTCTCGACCAGCCCCGCCTGCGAAAGCCCCTGCAGGGCCTTCGACAGGTATTCCTTTGGGACGCCATGGAGCTCCGCCAGCGCCTTCGTCGCCAGGTAGCGGCCGGCGGGCAGCCCCCCCAGGATCGCGCTGCAATGCAACGCCCACTCGACCTGGTTCTTGAGCTGCATCAGCTAAGGCCTGCCTTGGTCAGTCCGTAGGCAGCGTCCTGCGAGCCCGGAACCGCCCGGAAGGCCACGCTCGCCCGGTTCCAACCGTTGATGGCCATGACCGCGAAGGTCAAGTCGGAGATCTCCTTCTCGTCAAACTCCTCGCGAACGCGCAGATAGACCTCATCCGGCACGCCCTTGTCGGCGAGCTTCGTCAACGCCTCGGTCCATTCCAGCGCTGCGCGCTCGCGCTTGCTGAACAGCGGCGATTCCCACCACACCGCGACATGGTGCAGGCGCAGTTCGCGTTCGCCGGCGATCTTCGCTTCCTTCGCATGCATGTCCACGCAGAAGGCGCAGCCATTGAGCTGCGAGGCGCGGATGTTCACGAGGTCGCGCAGGCCGGGCTCGATCGCGCTCTTCTTCAGCGCCATCGAGAACTCCGCATACTTCTTGAAGAGGTCGGCCGAGAGCCGGCCGTATTCGACACGCTGTGTCATGACGCTTCTCCATTCTTCGGTGCTCGGGCCAGCCTCCATCAGCCGCCCACAATTACGGATATTAAATATCCTTAAGGATGTCAAATATCCTTATTAAAGTCACCCATCCCCCTCCCGACGTTCGAGCAATGGACAGCGCGCGGCGCGCCCCTTAATCCGGAAGTGGCAAAGACAGTTCGTCGGCTCCGGGGCGTTTTCCATGAAAGACATTCTCGAACAGCTCGAAGACCGTCGCGAGGGTGCGCGGGTCGGTGGCGGCGAGCGCCGCGTCGAGGCACAGCACAAGCGCGGCAAGCTGACCGCGCGCGAACGCATCGAACTCCTGCTCGACCGCGACTCCTTCGAGGAGTTCGACATGTTCGTGCAGCATCGCTGCGTCGATTTCGGCATGGACAAGGCCGAGAAGATCCCCGGCGACGGCGTCGTCACCGGCTGGGGCACGGTCAATGGCCGCACCGTCTTCGTCTTCTCCAAGGATTTCACGGTGTTCGGCGGCTCGCTCTCCGAGACGCATGCGCAGAAGATCACCAAGATCCAGGACATGGCGCTGAAGATGCGCGCGCCCGTCGTCGGCCTGTTCGACGCCGGCGGCGCCCGCATCCAGGAGGGCGTTGCGGCGCTCGGAGGCTATGGCGAGGTCTTCAAGCGCAACGTGCAGGCATCCGGCGTGATCCCGCAGATTTCGGTGATCATGGGCCCCTGCGCCGGCGGCGACGTTTATTCGCCGGCGATGACCGACTTCATCTTCATGGTCCGCGACACCTCCTACATGTTCGTCACCGGCCCCGAGGTGGTGAAGACCGTCACCAACGAGACAGTGACCTCGGAGGAACTCGGCGGGGCGAAGGTCCACACGAGCAAATCCTCGGTCGCCGACGGCTCCTTCGAGAACGATGTCGAGGCGCTGCTGCAGGTGCGCCGGCTGATCGACTTCCTGCCCGCCAACAACACCGTCGGCGTGCCGGAATGGCCGAGCTTCGACGTGCCCGACCGGGTCGACATGAGCCTCGACACGCTGGTTCCCGACAACCCCAACAAGCCCTACGACATCAAGGAACTGATCCTCAAAATCCTCGACGAGGGCGATTTCTTCGAGATCCAGCAGGCCTATGCCGGCAACATCGTTACCGGCTTCGGCCGCATCGAGGGCCGCACCGTCGGCGTCGTCGCCAACCAGCCGATGGTGCTGGCTGGCGTCCTCGACTCCGACGCCTCCCGCAAGGCCGCGCGCTTCGTGCGCTATTGCGACGCCTTCGAGATTCCGATCATCACTTTGGTCGACGTTCCCGGCTTCCTGCCCGGCACGGCGCAGGAATATGGCGGGCTGATCAAGCACGGCGCAAAGCTGCTCTATGCCTACAGCGAATGCACCGTGCCGCTCGTCACCGTGATCACCCGCAAGGCCTTCGGCGGCGCCTATGATGTGATGGCGTCCAAGCATATCGGCGCCGATGTGAACTACGCCTGGCCGACAGCGCAGATCGCGGTGATGGGCGCCAAGGGCGCCGTCGAGATCATCTTCCGGGGCGGCGACGCCGAGACCATCGCGCGCCAGACCAAGGAATACGAGGACCGCTTCATGTCGCCCTTCGTCGCGGCCGAGCGCGGCTATGTCGACGAAGTCATCATGCCGCACGGAACACGCCGTCGAATCGCCCGGGCGCTGGCGATGCTGCGGACCAAGAGCGTCGAGCGGCCCTGGCGCAAGCACGACAACATTCCGCTTTAGCCTGCGGACAGCACGGATCGCGCAATCGTCGGCATGACAGTTGTGCCGCAATCCTCTAAGCCGGCGCGCGACACCTGCCTGCGCCGAGCCCGATGCTTTTCAACTCCTTCGCCTTTCTCCTCGCCTTTCTGCCGCTCGCGCTCGGGCTTCACTGGCTTGCCGAGCGTTACGCGCCACATTGGCGGTTGCCGCTACTGCTGGCGCTCTCGTTCGCGTTCTACGGCTATTGGGACTGGCGCTTCGTGCCGCTGCTGGCGCTGTCGATCGGGCTCAACTGGCTGATTGCCGACGCTTTCGAGAAGACCAGAGCCGGCGGCCTGATCACGCTCGCCATCATCGGCAACCTCGCCGTGCTGGCGCTATTCAAATACTTCAACTTCTTCGCCGATCTTGCTGGGATGATTCCCGGATTGCCTGCCCCCAGGCTCGATCTGGCGCTGCCACTGGGCATCTCCTTCTTCACCTTCCACCATGTCATGTACCTGACCGACCTGCGGCGCGGACAGGCGCCGCGCTACGATCTGGTGCGCTACGGGCTCTACATCGCCTTCTTCCCGCAGGTTCTGGCCGGGCCGCTGGTGCGCTGGCGCGAGATCATGCACCAGTTCGAGGAGCGGCCTTATCAGCGCCCCGACGCGGTCGAGCGCGTCGGGCGCGGGCTGATGCTGCTGACGCTGGGGCTGGCCAAGAAGGTGCTGCTCGGCGACCCCCTGTCGGACTACGCCAATCCGGTGTTTGCGGCGGCTGCCGCAGGCAAGGTCGTCAGCGTGGTCGAGGCTTGGCAGGGCACGCTCGCCTTCACCTTCCAGATCTATTTCGACTTCTCCGGCTACACCGATATGGCGCTCGGCCTGGCGCTGCTCTTCGGCATCGTGCTGCCGCAGAATTTCGAGGCGCCCTATCGCTCTGTGAGCATCCAGGAGTTCTGGCGGCGCTGGCACATGACGCTGTCGCGCTTCCTGCGCGACTATCTCTACATCGCGCTCGGCGGCTCGCGCCACGGCCTGCCGACGCAGCTCTGGGCCTTGTTCGCCACCATGGCGCTGGGCGGGCTCTGGCATGGCGCCGGCCTGACCTTCGTCGCTTGGGGCGTCGCCCATGGCCTGGCCCTGATCGTGGCCCTGCTCTGGCGGCGCGCCGGGCTGCCGATGCCGGCTGCGCTCGGCTGGCTGCTGACTTTCGTCTTCGTGATGCTGTGCTGGGTTCTGTTTCGGGCCGCGAATTTCGAGGCGGCGTTGACGCTCTACAAGGGCCTGTTCGGGCTGGCTCCGGTCGGCTCAAGCGTCAAATGGCGCGCCTTCCTGCCGGCGGCGGCCTGCGCCTTCATCGGCCCGACCGCCTGGGCGCTGGTCCATCGCCTGCCACCGGCGCGCTGGCTCGCGGTGCTCGCCGCGGTGCTGTTCGTGATCGTCCTGCTCAAGATCGGCGACGAAGCCAACTATGAATTCATCTACTTCCAGTTTTGAGGTGAAGGCGCTCGGCGCGGCCTCGGACTGGTCGCGATTCGCGCGGGCCTTTTTCGCGACCGCGCTGCTGCTGACGGCGGGCCTCGTCGCGCTGGCCTTCCTGATCGACCCCTATGACACCGGCCGCTCGCCATTGGCGCTCAAACCCGGCGTCCGCCAGCAGGGACCGCGCATGGCGTCGGCGAGCCGGGGGCGCGACCCGGCCTTCGCGGGCGCGATCGTCGGCAATTCCCATATCCAGCTGATCTCGCCGGAGGAACTTGCTGCGCGTTCGGGCATCGCCTTCGTCTCGCTGACGACGCCGGGCACCGGCCCGCGCGAGGCGCTGGCCATGATCGACTGGTTTCTGCGCCAGAAGCGCCCGGCGACGACGGCGATCATCGTCGGCATCGACGAACAATGGTGCACGCCCGATCCGGCGCTGCCGAATGCGCGCCCCTTCCCGTTCTGGCTGCTCGGCCGCAGCCGGATCGACTACATTCTCGGGCTGATCCGTTTCGACGTCGTGCAGGAACTGCCGCAGCGCCTCGCCTATCTTCTCGGCCGGGACGGCGAACGCGCCCGTGCCGACGGCTACTGGAACTACGAGACGAACTTCGCCTCGGGCCCGGAGGCGGAAAGCGCGCGCCGCGCCCTGTTGCAGAACAGGCTCCAGATCGGCGGTGGCAATCTCTCAGGGCCGTTCCCGGCAGCGCTTGCGCTCGAGGAACTGATGAGGATGGCCCCACCCGAGACGAGCCTCATCCTGCTGCGGCCACCGGCCTATGTCACCAGCCTTGCCGTCCCGGGCAGCGCCGATGCGGCAGCCGATTTTGCCTGCCGCGCGGCCTTCGCCGATCTCGCCGCGCGCCGGCCCCGGTCGGCCCTGATCGACTGGCGTGTCGACCGGCCCGAGACCCGCGATCCGAATCGATTCTTCGACCACACGCATTACCGCCGCAGCCTTGCCGGGCCCGTCGAGGCCGACATCGCCGAGGCTCTCGCGGGAATACGCTGAAAAGCAACATGAAAGACGCGTTCGACGCTTCGTTTACCGGTCGAGGCAATGTGTTCACGCAAGCGGTTGAAGATGCCCGCAACCCCGATTGTTCCCACGGATGTCCCTCGCTATAAGGACGCCAAATCGGCGGGCCTCCCACGGCAGAGTCGGTGGGCGCGACGGTCAGACCAACCCAGAGAGTGCGCCTATGTCGAAGCAAATCATTCTCGAAGCGGACTACAAACCCACCGACGGCGAGCCGTTCATGAACGAGCGCCAGCGCGAGTATTTTCGCGGCAAGCTGATGGCCTGGAAGAACGAGATCCTGAAGGAGGCGAAGGAGACCCTCGTCACCCTGCAGAGCGAAAGCGAAAACCACCCCGATATCGCCGACCGCGCCTCGTCGGAAACCGACCGCGCCATCGAGCTGCGCGCCCGCGACCGCCAGCGCAAGCTGATCGCCAAGATCGAATCCGCCATCGCCCGCATCGACGAGGGCTCCTACGGCTATTGCGAGGACACCGGCGAGCCGATCTCGCTGAAGCGGCTCGAAGCCCGCCCGATCGCGACGCTGTCGCTGGAGGCGCAGGAGCGCCACGAGCGCAACGAGCGCGTGTTCCGGGACGACTGAGCGCCTGGGGAAGGCGCATGCCAGGGAATGACGAAACCCCGCGCGGGAGGCGCGGGGTTTCTTTTTGGCCGCCAGCCGGTTGGCTTGGGGAGCGTGGCAGGCGGCCGGGAGCAAGCATGATCCCGAAAAGTGGACGCCGGTTTTCGGCGCGGATCATGCTTCGAGAAGAGGCGGCTCGGGAGAGACCGCCCGCCGAACGGCGCGGAGGAATGCGGGGAGCGTTCCGCGTCGTTCGGGATTGGCATCGAAGTCCGTCCGGCAATTCGCTCTGGTGAGGTGGCTGGAGCGGTTTTCGAGAACCGGAGCGCAGCGGACCTTTGTCCGTGAGCACCGGAAGCGCAGAAAATCGCTTCAGACGCCCACCAGAGTAGAATTGCCGGACGGACGGCTCAGAAGGGGAGAAGGATGTCCATCACCTGCTGGCCATAGCGCGGCTGCTGGACATCGGTGATCTGGCCGCGTCCGCCATAGGCGATCCGGGCCTGGGCGATCTTGCTCGAATCGATCGTGTTGTCGGATTCGATGTCTTCGGGCCGGATCACCCCGGCGACGATGAGCTCGCGGACCTCGAAATTGACCCGGATTTCCTGCTTGCCCTCGATCACGAGGTTTCCGTTGGGCAGCGTCTGCGTCACCACGGCTGCGACGTTCGTCGCCAGCTGCTCGGCGCGGCGCACCGAACCGGTGCCCTCGCTCGAACTGTCTGAATCGAGTTTGAGCAGCGAGCCCGCCTTGGCGCCGTTGGGCAGGAACTTGTCGACCTTGTTCTCGAAGCCGAAGAGGTTCTCCGCCCCGGCATCCTCGCCATTCTTGCGGCTGCGCTTGGTCGTGTTGTCGAGCTGGGCCCGGTCGGTGACCTTGACCTTGACGGTCACGAGGTCACCCACGAGACGGGCGCGCTGGTCCTTGAAGAAGGCGCGCGAGCCGGTTCGCCAGAGCGAGTTCGGCGCGAACGAGGCATGCTCCATCGCTGGCATCGGCATCTGCACCGGCTTGTAGCCTTTGGCTGCGGTCGGATCCTCGATCGCCGACAGTGCCGGGGCCTGGCCGACATTGGCGAGCCGGTCGGCCGCGCCGCAGGCGCTGAGCGCCACGCCGAGCGTCAGCAGGCCGGAGAGTTTGATGAGGGGACGCATTGTCATGATCGCTATGTCCGCGTTGTCGTGTGTGATCAGGGCGCGCTGGCGACGCGGCCGGCGGCGGAGACCTTGACGGAGACCCGGCCTGGGCCGCTGACCGTGCCCTGCAGCACGCGCTTCGATTGGGGGTTGGTGACGTTGACGACATCGCCCATCGCGCCGGCCTCGCCGGCCTTGCCGCGCATCGAGATCAGCAAACCGGGGCTCTCGTAGACGATGGTGACGAGATCGCCCTTGGCGACGATCTCCTCGCGCTGCACGTCGCCGGCCCGCAACGGCATGCCGACGCTGAGCGAGCGGCGTGCGACCTTGTCGATCGCGGCGCGCGCATCCGAGAGCAATTCGGAAACCTGCCCGTCGCGCGGCCGGCGCTCGACCGTGACATCGGCCTTGCTCAGCGTCTCGCCGCGCGAGATCGCGCGATTGGGCACGACGACCTCGACGGTGTCGACAAGCTGCCCGGAGACACGGACTGGCTTGAGCCGCATCGCGGCGCTGCCTGGCACCATGAAGCGCGCCTGCACCCGGCGCGTACGGGCGTCGTAGCCGAGATCGAACACCGCCACCTCGCCGGTCAGCTCCGGTTCGATCGCGATCGCCGGCGCGCCGCCGTCGATCGCGAGCGCCAAGGCACGGGCATCGACGCCGAAGCGCTCCTGCAGGCCGGTCTTGACCGCCGCTTCCAGGTCAGACGCCATCAGGCGGCGGGCATTCCGCGTCACGATCACCTGCGCAAAGCCATGGGGCTCGAGATCGCCGGCCTCACGCACGATTCCGGCGGCGCGAGCCGCGTCCAGAATCCGGTTGACCTGGATCGTCCCGGTTTCGCCCAGCGCCGGCGCCCGGAAGGCCTGCGTCGCCGCCGCCTCCGCCGAAAGCCCCGAAACCAGATCGCCGAAGGTGACGAGGTCGCTCGTCAGGGTGACCTCTGAGCGCATATAGGGCTTGCGGACCGGCTGCGGCGCGGGCGCCGGCGGCTGCACCGCGGTCAAGACCGGCACCGGCCCGCCGCGAACCACGGGATGAGGCTGGGCGGCGAAGGCGGCCCCGGCCAAGCCTGCCCCGGCGATGGCGAAGCTTGCCAGAAGCGTGAACGAACGGATCATGAGACGCTCTCCCCACTAACCGCGGAACATCTGCGTCGTCGCCGACATCATCTGGTCGGCGGCGGTGATGACCTTGGAATTCATCTCGTAGGCGCGCTGCGCCGCGATCAGCGATGAGAGTTCGGTGACCGCCTGGACGTTGCCTTCCTCGAGATAGTTCTGCTGCAGCGTGCCGAAGCCCTCGCCACCGCCAAAGCCGTCGATCGCCTGGCCCGAGGCCGCCGTCTCGACGAACAGGTTGTCGCCGATCGATTCCAGGCCGACCTTGTTGACGAAGCGCGAGAGCTGGATCTGTCCCAGCGACTGCGGCGCGGTCTGGCCGGGAACCTGCACCTCGACGGTGCCCTGGGCGTTGATGCTGACGCTGGTCGCGTTGTTGGGGATCGTGATGCCCGGCTGCACCTGGTAGCCGTCGCGCGTGACGAGCTGCCCCTGCGAATCGAGATCGAAGGAGCCGTCACGGGAATAACCGGTGCGCCCGTCGGGCATCGTGATCTTGAAGAAGCCCTCGCCGCGGATGGCGAGGTCGTACTGCTTTTCCGTCGGCGTGATGTTGCCCTGCGTCATGACGCGGCCGGTCGAGACCGTCTTGACGCCCGAGCCGACGAAGGTGCCGGCAGGCACCTGCGTGTTCTGGTCCGAGGTGGCCGAGCCCGCGCGCCGGAAGTTCTCGTAGAGAAGATCCTGGAAATGCACGCGCTGGCGCTTGTAGCCGGTGGTGCGCACGTTGGCGATGTTGTTGGAGATCACCTGGACGTTGAGTTCCTGGGCGATCATGCCGGTGGCGGCGGTCTGAAGGGCGCGCATGGGTCTGGCTCCTTATCCGCAATCAGGCCTGCTGGTCGGCAAGGCGCGTGATCGCCCGGCTGCGCAGCTCGTCGGATTTCGTCATGATGTTGGCGATGCCTTGATAGGAACGCTGGACCTCCATCAGGCGGGTCATCTCGATCACCGCCTTGACGTTCGACCCTTCGATCGCGCCGACCTCGACGCGCGCCGTCGGCCCCGCCGGCTGCGCCGGCGCGGTCGAGGCGAACAGGTTGTTGCCGTCGCTGCTCAGGGCGCGCGGATTGTCGAAGCGGACCTGCCGCAGCTTGCCCTTGACGCCCTGGTCGCTGGAGACCGTGCCGTCGGAGGCGATCTTGGCGTCGGATTCGCTGGAGCCGAAGCGGATCGGCCCGCCCTCGCCCAGAACCGGAAGGCCGGTCTGGGTGACGAGTTCACCCTGCTGGTTGATGTTGAGAGAGCCGGCCCGCGTATAGCGCTCGCCATTGGGGCCCTGGACCACGAGATAGTTGTCGCCGCGCAGCGCCACGTCGAGCGGATTGCCGGTGCGCTCGAGCGAGCCTTGGCTCAAATCGATCGGCGTGCCCTTGTCGATGACATAGGAAAGCTGGCGATCGCGCACCGGGAAGCCCTCGGCGCTGGCGATCGGCATGATGAATTCGTTGAAGCGCGCCGAGCGCGCCTTGAAACCGTTGGTTCCGACATTCGCCATGTTGTTGGCGATGACATCCAGCTCGCGCGCCAAGGCCATCTGGCGCGACAGGCCGACGAGAAGCGCGTTCTCCACGGCGTGGTCTCCCGAATTGTCCCGCGATCGCTTCGACGCTCCCCAGCGCAGTGATCGCAGACCGACAGCCGCAAGCGCTGTGCCAACATGGTTAACTTCACTCAAGATATTGATTTACAATGGTTATATGCGATTTTGACTGTGCGCTTCAGCCCGGCAGAACCCGTCCATCCGGCAGAAACGACCCGGCAGGAATTGCCGCCCTTAACGACGCGTTAACCGTGATTGATCAGGGTGTTTGCCAGGGGCCGCGCATTCATGCCGCCTGCCCCTGTCCGAGGCGGTGTTGCGATGTCGAAAAAGCCCCAGAAGACCGAGGAAGCGGGCACTGACGGCGAAGCCGCGCCGGCCGCCGGCGGCGGCGGCAAGAAAAAGCTCATCATGATCGTGGGCGGCGTCGTCGCCCTGGCGGCTGCCGGCGGCGGCGGCTGGTTCTTCTTCCTGAAGAAGCCCTCGGCCGAGCAGATGGCGGCGATGGAATTGGCCAAGGCGGCCAAGAAGCCCGCCTCCTTCGTCGAGATGAAAGA
This sequence comes from Allobosea sp. P2_A10, assembly GCF_056405115.1. Lineage (NCBI taxonomy): Bacteria > Pseudomonadati > Pseudomonadota > Alphaproteobacteria > Hyphomicrobiales > Alloboseaceae > Allobosea > Allobosea sp. P2_A10. The sequence goes on along the minus strand of NZ_JBFUCS010000012.1, from coordinate 32,884 downwards.
CATGATGATCGGAATCTCGGCAGGCAGCTCGCAGGAGCGCCAGCCGATCATGAAGATCAAGGTCGTGCTCGAAATCGCCGACGCGAAGGTTTCCGAGGAGATCAAGCCGCTGCTGCCCCGCGTCGAGGACGCCTTCCAGGTCTTCATGCGCGAGCTCAGGCCAGCCGATCTCGAAGGCTCTGCCGGCATGTACCGGCTGAAGGAAGAGCTGCTGCGCCGCGTCAACGTCACGGTCTACCCGGCCAAGATCGACGCCGTGCTGTTCAAGGAACTGCTGGTCCAGTGAGCCTTCCGGCCGCGAAACCGATCAATACAGACAAGATGACGACACACGCATGAGCAACGACGACCTCGACCTGACCTCGGGCAAGCCCAAGGACGAGCCGCTGACCCCGGAAGGGATGGCGGCCGAATGGGCCACCATGCCCGACACGATCGAGGATGAAGGCGAACAGGAAGGCGGTACCGACCGCCTGATGTCGCAGGACGAAATCGACACGATGCTCGGTTTCTCCACCGGCGACGACAAGGACGCCCGCAGCGGCATCCAGGCGATCGTCGATTCCGGCTCGGTGGCCTATGAACGCCTGCCGATGCTCGAAATCATCTTCGAGCGCATGGTCAGGCTGCTCTCGACCAGCCTGCGCAACTTCTTCACCGACAACGTCGAAGTCTCGCTCGAAAGCATCCGCTCGGTCCGTTTCGGCGACTACATCAACTCGATCTCGCTACCCTCGATGCTCTCGGTCTTCAAATGCGAGGAGTGGGACAATTTCGGCCTGATCACGATCGACTCCTCGCTGATCTATTCGGTTCTGGACACGATGTTCGGCGGCAAGCGCGGCCAGCCGGCGCCGCGCGTCGATGGCCGCCCCTTCACCTCGATCGAGATCACCATCCTCAAGCGCGTCATCGCGCTGATCCTGGCCGATGCCGAGGCCGCCTTCCGTCCGCTCTCGCCGGTGAGCTTCACGGTCGACCGGATCGAATCCAATCCGCGCTTCGTCTCGATCTCGCGGCCCGCCAATGCCGCCATCCGCGTCGAACTGCGCTTCGACATGGAGGGGCGCGGCGGCTGCCTGCACCTGCTCCTGCCCTACGCCACCATCGAGCCGATCCGTGAGTTGCTGCTCGAAAGCTTCATGGGTGAGAAGCTCGGCCGCGATTCGATCTGGGAGAACCATCTCGCGACCGAAGTCTGGCAGGCCGATGTCGATGTGACCTGCGTCCTGCACGAGACCCAGATGCCGCTCAAGCGCGTCATGAAGCTCGCGATCGGCGACACGCTGATGTTCGACGCGAGGCCCGATTCGGTGGTGTCCCTGCGCTGCGGCGACTTCATTGTCAGCGAGGGCCGGATCGGGCGCGTCGACGGCAAGATCGCCGTCCAGGTCGTCAGCCCGCTGCGCCGTTCCAAGACGACCATCGCGGCCTTCGACACCGCCACCAGCCATCTCGGCACCCCGTCCTGACCCTCGCAAGATTGCCTGAAAGCCCATGACGATCACCCTCATCGCCGATGCCCTCGTCGCCAGCCTTCTCGTCGCGACGATCATCACCTGCTACGTGCTGGCCAAGCGGATCGAGCGGCTCAAGGCCGATGAAGGCGCGATGCGCCAGACCATCGGCGCGCTGATCTCGGCGACCGACACCGCCGAGCGCGCCATCTCCGGCCTCAAGCTGACGCTGGGCGATTGCGACCGCACACTGGCCGAACGCCTGCGCACCGCCGAACGCTATGCGGCCGATCTCGCGGCCCAGATCGACGCCGGCCAGACCGTGATGGACCGCATCGGACAGATCGTCAGCGCCGCCACCATGATCGCGCCCAAGCCGGTCGAGGCCCCGCCGCCGGAGCTGAGCCAGGCCTCGCGCATGAGCAGCGCGGCCGACGCCGCCGCCGCGATCCGGGCGCGCGCCGCACGACGCCTGGAGGGCCAGGCTGCGTGATCGAGAAGCCCCGCCTGCTTCCAGCAGTCATCCTCGGCGCCATGGGTCTCCTGGCGCTGAAGCTGCTTGCCTGGACGGCGGAGCCTTATCCCGGGCACATACCAGCGAGCGGCCCGGCCTTCTCGTCGGCGAAGGGTCCCGAAGGCTGGAAATTCGCCCAGACGGTCGCAAAGGCGCATGCGCCCGACACCCTTTTTCCCGCGGGCTCCAATCTGCGCGACCCCGAGACGACGGGCTCGGTGCCGGCGCCCGATCCGAATAAGGAAAAAGAGAAGGCCGAGGCCGAAGCCAAGGCCGACGCCGCGCGCGCCGCCAATCCCAACAACAAGGCCGGCATCGTCAACGGCACGAGCAAGCCGCAATCCCCCGCCGAACGCGCCATCCTCGAACGACTCGGCGAGCGGCGCGAGGAGATCGAGACGCGCATCCGCGAACTGGAGATGCGCGAGCGCCTGCTCGACACCGCCGAGAAGAAGCTCGACGGCCGCGTCGGCGATCTCAAGGTGCTCGAGGACAAGGTCGATGGTCCCAAGGGCAAGCCGGCCGCCGAAGAGGCCAAGGCGCTCAAGAACCTCGTGATCATGTACGAGGCGATGAAGCCCAAGGACGCCGCCCGCGTCTTCGACCGCCTCAACCTCGACGTGCTCGTGCCCGTCGTGCAGCAGATGAACCCGCGCAAGATGTCCGACGTGCTGGCGGCGATGTCGCCCGACCGTGCCGAGAAGCTGACGGTGGCGCTGTCGAGCAGCGGGCGCAGCCCCGGCGTCGACCGTCTCGCCGCCGAGCCCATACCGCTGGGCGGCAACGAATTGCAGGCCATCGCCCCCGCCCCGCGGCGCTGATCGCAAAGCTTCTGCTTGTGTCAGATGTAGCTTATGAGCTACAAATCTTAGCTGTCATCTCCGCCTAACAGGCAAACTCCCGTTGATCACGGTTCGCCAGACCCTTGCATTTCGCGGCTGGCTGAAAGCCTTGAAGGATAGGGCAGCGGCCAAGCGTATTGTTCAGCGCCTCGCGAGGCTCGAAATTAGGAATTTTGGTGACGTAAAATTTTTCGATGGCATCGGCGAACTGCGGATCGACGTTGGCCCCGGCTATCGGGTCTATTTCGCAAAGGAGGGAAACACCGTCGTCATTCTGCTCTGCGGTGGAGACAAGAGCACGCAGCAGAAAGATATCCGGATGGCGAAGACAATGGCCATGGAGGGCCGCGATGGTACTGAAAACGATCCCCTTTGACGCCGCCGAGTTTCTTGAAACCGAGAACGACCGCGCCGAATTCATCGCCGACGCTCTTGCCGAGGGCGATCCTTCCTACATCGCTCACGCGCTCGGGATCGTCGCAAGGGCGCAAGGCATGACGCAGGTCGCCAAGGACGCCGGAGTATCCCGCGAAGCGCTGTATCGCGCGCTGTCGCCCGAGGGCGATCCACGTCTCTCCACTTTTTTTGGTGTGCTCAGATCGCTTGGTCTGAAGCTGACGGTCGCCAATGCCGGGCCAACTTCACCCTAGAGCGGGCGGCTTGCGTCCCTGGACCTGGTCCATTTTCGTCTTGCATGGCGGCCGGCGACTAAAGACTGCACGCGAACCATCGGCGGTCGGCAAGACCTCGACTGTTCTTAGCCTAAGTATCTGATTTCAAACAGGTGGAAACGCGGGAGCGTTAACCGCGCATTATCCTTGACGCGCTAGCGTGACCGACGGGCAGGCCGTGCGAGCATCGCGGCGCGCGCCTGTTCGTGTCGCGTTGCGTGAGTTCCCCGGTTTGCGTGTTCCGCGTTCCATCGCCGTCGGTATCGGATTGGCAGCGCTCGCCATCGGCGCGGGCCTGAGCGGGCCGGCGCTTGCCGCCAGTGCGACGCTGCGCGGGCAGGCCATGCCGCCGGGTTTCGGCCGTCTGGCGCTGTCCTTCACTGAAACGACGCCGACGCGCATACGCCTGGCCAACGGCGTCCTCGTCGTCGCCTTCGCCGGCCCGGTCACGATCGATGTCGGCAAGATCGCCAAGGAACTGCCGGACTACATCTCCGTCGCCCGCGTCGACCCCGACGGGCGCGGCATGCGCTTTGCGCTCTCAAAACCCTATCGCGCCAATCTGATCGAGGCCGGCGACAAGGCTTTCATCGACCTGCTGCCCGAAAGCTGGACCGGGCTGCTGCCGGGCCCGCCGCCCGAGGTCATCGCGGAGTTGGCCGAGCGCCTGCGCAACGCCGAGGCCCGCGCAAAGGAGGTGGCGCGCCAGCCGCAGGTCACGCGCAAGACGCTCGGCCTGCGCAGCGCAAAACTGCCGACGCTGGAGCGCCTGATCTTCCAGACGCCCGCCGAAACCACGCTGACGCCGCAGCTGACGGACGGCGCGCTCGCTTTGACCTTCGATCAGCCGATGACGGTCGATGCCGGCGCGATCCGTCGCGCCCTGCCCGAAGGCGTGACGCTGGTCTCGCAGGAGACGACCGAAAACAGGACGCAGCTGACGCTTGCCATTCCCAAGGACTGGCAATTACGGCACTTCAAAGACGATGAAGGGCTGATGCTCGATCTGCTGCGCCCGGCCAAGCCCGGTGGCGTCACCCTGGCGAGCCTGCAGGACAGCGCGGCCCCGGGCGGCAAGCCCGCCCCCGCCCCTGCCCCTGCTACCGCGCCTGCGGCGTCCAAACCCGCCATGCCGGACGACAAGCCTGCTGTCGCGGCCCAGACCCCGCCGGTCCCTGCCGCGGCACAGGCCAAGCCGGTCGTCGATCCGGCGCCGCAGCCGGTGAAGATCGAAGCCTCAAGCAGCGCGCAGGGCGGTCGCATCGACTTTCGCTTTCCGCGACTGACCGGAGCGGCGGCCTTCGTCGATGCCGGCATCGTCACGCTCGTTTTCGATACGCGCGACACCATCAACCCGGCCGATCTCAAGGGCGTCCTGCCGCAACTGGTGGAGGATGCCGTCGTAACGCGCGAGGGCAAGGTCACGCTGGTGCGCCTGCGCCTGGCAAGCCAACAGCTGGTCCGACTCGCCGATGACGGCCCGGTCTGGGGCCTGTCGTTTGGCGACCAGCCGGCCAGGCCCGCCGATCCGATCGCGCCGCGCCGCGCCGTCGACGAGCGCGGCCAGACGATCCTCACCGTGCCGCTGCCGGGCATGACCGGCATCCACTGGCTCGAACCCGGCCCATCCGGCGCACCGATCGCGGTCGCGACCGCGATCGGCCCGGTCCGCTCGCTGGTCAAACCCTACCAGTTCGTCGAGTTCGCCCTGCTGCCGACCGCCCATGGGCTTGCGGTGTCGCCACGCTCGGACGATCTCGTGGTGCGGGCGGGGACCGAGCAGGCACGGATCGGTCGCCTGGGCGGGCTCACCGTGACGCTCGACGCTGCGCCCGAACCCGGCGGCGAACCGGCCAAGGAAGCGACGGCCCTGCCGCCGCTGCTCGATGCCGAGCTGTGGACGAAATTGCGCATGGGCTCGGTCCGCGATGGCGCGCGCGCCTTGCAGCGCGAGGCCGGCGAAGCCTCGCGCAGCCGCAAATCGGAAGCCCGGCTCGCGCTGGCGCGCTTTTATGCCGCCAACGGCATGATGCCGGAGGCCATCGGGCCGCTCTCCGTGATGATGCTCGACGACGCCGCCATGCGCAGCCATCGCGAGGCGCTCTTTCTCAAGGGGCTGGTTGCGACGCGGATGCATCGCAATCAGGAGGCCATCGCCGCATTCGACGCCGGGCCGATCAAGGAGGATGCGGAAGCCGGGCTCTGGCGTGCTCTGGCCGAGCAGCGGCTCGGCCGCAATGCGCAGGCGCTGGTCGGCTTTCGCCGCGCCGAGGCGCTGCTCGACCGCTATCCGCCCGAACTCCAGGCAGAGCTCCGGCCCGCCATGGTCCGGGCCGCGCTGGCGATGCAGGATCTGACGGTCGCCGAACGCGAGATCGGCAAGCTCGCCGAACGGCCGTCGGACCTGATGGACCCCGAAGAGCTGGCACTGCTGCGGGCGATGCTGGACGACGCCAATGGCCGGCCCGAAGCCGCGCTGAACGGCTACAAGCCGCTGTTTGAATCGCACAACCGGCCGGTTTCGGCCGAGGCGCAACTGCGCGCCGTCAGGCTCGTCGAGACCGAGAAGCGCACCGACATCTCGCCCGACGAGGCCATGGCCCGGCTCGAGACCGTCTCGATCATCTGGCGCGGCGGCGATCTGGAAATCGAGGCGCTGGCGGAACTCGGCCGGCTCTACACCGACAGGCAGCGCTGGCGCGACGCCTTCATGGTCGCGCGCCGCGCCAACGAGGTCTTCCCCGACCATCCGCTGACGCGACGCATTCACGACGAAACCGCGCAGCGCTTCGCGGAGCTGTTCAGCGGCCAGGGCGCCGAAGCGCTGCCGCGCATCGAGGCGCTGGCGCTGTTCTATGATTTCAAGGAGTTCCTGCCGATCGGCCGGCGCGGCGACGAGATCACCCGCCTGCTCGCCGACCGGCTGGTCGAGCTCGACCTGCTCGACCAGGCAAGCGAGATCCTGCGCTACCAGATGGAGAAACGCCTGACCGGCGCCGCCCGCTCGACCGTCGCGGCGCGACTGGCCATGATCGCCCTGATGAACGGCAAGCCCGCCGATGCGCTTCGCGCGCTCAGCACGACACGGCTGGTCGAGCTGCCCGGCGACGTCAAGCGGGCCCGCCTGTTGCTCGAAGCCAAGGCGCTGTCGGACCTCTCGCGCACCGACCAGGCGCTGGAACTGCTGGAAGCCGAGCGCGGCTCCGAAATCGACCGCCTGCGCGCCGACATCTTCTGGACCGGCAAGCGCTGGCGCGAGGCCGGCGAGGCCCATGAACGCATGCTCGGCGAAAGCTGGCGCGGCCAGGCGGCGCTGGGCGAAGGCGAGCGCGCCGACGTGATGCGCGCCGCGATCTCCTATGTGATGTCGAACGAGGCACTCTCGCTCGACCGGCTGCGGAGCAAATTCTCCGCCAAGATGGCCGAGAGCAGCGATGCGCGCACCTTCGCCTTCGTCACCGGCGCGAGCCGCGCCAAGGCCGCCGACATCCGCGAGATGGCCCGCACTGCGGCAGGCGCGGACACGCTCTCGGACTTCATGAAAGCCTATCGCGAGCGCTACCCGAACTACTCGACCGCCGTGCGCCAGAGGCCGAAGCCGGAGGCGGCGCCCGCCGAAGGCGAAGCGGCGACGCCGCCGCCGGCAAGCCCGCAGGGCGCGGCCCAGCCCTCACCGCAGGGCGCGGCGTCGCCCGCGCCGGCCGCGCCGGGCCGGGGTTAAGGCAGCACCGCCGGCTTCGACCAGCCCCTCGGGCGAACAGCATCGGCCGCGACGACCGTGGCGCACTTCATCCCCTGCCGCCTTTCGGCGTCGGGGATAATTTTCGCAAGAAGCACCGCCGCTCTTTCCTTCTTCCCTCCGGGGGAGAAGGTGGGCCGGCGAAGCCGGGTCGGATGAGGGAGGACCGGGTGAGTGGAATCGAGGCGACCAACTCGCGTCGGCGCGGCCCTCATCCGTCAGCGCTCCGCGCTGCCACCTTCTCCCCCGAGGGGAGAAGGAAGAACGCGCGTCCCGCCGAACGTGCGGACGGATACCGGCACGGCGTCGTCTTGGACCGGTTCGAAGATGGCGAGAACGCGGCCGCGATGCCTACGAAGACGGGGTCTGGGATGAGTTGCCGGTACGGGACCGCTACGAGTCGAAAGCAGACGTTAAGAAGCTGAAGTCACAGTTGAAAAAATGAAGCAGCGGACCTTTGAGATCACGCGCCGAGCTTTGGGTTGGTCATCTCTGATCGCTTTAGTCTCGTCGTTTACAGCATGTTCGAACTTCGGTGGTCGGGGGACGCCCTCAGCGCTGGAGACTGCCGCTGCGTTTGTCGCATTGCCAGCCGCAATGACGATGGCGGTTTGCCTTGTGTTGCTGACCATCGACTGGCTTGGCGACACGATAAAATAGGGCTGTACGGCGACCACGGCAGAGGTCTGCGATCGGTCGCAACCAGTCCCCTCACCCCATTTACCCCCCGTAACTCTTCACCAGCGACCCCGCCACCAGCCCCCAGCCGTCCACCAGAACGAAGAAGATCAGCTTGAACGGCAGCGCCACCGTCACCGGCGGCAGCATCATCATGCCCACCGACATCAGGATCGAGGCGACCACGAGGTCGATGATCAGGAACGGCACGAACAGCAGGAAGCCGATCTCGAAGGCGCGCCTGAGTTCGGAGATCATGAAAGCCGGCACAAGCACCTGGATCTGGACCTCCTCGGGGGTCGCCGGAACAGGCTCGCGCGACATCTCCATGAAGAGCTGCAGATCCTTCTCGCGGACATGCTTGAGCATGAAGGTCTTGAAGGGCACGACGCCGCGATTATAGGCCTCCGTCGGCTGAATCTGGCCGGCGACCAGCGGCTGGATCGCGTTGGTGTAGGCCTCGCGCAGGGTCGGCGTCATCACGAAGCCGGTCAGGAACAGCGCAAGCCCGATGATCACGGCGTTGGGCGGCGCGGTTTGCGTGCCCAGCGCCGAACGCAGCAGCGACAGCACGACCGCGATGCGCGTGAACGACGTCACCATGATCAGGATCGACGGCGCCAGCGACAAAACCGTGATGACGGCGATGAGCTGCAGCGCCCGCTCGGCGACGCCCCCGCCCTGCCCGAGATCGAGCGACAACGTCTGGGCAAAGGCCGGCGAGGCGAGCAACGGCAGCAGCATCGCGGCGCCGGTCGCGCGGCAGCCGGTTCGCCGTCTCTGGAGTGTTCTGGTCAAGATCGCGTGGGCCTGAGCCAAGCGCCCGACTCAGTCGATCGGGCGCGCCAACGCTAAGGCGGGGCGCAGCGGCACGGCAACCGGCAGTCCTGCTTCACACGGTCACGGCCGGTGACAATCCTGTTGATCGCGCCCAGGCCTGTCGATCGCGCCCGTGCGGCGCGATCAGGATCGATGCCTTGCAAGGATCAGGATTTGGCCTTGGGATCGCGCCCCAGCAACCTAGCGAACTCCGCCTCGATGGCGTCGACCGAGAAAGGGTCGATGGCGAGCGGCTTCTTCTCGGGCTCCGGCGTCGCGATGGCGGGCGCCGCCTCTGGCTTGGCTTCCGGCTCGCTCGCAGCCGCAGACGCTGGCTCGGAGACGTCGATCTCGGGTTGGGCATCCACCGCGGAGGCTTCAACCGCAGGCTCTCGCTCCGGTGCAGGCTCCGGCTCAGGAGCGGGCTCCGGCTCCGGAGCTGCCGCAACGACCGGTTCGGGCTCGACCACGGGCTCCGGAACGGGAGGCGCCAGCGGCTCTGCCCGGATGAACGGTGCGAAAGCCGGCTCCGGCTTGGCAGGCGCTTCGGCCGGCTGCGCCGGCACGGCCGGCGAGGCAGCGCGCTCAGGCTTGAGACCCAGGGCAAGCTCGAGCTCGGCCTCGACATCGGCGGGCAGCGACACCGGCTTGCCGGTCGTCACGGGAGGAGCCGGCGGCGTCGGCGTCGGCATCACAGGGGCCGGCTCGGTCACGGCCGCGGCCTCCATCGCCGGCGCGACCGGCTCCGGCGCAGGAACCGGCGCTGATGTCGGCTCGATGGACGGCGGAGCCAACGGCACGGGCGGCTCGGGCATGCGCGGCGGCTCGCCAGGGCTGTTGGCGGGGCGCACGGCCGAGAACGGGCGCTTCAGCGCCTCCTCGAGCTGGCGCGCCATGCTGTCGAGCTCGACGGGGCTGGCCGTCGGCGAGGCGTGATCGCGCGCAAAGCTCGGCGGCTGCACTGCTGGCGCGACGCTGATCGCCGTGGCGACGCCGACGGCGGCGATCGCGGCGGCATCGACCTGCGACTGGGTCTGGGCCGGGCGGACCGGCGGCGCGGGCTGGACGGGGCGAACCGGCAAGGGCGGCAGCATGTCCGGCGCAGGCTGCGCGATCGCGGCCGGCGGGATCGACAGGTCCTGACGCGGCAGTTCCTGACGCGGCTCCGGCGGCGGCAGCGGCTCGAATGCCGGCGGCCGTTCCGTCGCGCCGGCATCGAATGGCATTGGCGCGGCGGCGCGGCCGCCGCTGCGCAGGATGTTGGTTTCGACGACGACGTCGGAGGCTCCGCCGATCATGATCAGATGCTCGACATTGTCGCGCCGGATCAGGATGAGCTGGCGCTGACGGTCGAGATCATGGGTGTCGACCACGCCGAGCCGGGGCTGGCGGGCCCGGCCACCGCCCTGCCCCTTCATCCGCAGCCGGCCGCCCTGGATCTGGCGCACGAACAGGCCGAGCAGGATCAGGAGAACGAGGATCACGACGGAGGCGACGATCACCTTCTGCGCCGTGGAGAGTTCGAGACCGAACAACGTCTGCAATGTTTGCCTCATGAGCGACGACGACGCCCCCGGGCGGCCGGTGTTTCCGCCCAAGGTTCAACACCTTGGCTATAGCATAGCGCCTCTCCTTTCGGGAAACATGGTGAATGCGTGGTTAACCGCATCGTCGAAGCGCGCCGATCTTAAGGCTTCGTTAACCATGCACCCGGCAATATTTTCCCAGTCGACGCCGGCCCGCCCGCAAGCGGAAGCCGGTACGGGACATGATCCGCACGGGACCAACGGCCATGGCAGATACGGGTTTGGGCGCAGGCGGCAACCTGATGCAGGCGCTGAAGACGCGCATGCAATGGCACCAGACGCGCCAGAAGCTGCTGGCCGCCAACGTCGCCAATGCCGACAGCCCGGGCTTTCGCCCGCTTGATCTGAAAGCGCCGAAGGTCAACCCCGGCCCCGCCGCCAGCGTCGTGCTGGCCCAGACCAGCAGCAGTCATATGGGCCTGTCGGGCCGCCCCGGCGGCTTCGACAGCACCCGCGCGCAGGTCTTCGATGTCGTGCCTAACGGCAACGCGGTCGTCCTCGAGGACGAGATGATGAAGGTCGCCCAGAACCAGGGCGACTACCAGCTCGCCGCCTCGCTCTACAGCAAGGGGCTGGGCCTGATGAAGATCGCGATCGGCAAGGGCCGCTGACCGGCGTGAACCGGTGAAAGACTTGCAACCGCAGGAGGACACGTCATGGATCTGATCAAGAGCATCGCGGTCGCGGCATCTGGCCTGCGCAGCCAGTCGGGCCGGATGCGCGTCATCGCCGAAAACCTCGCCAACGCCGATTCCGGGCCCGACCGCCTCGGCGCCGACCCCTATCGCCGCAAGATCCCGACCTTCACCCGCCGCTTCGACCGCGAGCTCGACGCGCAGCTGGTCGATCTCGGCCGCGTCCAGCGCGACCAGAGCGCCTTCCGCTCGAAATACGAACCCGGCAACCCAGTCGCCGACGCCTCGGGCAATGTCCGCATGCCCAACGTCAACCAGTTGATCGAGACCATGGACATGCGCGAGGCCCAGCGCAGCTACGAGGCCAACCTCAACGTCATCTCCTCCACGCGCCGGATGCTCCAGCGCACCATCGACATCCTGCGCGCCTGATCGCGCCGCAGGTCAGAGGAACCCGCACCATGGCCACACCCAGCTTCGCCGCCGGAGCCTATGCCTCGATCCAGGGAATGGGCGCGGGCGGCCTGATGCGCAAGCCGATGTCGGCCGCGACAGGCGCCGGCGCGGGCAACCCCGATTTCTCGGCCCTGATCGGCAAGGCGCTGGAAGCAACCGCCGATGTCGGCCGGAAATCCGACGCGCAGACGGCCAGCGTCGCAGCCGGCCGCTCCGACATCGTCGATGTGGTGACGGCGGTCGCCGAGAGCGAGGCCGCGATCGAGACGCTTGTGGCCGTGCGCGACCGGGTCATCGCGGCCTATGAGGAAATCATGCGGATGCCGGTGTGATGCAGCGTAACCCAGGAACGAATTCATGACCTCCGGAGCCATCCTCGACATCGCCCGCGACGGGATCGTCGTCTTTCTCAAGGCGGGCGGCCCGCTGATGATCGTCGCGCTCGCGGTCGGCCTCGCCGTCTCGCTGGTGCAGGCGCTGACCCAGATCCAGGAGCAGACGCTGGTTTATGTGCCCAAGATCATCGCGGTCTTCGCGGCGATGATGCTGTTTCTCCCGTTCATGGGCGACGCGCTTGCGGGTTATATGGGACGGGTCGCCGTCCGAATCGCCACGGGCGAATGAACCTGCCGTCGCTGCATCACGCCATGGCCCTCCATGGCGAGACCCAGCGGCGCCCCGACTGGCGCGGAAGCCCCGACAGGCCGATGCAGATCGCCATCCTCCCCGAGATCAGCGCCCTTTTCGTGCTCGTCTTCGCACGCGTCGGCACCATGGTGATGCTGATGCCGGGCATCGGCGAACGCTTCGTGTTCTCGCGCGCCCGGCTCTCTCTCGCCTTCTTCATCGCCCTGATGCTGTTTCCGGTGGCGCGCCCGCTGCTGCGCGTACCCGTCGATGTGCCCGGCGTCGTCAGCCTGCTCCTGAGCGAAGCGTTGATCGGGCTGTCGATCGGCGTCTGCGCGCGCTTCGTCATGGCCGCCCTGCAATCGGCCGGCGCCATCGTCGCCCAGACCATGGGTCTGGGCTTCGCCATGACGGTCGATCCGTCGGCTGGCCTGCAGAACCCCTCGATCGGCAACCTTTTGACCATGCTCGGCATCACGCTGATCCTGACCAGCGACCTGCACCATGTCGCCATCGTCGCGATCCATGAGAGCTACCGCGTGCTGCCGCCCAACGGCCTGCCCGAGATCGGCGACGTGATGACCCTGGCGATCCGCTCGGTCACGCAAGGTTTTGCGCTGGCGGTGCAGATCTCCGCGCCCTTCATCGTCTTCGGTCTGCTTTTCAACCTCGGGCTTGGCGTGCTCGCCCGGATGATGCCGCAGCTCCAGGTCTTCTTCCTCGCCGTGCCCGCCTCGATCCTCGGTGGCATGCTCGTGCTGCTCGTCGTCGTCGGCGTGATGATGAGCCTCTTCATCGGGGAACTCGGCGACTTCCTGCGTCAGTTGACGGGGAACTGACGCGACCATGTCCGACGAGGCCGACAACGAGGACAAAACAGAAGACCCGACGCAACGAAAGCTCGACCAGGCGATCGAAAAGGGCGACGTCGCCAGATCGCAGGAAATCGGGACCTTCTTCGTGCTCTGCGGCTTCACGCTGGCGTTGCTTGTCGCCGCCGGCTGGTCGGCCCGCGACACCGCGCTCTCGCTGCGCAGCTTCCTGATGAACGCGCATCAGGTGCCCTCCGACGGCACGGCTTTCATGCTCGTCACCAGCCAGGGCGTCATGACGGGGTTTGCAGCCGTCGGCCTGCCATTGGCCTTCATCCTCGTCGCTGCGCTCGCCGGCGCACTGATCCAGCACCGGCCGCTCTGGACCTTCGAGCCGATGACGCCGAAGTTCAGCCGCATCTCGCCGATGGCCGGCGCCAAGCGGATGTTCGGCAAGGAGGCCTGGGTCAATTTCGCAAAGGGCCTCGCCAAGACCGGATTGATCGGCGTCGTTGTCTGGATGACGCTCTGGAACGAGCATGACCGGCTCGAAAGCTTCGCGCAGATGAGCGTGTCGGCGCTGCTGCCGGCGACGCTGGCGCTGGCGATCAAGCTGATGGCGAGCGTGCTGGCGCTCTTCGCGGTGATCGCGCTCGGCGATTTCGGCTGGCAGCGCTTCTCCTGGTATCAGCGCCAGAAGATGACCAAGCAGGAGCTTAAGGACGAGCACAAGAACTCGGAAGGCAATCCCGAGGTCAAGGCCAAGCTGCGCCAGCTTAGGGCCCAGCGCGTGCGCAAGCGCATGATGGCCGCCGTGCCCAAGGCGACCGTGATCATCACCAACCCGACCCACTATGCCGTCGCGCTGCAATACGACCCCGGCATGGGCGCGCCGCTCTGCCTCGCCAAGGGCGTCGATGCCGTCGCGCTGAAAATCCGCGAGGTCGCCGGCGAGCACGATGTGCCCATCGTCGAGAACGTGCCGCTGGCTCGCGCGCTCTACGCCACTGTCGACATCGACGACGAAATTCCTGTCGAACACTACAAGGCGGTCGCTGAAGTCATCGGTTACGTCTTGCGCCTGAAGGGCCGGCGCGCCTAACTCACCAGAGCCGGATGATTTTAGGTCGAATCGACCCAAAATCTGAATCCGCCTCTAAAACATAGGGTTAGAGCAGGATTTCCGCGAAAAACCGGTTCCCACTTTTTCGCATCCTGCTCTATGACGATCAGGCACCTGATGCGGGCGCTGCGACCGCCAGGCTTGCGCCAACGGAACGGACCCCACCGCAATGAGCGGATCGACAGTGACCACCGCAATCGATCGCTCCGACAAGCCCGGACATATCGGCGTGATCCTGCTCGTAGCCGGGCTGCTGGTGGGCGCGGCGATCGCGCTCGGCTTCATCGCCAACGAATGGGCGCAGCCGCTGATCCTGGGCCTGCTCGCGCTGCTTTCGGTCGTCGGCGTGTTCGGCCTGTTCGCCTTCGCCATCGGGCTGGTGCAGTTCTCCGGCCGCGCCGCCCGCAATGACATCACCAAGATCGTCGTCGACAGCGCCGATGACGGCGCGGTCGTGACCGAGGGCGACAACCGCATCGTCTATGCCAACGAGGCCTATCTGACGCTGGCCGGTGCGCGCGGCGCCAGCGACGTGCGTCCGGTCGAGCGTCTCTTCACCGGCCGCGCCGATGTCTCGGAAGCGATCTACCGGCTCGCCACCGCGGCAAGGGAAAACCGCCGGCTGGCCGAGGAAATCCGGCTCGAACCGGCGCTGGCGGGCCGCAGCGGCGTCGGCTGGTACCGCGTCCGTGTCTCGCCCCTGCGCCGCGACGGCAGGCCCGCCACGCTCTGGAGCGTCTCGGACGTGACGCCCGAACGCGAGCGCCAGGAGAACGCCTTCCAGGAACTCCAGCATGCGATCGACTATCTCGACCACGCGCCTGCGGGCTTCGTCTCGATCGACGCCGATGGCGAGGTTTCCTATCTCAACGCCACCCTCTCCGGCTGGCTCGATTTCGATCTCGCCCGCTTCGGCTCCGGCGGCCTGCATCTCGACGATATCGCCACGCCCAATGCGGCCGCGCTCGTGCGCGCCATTCACGGTCAGCCCGGCGATGTCCGTGTCGAAGTGCTCGATGTCGACCTGAAGCGCCGCAACGGCGCGACCTTGCCGGTCAGGCTCCATCATCAGGTCGCCTTCGGCAGCGACGGCCGCGCCGGCCCCTCGCGCACCTTGGTGCTCAACCGCACCTCCGGCGAGGCCGGGGCCGACCAGCGCAGCGACGCCGAGGTCCGCTTCGCGCGCTTTTTCCATTCGACGCCGATGGCGATCGCGACCGTCGACAAGACCGGCGCGATCCTGCGCTCGAACGCGGCCTTCACCCGCCTGACCCAGACCGGGCCGCAGCCCGCAGCGATCCAGAATCTGGTCGCCCCGGGCGCCAACGGGCTGGAGCGCGGCCTCGTCGAGGCGATGGACGGCCGCGCCGACATCGCCCCGCTCGATGTCACGCTAGCCGGCGAGGACGGCCGTTCGGCCAGGCTCTACCTCTCTCCCGTGGCCGCCGCCGAGGATGGCGACGGCGAGCGCGCCATCGTCTACGCGCTGGAAACGACCGACGAGCGCAAGCTCAAGGACAATATGGACCAGGCCGGCAAGATGCAGGCCGTCGGCCAGCTTGCCGGCGGCATCGCGCATGATTTCAACAACGTGCTGCAGGTCATCATCAACGCGTCGGAATTCCTGCTGGCGAGCCACCGACCGACCGACCCGTCCTTCCCCGACATCATGCAGATCAAGCAGAATGCCTACCGGGCGGCAGCCCTGGTCAGGCAACTGCTCGCGTTCTCGCGCCGCCAGACCCTGCGCCCGCAGGTTCTGGAACTCGGCGACGTGCTCTCCGACCTGTCGCTGATGCTCAAGCGCGTCGTCGCCGACAAGGTCGGCCTCGACGTCCGCCAGGGCCGCGACCTTTGGCCGGTCAAGGCCGATCTCGGCCAGCTTGAGCAGGTCATCGTCAACCTCGCGGTCAACGCCCGCGACGCCATGCCCAATGGCGGCAAGCTCACCGTGCGCACCCGCAACGTCGCAGCCGACGAGGTCCCCGGCTTCGGCCACGCCGCTTTGCCCGCCGACGACTATGTCCTGCTCGATGTCGAGGACACCGGCACCGGCATCTCGCCCGAGCATCTCGACAAGATCTTCGAGCCCTTCTTCACCACCAAGGAGGTCGGCAAGGGCACCGGCCTGGGCCTCTCCATGGTCTACGGCATCGTCAAGCAGACCGGCGGCTTCGTCTTCTGCGATTCGGTGATGGGCCAGGGCACGACCTTCCGCATCTTCCTGCCGCGCCATGTCGCGACGCAGGAGGAGATCGCGGCCGAGGCCGCCGCGAAGGAAGCGCCGAAGAAGGTCGCCGCCGACCATACCGGCGCAGGCATCATCCTGCTGGTCGAGGACGAGGACGCGGTGCGCGCGCTCAACGCCCGCATGCTGATCTCGCGCGGTTACACGGTTCATGAGGCGGCGTCTGGCGTCGAGGCGCTGGAGATATTCCTGATGCATGACGGCAAGATCGACCTCGTCGTTTCCGACGTGGTGATGCCCGAAATGGACGGCCCGACGCTCTTGGGCGAACTGCGCCAGCGCAACCCCGACACCAAGGTCGTGTTCGTCTCCGGCTATGCCGAGGAGGCCTTCCGCAAGAACCTGCCGGAGGGGGAGGAATTCCAGTTCCTGCCCAAGCCGTTCACGATGAAGCAGCTCGTCGAGACGGTGAAAGCCGCGATGGGCTGAGGCCCGCGTCAGGTCCGGCATTTTGCCCGTTGCGCGGCGATCGGCTCGAAATGTGCAGGCGAGGTTTGGCGGCCGCGCGGCGTCTTGCAATCGACGCGACGGCGTGCCCGATGCCTGCCTGATCCGCATATCGCGGACGGCGCGCAGAGCTGCGGCCCAAAAGCAGGAACGGAACGATGTGGCCATCGGCATTTGCGAAGATCGTCAGGAAAATCCGAGCCCGACTGCCCAAGCCGGAGTTTCCGACACATCCGATCGACGCCCAATACGGCATCGAAACCTCTTCGCGCGTGAAAGCCGCACAGATGTCGACCGGCGACGATCTCGTCGACCGTGAGAACATCGGCTATGTCGGCTCGCAACCGAGCCTGATCCGGCGCGCGCTGGCCAGGATCGACGACCTTTCGCAGGCGACCTTCATCGATCTCGGCTGCGGCAAGGGCCGCGCGCTTGCCGTCGCGAGCGAATATCCGTTCCGGCGAGTCGTCGGCATCGAGGCTTCCGAACCGATCTGCGTCCAGGCCCGCGCGAATGCGGCCGTCATCGCCCGGAAATTTCCGGAGCGAACCGCGATCGACATCGTCCACGGCAACGCCGCCGCGCCCGCTTTGCCGGAAGCGGGCCTGGCAATCCTGTTTTTGTACAATTCGTTCGGGCTGGAACTGATCGACCAGCTTGTCGCCCATCTCGCGCGCGCGATCGCCGCCAGGCCCGAACTCAAGCTCTTCGTCATCTACTATAACCCGGTCTATTTCGCCTCATTCGACGATTCCGGCGCCTTCGCACGCCATTCCGCCGAGAAGAACAGGTTCTCACCTGAAGAAACCGGCAGTTCGCCCTTCGGCAACGATTTCGACAGCGTCGTGATCTATCAGAGCCTCGGCGCGACGATGCAGCCGCAACATGACGGAGCCGATCGCGAAATCCGGATCACGGTGCCAAGATATGGCGCGGACGTCGCCATGGAGCCGATCTGACGGAGGCGCCGGGAAGCGCGCCCCCGCAAAGCACCGCGCGAGACCGCAGGGATGTGGCTCCCGGCATGATTGCGACGTTAGACCCGGCCTTTCGAACCGATTTGCTCACAGGATTGCGCGAGAACAAAAAGGGGTATGGCGATAGCCGACAGGCTGAACCGCTTCTGACCAGAACAGAATCAGGACGAATTTTCCCGAGGTCACTACCAATATTGGGCGGTGGATGGCTCGCCGAGAGGCGTCGTACAGTTCCTCTGCGCCGCTAACTTCATGATGTGCCTAATTTCGGCATCCGGAAACCGGCAGCAGGCCAGAGGTCAGTACCTATTTGCGGGCTTGGCGGCAGGCTCATCGAGCGGGTCGTGAGGTCAACTACAATGTGAACCGCATCAAGTTTGTTGGAGGCTCCAACTCCAGAGAAGGTGGAGCCACGACGAGAAAAACGATAAACAAGTTTTCTGATTTCTGTTCAATGGTGGCCATGGTTCATGGCTTGTGTAACAGACCGGCGTTAAAACACGCCTTCATCACTGATTCCTTAGTTTTAGGATTGAAAAATGGATATACGGACAAATGTTTATGCCAACTATAACAATTTTCCAATTGATGAATAATTTTTGTTTCTGATATAGCTAAATCATAAGCTCCAATTATACAGTATGATTTTACCAACAGCTTCCTGATATTTGTAAAAGATGGCCTTAATACCAACACGTTATTACATTCGACTATTGATTCTTCGTATTGCTTTGAGAAAAATAGACGTATTGCTTCGCATGCATTAATTATAGACCAATATGGATCATATATTAAGCAATCTTTTGCCCTTGATATAGATATCTTTGATTCTTCACACCGCTCCATATAGCTAAGCGTGATTGAGTGATACATTTGACTTATACCGCAGTTTGGATTTTTTGCTAATGCTTTAACAAAAAGCGAATCGGCCTCTTCGAACCTATGTTCGACGAATGACAACAGATGGGCACGAACAGATAGAGCTATCGAATCATGCGGATCAAGAGATTGAGCACGTTTGGCAAACTGACTTGATTCAGCAAGAGACTTGGCGACATTAGGAGCCCAGCCCTGCGCTACCCCTGTCAGCAAAGAAAGCGCCAGATAGGCATTTACGCGAGCGCTGTCGGGCCTCATTCGTACGCAATCAAGTAGTAGCTGCTCGCTTTCCCTCCATGCGTCGCGATCGAAGTCGTAGATCGCAACCACGGCTCGCATCAGTTTTCCACGGGCCGTCAGGGCGCTGTCCGGCAAGAGAGCAATTGCTTTCGATTCAGCGTAAACGATTTCGGGATCAACGGCCGCCGCAATTCGTCCAGCGCACTTGTAAATCTGGCTATAGTCTAAGTCGAATGAGATTTCCTCTGAATGGTTCCAAATAATAAATGGAGCGTTGATAACGGTCTTAGCATCGGAAACCAATGAAATAGTTAGTAAATATCCGCCTGCCCCCTCGATCAGTGAGCCATTTATATAATACGCCGCACGCTCCAACTGGCCATTTCCGCTAACTGCGACGGTAAGCCATCTGTGGCGCGATAGAGCTGACGCAATCTGAAAGGTCAATTCTTGAGAAAGGCCCTCTAATGCCGATCCAGATCCAACATGAGTAAATTTCTTTATTATAACAGAGCTATTTTCATCGCGTTCTGTTGAAATATTAATATTTTTCAGCCAATTTTTTCTAAATTCGACCTGCCCAGTAGATAATAAACTTTCAATCCATCCATCAAATGGAATCGATATTCCTCTCATATCCTCCAATAATAATTGGAATTTATCCAATGACAAATCTATATCACTATTTTGTAAAGAGACACACAAAACAATCTTATCTAGATCTAATCCAATAAAATTACGGTCAGCAATCAAAATTTCCAGACCGGCGCTTGCGAATGATCGTCTGATATCAGAAAGACTTTGACGTAGACTGGCGTTTGACTGCTCTTGAAACCTGTTGCTCCAAAGCAGCGCTTCGGCACGTTTACGAAGCACCCTTTTTTCGCCGCACATCGCGAGATAAGCTACCAGAGCGGCGGACTTCTTCGTAGAAAAGCGAATCTGCTGCCCATCTTCCGACTGAAGCGCAAATGGTCCAAAGATCTGCATTCGTAGGCTTTGTGCCGCCGGATTCAATCTGGGGAACGACGATCTCTTGGTCTTCGTAGATGACATGAATCGCATTCCCGCCCGCGTGCAATTTACGAAATTCACAAACTTTTCACACCCTTTTTGCACTCAAGCCCCGGTGTTTTGTTTATCAGTAATATTGTAGTCATTCCGGCTACGTTTGCACGACGGGAGATTATCGACATGGCACCGACAATGAATAAGAAATATATTAAGGATCATATGAGCCAAATTCATACGCCGGATTCTTGGGGTCGAGCAATAATCTACCATATGCTTAGCGAATCTGCGGAATCTATTGGCGAAAAATCCGTCTCATCGGCCACTGTGAATGGAGTTTTTCATGTATCTCCCGTTGAGCCGACGGGTTGTATTCAGCTATGTTATGAGACGCCGATCGGCCCGATCTGCGTCCACGTGAACGTTTGACTAGCAATTCACTGCGGCTGCCGATCTTATGATCGGCAGCCGCTCAGAGGATATAGACATGGAACGAGAATTTAGAGTTGGTGCCCAATTGTCGCCATACGGACTTATGGTCAAAGAATGGGCTTCTCTGATTCAGGGAGAAGGGTCCCCTCCCGAAGATTGGCAGGGCGAAGCAAAATATTGGCTTAAATGGCGAACTGATTTATTGGCACTTATCGCCGATATACTTTGGCCGACATACGACCAAAATTCGGGGCTATGGAGCGGAAACTCTACTAATATTATGGAAGAATTGACTTATTGCGATTTTGAATTGTTTAAGAATCTTAGACCGGTTTTCGAACAAGCCGTTAAACTCCCCGATGGACCGTTGTTAAATAGCGATCTATTTCGTATCGAGGATGAACCGGATGTTTCTGATCTAAGATCTGGCGCATTCATTGATCGAAGCGGTGACGCAACTCTTTTTAAATATCTGCTAGGCAATTTGAGCGAACGCCGCGCACGACAAATTACAGACAAATATATATTTCGGATGGGAAAAAAGGCTGGCAATATTGACCTTGAGCTGAAAACATACCTTCAAAGGCCGCGCGCTTTTCAAGCGGCTTACATTCTCAGGATTTTAGATTTTTCTCATCAACACGCAAAGTCGGCAGTAACTCCTTCTATGATAAGCGGCCATTGCTTTGAGGCGTGCATGGGAGGACTGGAGGCCCGAAGAGTTGCTTTAGAGGAAGGTTTCGGAGCTGACACGATAAATTTGATAGCAAGACATACCGTCGATGTGGGGGATCGGCGTGTTTTTGCAGGAGTGCATTACGCCAGTGACAATATAGGATCTTGGATAACAGCAGTAAAAGTGGCTCCGATGGTAGGTTTTAGTAAAACCGACATTTCATGGCTAATTTCATCAATAATCGATAACAGTATCGTTTATCGACATTTATCAAATCATATTGCTAATTCTTCTGCATCACCATATAAAGCATCGCTAGATAATTTTATAAATGGCGACATATAGAGCTTCAGAATTTTTAATAGCGCAATTTTTCGCATTAATATTAGATCTATACGTTTATTATATGATTCATATTCGCAATTACACGACTTCGCAGTCGCCGAGCGGCTTGAAAAGCTATTTCTTATCGCGACGATTTGCGACCGCGCTTCATCGTTTCCGGGACAACTGCCCCTTTACTCGGCTCGCGAAACAATTCTGAGACGTGAATATTTAGAACCCTGGCGAGCTTATCGAGGACATCCACGGTTGGGTTGCCATTATCTCGCTCCAAGCTTCCTACATACGATCGGTCCAGCTGCGCATCGAATGCGAGGCGCTCCTGAGAGACGCCCCTCTCGACCCGTATTCGACGTAGATTCCACGCGACAAGCGCCCGCCCATTCATGGACGCAAGCGGCCATTTCAAGGGGTATTAAACCACTGGATATAACCATCAAATTTCGCTTATTGTAACGGCGGGTGGATTGATGGGGAAATGCGAAATGCGCGGACTTTCGGTCGCGATTGCAGCGGGTTTAATTATTGCGAGCGCCCAGTTTGCGCATTCTAGAACATTCGCAGGCACGACATGCTATATGGGCGAATGCGCTCGTAATTATATTGTCCGGGCTACCATCAAGAAAAATGGCGTCACAGAAATACTCGTCGAGACGCAATTTTATGATTTTAAACGGCCGAAAACAATTCTTGGCCAACCCCAGTTCTCAACTCATTGGGTCTCATGTCGTGCTGGTCACAGTTATATTGAGAACGAAGCTCGTATCCGCAATGTGCAACCCAATCAGGAGCCAAGTCATGCGACAGAGCCTGTCGACAAGCTTTGGTCGAGTGCCTGCAAGCGATCAAACAGCCATGACGTACGAGAGCGCCTTGAGGTTGAACAGCCAGCTGGCAGCATCGCGATGCCCGCCGGCTCGCAGCCGCTCCGATTAGGCGGAGCAATTCGCTAAGTTCGTGAAGGCAGTTCAGCAGGTTCGATTAATTTGGGAAGCAAGGATACCCTTCATACGAATTATATTATTTAAGGAAGATGAGCACCGGCGAACAAGGGCGCGGATTTGGCTAATCTAAGTCATTGATATCATTGACTAAAGTAATTGCGGAATTTGTCTTTTAATTGCATGCCTATTTGCCGCTTCGCGGAAATCGATTTCGAGAGGTTCGACGGGTCGCAGTTCAGTCGCCTTGCGAATTCCGTCAGCCCAATTTCGGCAATTTTGGCTTTCGCTAATTCACGCAATTTGCCGACCTCGGCCATTTCATAGTTTTGTCGACCGATCCCAGCAATTATTTTGGAGACAGTCGGTGCCGTAATTGTTCCACCCTGTCCGGCTTTGCGCAGGGTCGTCCGGGAAATGCCGGAAGCCTCAGCCAGCTTCCGATCACTGCCACATGCTCTGGCGAGCAGGTCGGCAAAGACCGCCTCGATTTCAGGGCTGATGACGTACTCGACATTCTGATCGTCGTCCGATCCAAGATAGTGCTGCTCCTCCCATTTGTTCGCTTCCTTGCCAATGAAGCGGACACGGACCGCCTGGACGTGCCGCCGCGTTGTCACACCGTCATCAAGACGATCGGCGTTTTCGAATTTCGATTCCGGGCTGAGGTGGTAGGTGCGCAGAGCGTCGGAATAGGATTTGAGCTGATCGCGGCCGATGGGGGTCCCCGTCTCACGGTCGAAGCAATGTTTTGCCGCATCGGCCGTGTTGCTGAAATACGGTGCGATCGGTCTCAGCGGGGAACTGCCGGCGCGCGTCTGATTTCTGGGAGCCAACATGGCGTGCTCAGCTTGAAGCGCGCACATGAAGCCGAATGGCTTGACCTGCTCACCATAGAGTCGTGATGCGTTATAGCCTTTGAACCATCTTAGCAGCTCCGGGGTCGTGGCGGCATAGCGCGACACGGCTGGATTGCGCAGGCTACGATGATAGTCGAGCGACACCACGGCTGGCCTGTCGGTGTAGGCAGCGCAAATGATCTTGAACCACAGGTCGTACTGCCAGCGCCGAACACCGATTTCAGAGAGTTTCGCCGATGGCGCTGGGATCGCCAACGGCGCTTCATGCTCTGCGTAAGGATCGAGGAGATGCCCGAGCCCATGCGCCGACGCCTTCCGAATGGTGGGCACGCCGTCGGCATCTAAATTGAACAGGGCGTAGCGCTTCGACGAAATTGCGAGGCAATAAAGCGGGGCAATGTCGCGCGTTCCGATGGCGAAATTCGCCTCCTCGGTTTTAAGCAGCGGTCCTTTCTGCTCATAGGGGTTGAGCGGCAGGAACCAATCACAGACGCCTCTGGCGCGGTCGATGAATTCAGCTTCGCCCATGCCGTCTGGCTTTGCGATCGCCATGCTGTCGGTATCGCAAAATGCCCAATCCAAGCCAGCGTCAACGATCGTCCGCTCCGTCAAAGCCAGCATCAGCCGCGCCGCGCCGGTAATGAGCGTGCCGAGCAGCGGGTGGAAATAGCTGCCGGGCTTTTCCGAAACCGTCGTGCCAATTGGAAATGACTTGTCGCCGCCAAAGTGGCAATCGCGCCGTTCCTTTTTGTCTAGGTCTTCGACATTCACTTCTATGAAGATGCCGTAGCTGGTCGAGTTGGCCAGAATTTTCAGCGCGTATTGTTCGCTGTCCAATCGTTCCCGTTCCGCACCAGTCGCCGCTTCCATGCGCCGCTTGATGCGCGAGCGATGGTCGATGAGATGGCGATAGGCATCGTCTTTATATGGCTCGATCGCGGGACCGTGCTTTCCCGCGATTCGAACTGCTTTCAAGCCAGGCTGCGGCGGGCCAGCTTCGAAGGTTACGGCGCGAATAACCTCGGGAAACTTGCCGATCAGGAATTTCGACGCGAGACAGTCGGCGAGCGTGAACCACAGGTTCCCGTCGTAGCTCAGGTGATTGAGGCCTATCGTGGTCGAGCCGGACGCCACACTCTTACTGGTCGGTGGCTCGTATCGCGCCCGAACCGGCAGAATATCACCATTGGGTTTGATCTGAACCAGCGTCGCAAGGCGCGGCCAATTCTCCGGCTTTTGCAGATCAGCCGGTGTCGCGCTGGCAAGCCAGTCGGATGTGTCGGTGGTGCTATCGCGGTGGTACATCGCGCCGGCGATCACAAATGGCCAAAGACGCATCAACGTGCAGACAGTCGGGTACATCGACAGGAAGTCGCAATAAAGAACCCGAGTTGGAACGCGCCGGATGTGGACCTCAGCCCGGCCGCCGAAATACGTGCTGAGAATGGCGCCCACAATCTCATCGGGAAAATCAGGCTGAAGCTTGCGCCACGGCTGGATACCCATTTCCTTGAGATAGGCTTTGCCCAAGCCGGCTTCGCTGAGGATTTGGCTTACCTCCGACAGCGCCAGACCATGCTCGTCAAACCGCTTTTTCAGCTCGACATAGGCTTCCCAGGTCACCTGCACATCCTGCATGGCGTAGCTAAGATATTCGAGCGTCAGACCTTTGCCGTGGTCGTCGGTGTCGGCCTTCTGCGTCTCGAGTTTGAGAAATTTAGCCAGAGAGCCGAGCGAAAATGACCGGCTCGTCAGCGCAGCAGCGATGGTTTTAAGATCGACGAATGCGCCGCGACGTACGGGCGGCTGGTCGGTTTTTCGGGCCCGGCGATTATCGGGGCGCTTTTTTTTTTGCGCCGCGAATTGAATAAGAGCTGCGCGCCTGGACAAATGCTTGACTTGGACGCGCGGCTTCCAGGGATTGTCCGACAGTCGTAAGGTATAGCCACCCTTCATTTTTTGTCCCCGCGCTGAATCGTGATCCACCGCAAGGCGCGATAGGTCGAACGGCAGATTCAGACCGACGATGCGGGCGCGCAGGTCGAAAGCCATGCCGTAGAACACGTCATCGACGAAGGTGGCGACGGTCATGCATTCGAGACCGCGCTCTTTTGCGAAGGCCTGAAGCAAAACGAGTTCTGCCGGCGACAGTGTGGCAGGGTCGTAAAACATCCCGGCCGTGTAAATCGCATCGCCTTCCCGAAACTGAAATCCGCCAAATCGCAAGCGCTGTGACGGGTCGGTCGTCGTTTCCACATCGAAGACGAGCGTGAATTTCGACGGCCCTGCTTGGCGCTTGCGCTTCCTCGACGTTCGCGGTGCTGCCTTAAGCGGAACATAGGCGCGAACGAATATTTCCTTCGGCTGCAAGATGGTGGTTGCGGCCTGTGTTGTCGGATGATGAAGGATGGTCATGCCTGATCTCCCACGGTCGGGGTTTCTGTGCCCGCAAGTTCGATGAGCTTGCGGCCGAATTCGTCGAGGCGAACGATAAGCAAGCGAAACAAGTCCGCGATCCCGAGTAGGTAGCGCCCGATAATCTCCAGTATATGTGGTGGCATCGGTCCCATTGGCGGATGATCTTTTTGCAATTCTGTCAGCTTTCGGTGGCAGTTACGGCATTCGATGACAGTGTCATCGTGTATCGCCCTGCCGGCGACATGGTGATTTTCAAGGCAATGGGCGAAATCCTCAACGCAATGAAGGCAGCGCGGATCATTTGAGCCAAGTCGTTCGTGAGCGCGTTCCAAACGGATCGCGCGCTTCAATGCAACTTTGTCTTTTGGGATTATCATCTGATGTTTCCTTACTGAATAAGTCGGTAAACCATCTCGAAAGCCTCGAAATCGCTGTTTGCAAGCTGATGGATGGTATTCGGCCTGGTTTCGAGGAAATGCGTTCTGCCTGCCGTGTCTTTGACCGACTGGCCTTTGAACGGCGCAAGCAGCGTCGCGTCGTTCGTTCGGAGAAATTTTTTCACCGTCACATCATGGTTTCCGATGAGCGACGTTTGATCAAAGCCGGCAACTTTCAGGACGCGTTGTCCTGTGGTCGTAAAGGTCGTCATCGCTCGCGGGCGGTGGTCGGTGAAAACCCATTCTCGTCCCTGCCGCTTCGCCAGCGCGTTCTCGCGAATGAACTTGCGAAAGCGCTCGGCTGAGACGCCTGCCTCTGCGGCAGCGCGGGCCTGGCTTTGAGTGCGGCGAAGCTCTTTCAGAGCCGCCTCAAGCCGTGCCATCGACGCCGCTCGTGTCGGCGGGGCGCGGATGGGGGCTTCCCCTGCTTTGGCGTGGCCTCGTGCTTGGGAGCGTGTGAAGCCTCGCAATAGGGCTCTATTCAGCCTCAACTGGTATTCGCGTTTAAAGTCTCTCGAACTTGCCATGTGACGCCTCTACCATCGCCAGACCGTCGGCGGCTGGTGAGGAAAGGAATCGGCAGGATGTCTATCGAGTCCACGACTCAGGTTCTCGCGAACTTGAGAACTTGAGAATCAACCTTTTGACGAGCTGTCTCGCAAGCCTTGCAGAGCTCTGGCGACAGATGCATAAGAAAATCCTCGTCCCGTAGGGCAGTTAATATTATTTTTTGAAAGTATTGGTAACATTTTTTGCCAAATAGCTTTTATTGTTTTGCAATTTTTCAGTCGACCTTCATCGGTCATGCGTAAATATAAATCTCTGATAACATTATTCATTGCGATGGGGCCTGATTTTTTTTGTCGCTTTATCTCAAAACTGTATGAATCATTAATTTTGACTGATGAGCGT
The DNA here is from genome assembly GCF_056405115.1 of Allobosea sp. P2_A10. Taxonomy (NCBI): domain Bacteria; kingdom Pseudomonadati; phylum Pseudomonadota; class Alphaproteobacteria; order Hyphomicrobiales; family Alloboseaceae; genus Allobosea; species Allobosea sp. P2_A10. The sequence continues at coordinate 6,105 of NZ_JBFUCS010000012.1, read as the reverse complement.
AAATTATTCCGAGTTTTTCTGAACTTCATTATCTTTATCTGTACGTATTTTAAATTTGATATCTCAAGAGTTGAACTTTCCCATTTAATTATTGAATCAAAACTAAAAAGATGATTTGGAATTATTTCTAAAGGTGCGTTATCGGCGGGCAATACCTTGATTCCTACTGCGAGGTGCTTTCCGGAGGCGAGAGCCTCCATGATCTCGCGCCATCTCATTTTCCGGTAAACACCGCGCGCCTCGTCGGATTGAATTTGCTGGTAGGCGCGGAGCCCGACTCGATCCTTCACGTCAAGCCAAGCGTCTTCCAGCGGAACGCCTTTCTCCCAAACATGACGTGGATCAGGATTTTCCAAGTGCTTTCCGCTCAATAAATCAATAGAATCAAGGAGGTCGCCGGCTCCGAACAAAAGGATCACCATGCAGCTCGACAATGTCCAGACTGATGATGACCGTTGGGCTTGGCGCTCTCAACTGTGGGCCGGTCGCTCTCATACGCCGAAGCGCCCGGCAAAAACACAGCGACGAACTGAACCGCTAATCTTGTGCGGCCACGGCGTCGCCCTGAAAGTAGAATCCGGCTCGCTCCTGGTGCGCAACGGCTTCACCCACCATCCGCAAGAGCGCGAGGAATTTCGCTTCTTCCAGGGAAGCCTGGATATCCCACCGCAGATCATCATGTTGGACGGCAGCGGAAATATCACATTCGACGTGCTGAACTGGCTTGCTGAGCAGAACGTCACCCTCACCCGGCTTACCTGGCGAGGTGAAATCGCGACCGTCTCTGCCCCCAATGGCTACGCCGCAAATCCGCACCGCGTACAGTGGCAGCGGGAAACCCGCGCAGATCACGCAGCTCGCATGGCTTGGTGCATCGACCTGATCTCGAGCAAAATCGAAGGCTGCATTCTGGCGCTAGAAAAGGCGATCCCGCGTTCGTCGCGGTGGAACGCCGCGATGGAGCGGGCATATGCGGATTTGTCGACGCTGGAATTAACGCCGCCGCGCGACATCGCCGGCTTGCGTATCATCGAAGCCAACAGCGCAGTGGCGTACTTCCGCGCGTGGCGTGACATCCCTATCAAATGGCGGGGCCTTACGCGAAACCCAATTCCGGACGACTGGAAGACAGTTGGCGCGAGAACATCGGAATTTGCATTGGCCGGCAACCGCAATGCCTCCCACCCCGTGAACGCGATGTTGAATTACGCCTACACCGTTTTGGAAAGCCAGCAGCGCCTGAAGGCTGTTGCTGAAGGGTATGACCCCACGATCGGCATCATGCATGAGGGCGGGAACGGCGCGTCGGCTTTCATTTTCGATATCATGGAGCCTGAGCGATCAAAGATCGACCGCGCGATGATGAATTTCATTCGCATCCATACGTTTCATCCGGCCGATTTCACGCTTCGATCTGACGGTGTCGTACGGCTCAATCCGCAGTTGGCGCGGACTTTGACCGCTTTCGCGTAATGATTGGCCCATTCCTGACGACTGGGATGTCCGCTTCAGGGCGGTTCACCTCTAACTGGAGGCCTTCGCCAAGCGCTTCGTTTTTGGCGCTCCTGCAAGCGCCTCGATCGAGAGGATGAGTTGGCGGGAATACGTGTGAGATGCCTCAGTCACACTCTCGACGCTCACGCCGAAAACCATGAACGCGCTATGGACCATTGCGAGCACGATGACGATGACGAGGCGGCGGCTCTGGTCGTCAAACTCAGACCACACGCCGTCGAAGTAAAGCAAGGCCCCGCTTCCGATTATCAACGCGAGGTTCAGGCCAAGCGCGAACGGCTTGAGACCTAAAAGATTGCGCCGAAATCCGTAGGTCACGTTTTCGGAAAAGAGGATCGCGAATTTTGTGGCGCTGCGTGTATTCTCACGCAACCAAGCTCCACAACGCTCGTAGAAGACATCCGCGCCTTCGGGGTCTTCACGCTCTCCCTTCTCTGTGGGCGGTTCGCGCCCAATCTTCGCGCCGACAAATGCATGGTAGTGCCTCTTCGTTTCGCGGTCGAACTCAGTGTCGGAGAACCGGAGCATAACCACAGATGGCTTGTTGGTCCGTTCCGCGAACATCTCCGCCTCCAGGCGCTTTCCCAACCGGCGAGCGGTGTCGGCTGCGGTAAAGACAAGGACCGGGATCGCCAACGTGGCGAGAAGATTGGACAGACCGAATTTGCTCCAAGAGATCAGGATCGCGAGGGCGACCAATGATGGCATTATCGCCAGAAGCGCTGGATAGTAACGCGCTCGGAGCGTGTACGTATCGAAGACCTTACCCATCAGTCGTCCTCGACATTGTCAGAGAACGCCTCAGGGGCCTTCTGAACGCCGCCGCGCGCCTCCGAATATGGCCAGTACATGTAGGTCGCGCTGCGCTCTACGAAAACTGCATAACCCCGACGCAAGAACGCGTTCTTGACCTTCTTGCGGGGATGTTCCGCTTTATTCCGACCGACCATGACGAGTGCCGCCCCTCGCCTCTCGCTACCTCCGTTGGGCTGTCCGAGCCACGCATTCAAGGCTGCGGGGGTGACGTTTCGGCGACTTCCTTGATGAGGAATCTGGATCAAATCCAGGCGGCCCAAGAGCCCGTGCGCGTGTGCGAATTGAGCCGCTTCCATTAGACCGGCAGGCCCCACATCTGCTGTCAACAGCACCTTCTTGTCGCCATACATTCCAAGCTGCACCACACTCGACTCATTGGAAGCAGACGTTGCCGGGGGGGCGGGATCGAGCGTTTCAACCCCGATCGTCTCCTGGATTCTGTCGAGCACGCTCTTGCCCAATCCAAGAAGCGAACCGAGCGCGCCCTCACTCCTGTACGGAGGAGGTGTTTTATCGAGATCAGGGATCAAGGCGACGTATCTTGCCCGCGAAGGCGCAAGTACCAGGAACGGCCCGATCCACTCCCCTTGAAAAACTTCCCGTGGCTCCATGCCTCGCTCACGGGCGAGAGCTTCAAGTTCGACAAGGTATTCGTGATTGCCCCGGACGTACTTGATCCACCCGTCGATGGTCCACGCACCATGGAAATGGTGGATTACTTCCTGAGCGTAGAGCCAGGGTCTGTTCATCCACAATCTGGAGACATTGAACCGCTGGAAAACCGAAATGAGACCCTTCGCGTGATCGTTATCCGCATGAGACAAAACCATATCGGCGATAACTACGTTTTTGCCGTAGCTAGTCTCTATGTGCCTGATCATCTCCAAGCCGATGTCCGTGTAGCCGCCATCGACGACATGGAGGTAGAAGCCGTTCTCGTCTCCGTACTTGACGACAATGGCATCGCCATTGCTGTCACCGACCGGAAGGAAGTCCACTGAAATAGGCATGTTTCCTCTTTGAGTCGCCGCGCCGTCCGACCTCGAATCATCACGCCTGTCCCGCTTCACCGCAACTAAAACGGGAGGCTGCCTTGTGGTTGCACCCAGGATTCATCGGCGGATGAAGATGCCGGGGCTTGCTACGCCAAGAGCAGACGATACGGTGACGCAACTTTCGCGAGATCACGGACGCCGATGACGCCAAAATCCGTCTACCACCTCGCGGTTGCAACGAGCTTTGCTGTCGTGCTTGCGTCCCCCGCCGCGAAGGCGAACCGGACAGCGGGTCAGCTTCACAATGGTTGTGAACGTCTCGACCGTTCGGTCAAATTGACGGGTGACAGCGTCGAGTTCGAGCGAGACTTCGAGACGATCTACTGCTGGGGCTTCGTGTCAGCCATGCAGCAAGCTTCCGGCATGTTCGTTGAGGGCAAGAGCATCTTGATGTCGTGCGTTCCCCCGCAAGCCACCCTCACCCAACTGATCAAGGTGTACGTGGCCTGGGGTAATCGCAATCCGGCGAAGCTTCACCAACCGGCTGCAGCCTCTGTCACCCAAGCATTCATGGAAGCGTTCCCGTGTGGGAAATGAAATTGATGCGACCCGTTTATCTTGGCTGCGCAGCCCTTCTGAGTTTCATCGTAGGTGGGTGCAACCCCGAAGACCTCTTCGCCTCCGATTTCAAGAAGTTCACGAGGTGCGTTGAAAGCACCTCGAAAGACGGGTTAGTCCAGAAGGGCATCGCCAAGCAGGTATGCGCGGCCAAGTACAGCACGACCAAAAAGGTGGATATTGACGCGACCGGAAAATTCAGTTGGTGCGGCGTTGAGCCATGCACGTTGTTCGAGGTCAATGGGCTGAATAAGAACAACAAGACCATCATCACCCGACTGGACGTCGTTGTGACTGCTGGCGGCCGATCCATAAATGGGCATGCCGAAAAACAATGGTTTGAGCCGGGCATGAGCATCACGGTGTGGACCACGCTGGATAGCGCGGTCACACAACAAGAACGCGCTGCGGTCTCTTGGGGCGTCCGCGAGATTCACGGCATAGACATCGACGGCTAGGGGGACGCAAATGGCTCGCGCAATTCCAGGCCAGTCCGATATCGGTCTCCCGAACATCGAGATCGTTCCAAACCCGAGTGCCAACTCATGGGACGTTTACGTGACGCCTTCCGAAGGTCGGATCGCTGCGGCTGGGTATGATCCTTCGACCACATTGGTCGCGCCCATTCCAATGATGGGCATCGACTTTCTAAACAAGCGCTTTTTTATTCGGCCGCACGAGACACTTCCTGGCATCGGGGGCATCTGCGACCCAAAGTACAAGAATATCCAAGCAATTTCGCTAGACCTAAGTCTGTATTTTCACTCAACCGGCCTACCTATTGTTACCAGCGATGACGTTTTCAGTGCGCTTGAGTCACTTCCAAGTGGCATGGTCAAAGACGCGAATTTTGGCCTCGGATTTAAGCAGAGCTACCGTTTTATCGTTTCGGCTCTAAACAGCATAACTCAGAAGAAAGTGATCTATATTGGGAACAATCTCCCGCATTATTGGGAGTATCATATCCCTATGAGCCTTTACCAGGACATCGTAACTCAAATCAATCGCATCGATTCTCGTGCAAAGGCTGCGGAAGCACAAGTCAAAGATACCGTTACGTACAATCTCCTGGCAGAATATGAGGGCCTAAAACCGAGAGAATTCAAACTCGGCAAAGCGAAAATCCGGCACTTGCTCACACGCTTTCTTAGCGATGAGGACTTCGCGGACGAGACGATTCAAGAAGAACTCGTCTCGACTTTGGCACGATCCGCTGAGAAGCTCGCTAGATTGAATTCCAAGGTCACCGAGGAATTGGTCTCAACCATCCAGAAGAACCGGCTGGAGGTGGCGATCGAGCGCTTCGAGCAGATGATGGCTCAAGCTCGCAGCGAACTGGAATGGCAGAAATTCTTCGAGAACGACCCGTTCCTGCTAACATTCGCCTTCGGCCATCCAATCACATTCGTGAACGGGCAATCATTTGTCGGCGGCAAAAGGATTGATGGTAAGGGCGAGAATATCGCCGACTTCTTATTCAAGAACGCGTTGAACAACAATGCTGCTCTCATCGAGATCAAAAAGCCTCAGACGCCACTGCTGAAACCATACCGAGACAGCGCAAAGGGGCCACACAAGGAGCTTTCTGGCGCAATTGTCCAGGTCCTCAATCAAAAGTACGAACTCGCGCGTCGCTTTGACCAAATGCGAACCGATAACGACTGGCACGGCGAAAACGAGGTCAACGACTTCGACATCGATTGCATCTTGGTGGCAGGAACGATGCCGTCAGACAAGATGGACCGGCGATCTTTTCAACTCTACCGTAAAAATTCGCACGGGGTTCGCATAGTTACATTTGACGAAATCCTTCATCAACTCAAGCAAGTTCACGAATACATGAATGAGGGCGACGCGAACTCGCTTGTTTGAGCGTCAGCATCACCGAATCTTTCACGAGGGCTTCAAAAGATGTCAAATCGCGTTGAAGCTCAGCCCTCTTATCGCGTTGAATGTCAGCCCCCTTGGGACCTGCTCGGACGTGCCGATGTCGCCCCGGCTGAGCTGGTCGGGGTTGCTCGGCCGGGGCGATTTCGGCGTCCAGTGCGCGACGGAGGATGACGTTGTCAGGCTCGGTTTTTGAAGCGCCAGCTCTCGTTGCCGGTCTCGATGATGTCGCAGTGATGGGTCAGCCGATCGAGCATCGCGGTCGTCATTTTGG
>NZ_JBFUCS010000011.1:0-185723 GCF_056405115.1 Allobosea sp. P2_A10 | reverse complement strand
GCGATTGCCCGGCAGGGACATCTTCAGCCGCCTTTCGCACAGCCTCTTCCGACTCCGTCAGGCCATCGCTCGAATCGTTGGCGTCACTGCCTTCGTCATGAATGTTCGTGGCTTTGGAGACTTGGCCACCTTGAGCGTTTGCCACGTCGAGCTTTGCTTCGTCGCGGTCCTCGGGCTTCTTGAGATAATCGTTGTAAGCGGGCATCGGCTTTTCCTTCCTTCGCCTGATCGTAAGGCAGTCTCAATTGCCGCCGATTATCGAGAAATTCGGGCCCATGAGACCAGTCTCGCGCGTCTTGGGGGCGTCCGCAGGCCCCCCTGCTCCGGAGTGCTTGCCGGCCGCCAGGCCCTCGGGGTCATCTGGCTCATAAGGCGGATGCGGACCCGTCGCGTTCTTTGACAGCGGGCTGGGGCCATTCAGCTTCTGACCCGCTTCGCCTGACTGCCCGGGGCGCTGCGGAGTCCTGTACTGCGCAGGAGCGTCCAGCTTCACGCCGGTCGGTTGGTCGTTCGACATGATTCCCTCCATGCTCTCCAGAAGGAACAGAAGCAATCACCTACGGTTCCATCGGCGACGAACCATTCCTGTTCCGCTCACGACGGCGAGATTTATTTTGGAACTTAGACGAGCAAATCGCCGTTTTCCTGGGCATCGCGGCACAGTCCGCATATCCTCAGGAGACCACCATGAAGAAGCTGATCATCGCTTCGTTGATCGCCACGGCGACCTCCTTCGGTGCCATGGCCCAGACGGCCACGACCTCCCCGGCACCGACGCCCGCGCCGGCGGACGCCAACGCCCCGCTGCCGGGCGCTAACAGCTTCACCGAGGGACAGGCGAAGAGCCGTCTCGAAGCAAACGGCTACACCAACGTGATGGACCTCAAGAAGGACGACAACGGCGTCTGGAAGGGCAAGGCGACCAACGCCGGCGCTTCGGTCAACGTCTCCGTCGATTATCGCGGCAACATCGTCAAGAACTGACGGATGCCCCTCTCACCACGACCTTTGGAGACGAACATGACTCGCACAATCACCCGTTCCTACGGCGACTACGAAACCGCCCGCTCGGCCGTCGAGCGGCTGGAAGAAGCCGGCATTTCCAGCAGCAACGTCAGCATCGTCGGCCGCAATGGCGACGGCGAAACCAACGCCGAGGAAGGCGCAGGGATCGGCGCGGGGGTCGGTGGCGCAGCCGGCCTGCTTGCCGGTTTGGGCATGCTGGCCATTCCGGGCATCGGCCCGGTCGTCGCGGCGGGCTGGCTGGCATCGACAGCTGCCGGCGCAGTCGCCGGCGCAGCGGCCGGCGGCCTGGTCGGCTCGTTTGTCAAGGAAGGACACGATGAGGACGAGGCGAATTATTACGCCGAGACTGTCCGTCGGGGCGGATCAGTCGTCTCTGTCCGTGCGGAGCCCGATCAAGTGTTGAACGTGGAGGCGATCCTCGACGGCGCGACACCGCTCGATCGGACTGCTCGCACTGCCGAGTACCGAAAGGACGGCTGGTCGCGCTTCGACGAAAACGCCGATCCCTATGATCGCGATGCCACTGCGTCGGGCCGGATGAGGCCGCCGGTCATCTGATCGGACTCTCATGGCAACGTATCAGGCCCTGGGGAAACCCCCGGGGCCTTTTCGTTAGGCCACCTCCTGCAGTCGCGAAAAACCGCAAAGCTCTACCTGACGGACGAAAAGGCCGTAGGCGTCAGAAACTGGCTGCTGATGTTGGCGACGATTGGCCCATCTTTTTCCGACTCGGTGCGCGCGGCGACCCATTCTAGGTCGGCGGCGAACGCCGACCATTTGGCCTCGCGCTCTGCCAACGATTCCCAGGCAAGTAGGTAGGTCAGGTCACAATTGGATTCGCCCACCAGCGTCGTCCAGAAGCCGGCCTGTCTGATGCCTTGCCGCTCCCATATCCGCAGCGTGTGGTTCTCGAAGCGCGAAAGCAGGTTAGGCAGGCGGCCAGGCAGAGTGCGGTAGATACGGAGTTCGTAGATCATCGTGGTTTCCTTACTTGGCCCTTGTCTCGCGCCTTTGCGATAACTGCGGGCTCGTCCGTCAGCGCACCGCGCCTTTCGGCCTTCTCCTGCTTTGTCGCATCGACATCGACCAGAGCGAGATCGACAGCTGTCGCCGCGTGGGAGCGCACTTTGTCGGCCGCAGCTTTCAATTGTTCCTCAGACAGCTCTGTCGCCACATATGCTGCGCGAAGATGTTCGGCTGTCGCAATTGCGCGCGTACGGGCTTCTGGCACCTGCATAGCCGCAAGGAGCGCAGGCACCCACATCGGGACGGGGACTTCGTCGCCGAGCCACTCGTGAACGCGTTTGGTGCGGCCATTGCAGAACAACTCGGCAAACCTCTTAGCGGTGAACTGCACCTCCTCGAGACCGAAGCGAAACTGAGCGCCGTCGATATGCTCGGACTTCGATCTTTGCACCTTAAGCGCGCTAGTCATTTCAATGCTCCCCGCTCGTGCCGTCAGCGCGCTTTGCCAGCCTGACGCCAGCGCCTCCACCGTTTTCGGGGATGAATTCGATTCCCGCCGATCGAAGCGCTTTCTCTATCGCGCCGAGGGTTGACGCTTTTGGGTCGGCCGCACCCCGCTCAATGTTGTTGAGCGCCGTCGTTGAGATACCCGCAGCAGCTGCCAATGCTGCTTGGGTAAGGCCAGTCATGGCGCGTGCGCCACGGATTTGCGAAGGCTGAATCATGATACCGATATAACGCGTACTTGTTTTTTTCTCAAGCCCGGTTGACGTCTATATGAGTAGAGGCTATATCAAGCTCACTTGATAAATTATCAAGCGGAGCGAAAAATGTCTCTTGTCTCGAAAACGGCAACCAGCAGTATCACCTTTGACCGCGTCGCCATCATGCGCCGCGCCTACCACCATGCCCGGTTTGCTCTGGAGCTGTGCCGCGTTCGCCGCGAGGGCGCTGCTGAGCGCAACCGCATCCTGTCCCGCAGCCTGTCCAAGGCATGGGCTGAAGCGAAGGGCGAGGCCGATCATCTGCGCCGCGTTGCCGAGACGATGGCCGCCGTGCAGGCGAGCCTCGCCGCCCGCGCTGCCGAAAGCGTCGCGCTCGCCTCTCGCTACGGCCACGACGCCGATGCGATCCGCGCCGAAATCGAGGGCGAGCACTACCGGCAGCACATGAACTTTGCCGCCGTCGATCGGCTGCAGGCCGCGCTCGCGACTGTCTCGGGGGCGCGGTCGTGAGCTTCTGGCGCTTTCCGCCGCCACCGACGCAGCGCATCAGCGCCCGGCTGCCCGGCATGGTGTGCTCGTTCTGCGGGTCCGATGAGGATCAGGCCAGTCAGTTCTGGACCGGCCGGATCATCAGCATCCAGCACAAGCGCCGGACCATCTGTGAGAGTTGCATCGAGTACGCCGATGAGATGGCCGAGTGCGCCCGCCTCGCGCGCCAGCCCGCCAAACCCAAACCCGGCAACCGCCGCATCCCCAGCCGCTGAGCCTCTCGGGAGCCAGATCGATGACCTACGACCTCAACGACATCATCCACGACGTGACGCAGCTCGGGCACCTGCTCGACGCGCTCCACGACACCGTCAGCGACATGGAGTGCGACCGTGACGCTCGCCCGCAGGAGGCAAAGCAGATCGACCGCGCCAACGGCCTCGCTGCCATTGCTCGCGACCTCTGCGAACGCATAGCGGACCAGACCAGCGGCAACTTCGCCCGCCTGAGCCGGCCTGCCGGACACGCCATTCCCGCTCACGCCTGACCGACCCTCGCACCACTGGAGAGACCCGATGTCGAACGCACCCGTTCCGGCAGCCGCTACCGGCTTGCCCAAATCCACCCGCCGCGCCTTCATGGCCTCGGCAGCTGCCCTCTCGGCTGCAGCGCCGGTCTCGATCGGTTTGGCCGCGAGCGCCGCTCGCGATCCGGTCTTCGCCGCCATCGCCGACTGGCATCGAGTCGATGCGGAATGGCTCGCCAAGCTGGAGATCTACGGCGAGGCCGAGAGCGCATGCAAAGCCGAGAACGCCCTGTTTGGCGCGCGCATCGATGTCGAAATCTGCGGCGTGCCGTTCTCGTTCAAGACCAACGAGGAAATCTCGTATTTCCTGAACACGCTGCCCAACCGTGGCGCGTCCGCGACCGAGAACGTCGAGCAGATGCAGCAGGCTGGCCAGCGCTTTCGCGACGCCCTGGAGGGCGAGCGCAAGCGTGTCGAACAGGTTCGCTCACAGCACGCCATCGATTTGCTGGACGCGCAGGCTCAGACCGCCAGCGATGTCGCAACCGCCGCCCTCGTGCGCGTCGTCGAGACCGTGCCCACGACTCTGCCCGGCATCCGCGCGCTCGCCGAGTTCATGGCCGAGCCGGAACGCGTGCATGACAACCTTTTCGAGACCGGCCTCGCGTCGCTGGCGGAAGCCTGCCGCGCCGTGCTTCCGGCTGCCTGAGCCGCAGTCCTTCATCCCCATACAGGAGCCAAGAGCATGCAGACCAGTTCCCGCCGCGCCGTCGTCGCGACCGCCCTTGCAGGCCTTGTCGCCGGCTGCGCCCCCCCTCGCGGTGGCGTCGGCTTCGCCCGATGCCGAATTGCTCCAGCTCGGAGCGGAATTCGAACGCATCATCACCGAGGGGGACGCGCTATGGACGCGCTACCTCGCGACCCAAGATGGATCGGGAGAATCCAGCGCCCTTGAAATGAAATGTGAGGCGTTCTGGCCGCACTCCGAGGCGCTGGCCAGCAGCATCATGGCCGTGCAGCCCGCGACCTTGGCCGGGCTCGCCTTGTGGGCACGTGTCATGCTCTGGCGCTTCGATCCGACCCTTCGCGGCATCGTTGCCAAGCCTTCCGAGAGCTTGTCCGAATACGGTGTCAATGAAGCCTACGCGCTAGCCGCCGCAATCGAGCGCCTTGCCTTCGCTTCCGATGGGCTGGCGTCATGAGCGCCGCCTGCATCTCCGCACGCGCCCGCATACCCAACCCGTTCGCCAGGGCGAAGGCCGATCCCGTCTTCGCGGCGATCGAGCGTTGGCGCCTCCTTTGGGACGCCCACACGGCAGCGTGCGCGATCGAAGACCCCGACACCTGCGACGCTGCGGCGGCGCTGACACATGGCCCGGCCTATGCGGCGCTTGCCGAGGTATACCGCACCCCGCCGACAACTCGCGCAGGCCTGCTCGCGGTCATGTCCGCGATGCTGGAGGCGGACGGCCAACATCTCAAGCTGATCGGCCCGATCGACAAAAACGGCGATGACGCGACGCGCGGCCTTGTCGCCGTCTTCCATCATGCCCACCGCCTGCTGGAGTCCGAAGCATGAGCATCGTGGATTTCACCGCCGCCGCCGTCGCGCGCTAAAGCGGCCCCGCTCACGCCCGGCGACCTCAACGATCAGTTGGAGCCGCTCCATACTAAGCGCCACGACGTTTGCGACCTATGCCCAGATTAGCCCGTCTTGAGCTGAGGCATCTCTGTGCACACGACACTCTCTATCGGCTCGCCCAGTTCGTTCAGCATTTTCCACTGTTTTAGATCCGGGTCAAAGAGTAACGACGGGAGATTTTGCTCACGCGGGACCAGCTTCCGACTTTGCTTGACGTACTGTCGAGCTGTGCCTCCGACTTCAACTGTAACCTCTCCCGCTTCGTTTGCCTTCTCAATCACGATACGCCCGGCCTTGAACTGGCAAGTGTAAATTGGATCTACGACCGGCTCGCTGTTTGCCATCCCTAAGCCAAGGGACACGATTATAGCCGCGATTTGAAAGATCATGACACTCTCCTGGGGCCACTCTTTTTATACGCCCATCATACGCCGTGGCCGTTTAGAAGTTCCGAGTTCGTAGCCTCGCTAGTTAGGCTAACTCACTCAGTATGAACGGTTATTCATGGAACCACTGAGTGGGATGCATGTTTTCCCTGTGCTGGGGTTTCATAGCCAAAATGACAAAGGGAGATGAACCATGATCAAGAATCTGGCCGTTATCGCTGCTCTCGCCCTCGTGCCGGCAACAGCGTTCGCTCAGTCGAATCAGGGAGCAGCGGGCGGTGCTGCTGCAGGGGCAGCCACCGGTGCAGTAGGTGGTGCAATCGTCGGCGGGCCGGTCGGCGCTGCAGTCGGCGGAGTTGGTGGTGCTGTCGGCGGCGCAATCGTCGGGGGGATCAGCGCCGACAATCAGACCGAGTTCCGGACGTACGTGAAAGAGCAGCACGTCACCTCAGTTCCTTACAGGGAGAAGGTTGTCGTCGGCGCTACCCTCCCGGACACGGTGACCTACCGCGAGGTCCCGGCGAAATACGGCAAGACGGAGTACCGTTACACCGTCATCAATGATCAGACGGTTCTCGTCGAACCCAAAACCCGCAAGATTGTTCAGATCATCGAATAATCGAGCAGAGCCCACCCTTCACAGGGTGGGCTCCCTATGATTTGCCAGAAGGGACCGCCCGAACAACGCCCCCCAGCGGGCCTTATGGCAATGAGGGTCGCCAGACCAACCTGGGCGATTTGCCGCTATCATAAAACGAAAAGCGGACGCAATACGGCGGAAGCCAGCTCGCTGTTGACCCCTCTGCGGTCCTCTAACCAACCCAACGCTTGCTCTTTCCTAACGAACGTCTTGCGGCGCGGCCCATCGTCGCCGAGCCAGTCGAGCGCCCAAGCATCCGGAGTCCCCCCCGCAATCCGCTTCAGCTCAAGGACCAAATCCCTATGGTTCGTCAGCGGCTCAAGAGCTTCAATTGCTCGCGCAAGAAGCGCGGTGCTGGCTTCTAATGAATTGCCCCCACCGCTACCTTCGGCTTCACTCATCGCGACCATTCCATGTTTGTCGCCGGCAACGAAAGGCTGGGGTTTAGGTTCCCCCTATCCATATCTTGGACACCGTCGCGCGATCTATGTTGCTCCGCAACGTGCATTGCGGTTAGACGCGGTCATTGCCTCGCTGATCGGCGTGGTCGATGCGATCGACGGCGATAACGATCTGGAGCCCTACTTCGCTGGCGGCCCAGTGCGAATGGACGAAGCCGAGCCAGACCACGGCGACGAGCGAATAACCGCTTGCGAGAGCGCCGAGCGGGGTTTGGCAACACGCCGCTCAGCGGCCATGGCAACGATGAAGACGACGACCGCGAGCGTGAGGTAGCCGCCGGCTGAGGACGCGACATCCCTCAGCCGGCGGCAGCGCATCGCGCCGGGGGGGCTGGTCGCTAAGCGCATAGCGTGAACTGGAGCGGTGGAACCCGATGTCAATTCCCGCGATGGGCGTAAATCACAGGGGCGGCTTGGCTGATGGGATGAACGAACAGCGCGGCACTCGCCATCTCTATCGCGGGCATCGGTATCAGGAGCGAGATTTTTTCCATTTTGCGTATTTGGTTTCGGTTGCAGAAGTCCTGCCACTGCACGCCGCTGCAAAACCCCTTCGGCAGCGGCATCTTTTTTTATGCAACCGCAGGATTTACTCGTTCCAGCTTTTAGGCTGCTGGCTCGGATTTTCTTCTCAACACCGCAGTCGCATCTGACCAACCAAAGTGTCGCATTTGCGGGCGGTTTATTTGAGAAGCTGACAACACTCCAGCGCCCAAATTTTTGCCCGGTCAGATCGACTCTTGTCGTCAAGGTAAGATCAGAATCATGTCCGACGCTGCAGCGTTAAGACGCTTTGCGCGCCTTCCCCTTCGTGATTTTCGTTCCAGTTTTACGCCCAAGCCCGCTCGACAACGCGAGTGCCGATCGTCGCTCAGCATAGGCCGGCGCAACCATCGGGTAGTCTGGGGGCAGGTTCCACTTGGCACGATACTGATCGGGCGTCAGGCCGTACTTGCTCGTGATGTGGCGCTTGAGTGTCTTGAACCGTTTGCCATCTTCGAGACAGATGAGGTATTCCGGCGTGATCGAACGCTTGATCGAGACCGCAGGAATTTGGGGCGCGGATGGCGCAACGACTTCCGAAGCTCCAAGGCCGCCAAGAGACGAATAAATGCTCGCAATCAAAGCGGGAAGTTCGGACTGAGGGATACTATTTCGTCCGACAAAGGCCGAAACGATTTCGACCGTAAGCTCAAGAAGATTGTTTTCTTTATACTCCATATTGCCCCCCCCCGCACGTTAAACTGATTCTATTATGGCGAGATTATGCGCCTTACGACTCGTTGCAAGTTCTCAATCGGCGATGATTCAGAAATTTTAACGGTAGCTCCGGCGGAGAGCCGTCTGAGCGTGACCAATCATGTATGACGACTGCTAGCGATTGTGCCAGACGCCGCCTGAGCCCGGCTTGGGCCGCGCCGCTCTTCCTAACTCTTTCCTGTGTCCAGATCAGTTCGACGCGTTGATGAGTGGCGAGGTCGACAAGAGCATTATGTGACAGACGCCGCCACCGCTTCGGGAGTGGATCGTGTGGAAGCAGGTCAACAATGGCCAGGGCGATGGCGATCCGGCGACAGTCGAGCCAAGTGGCTAGGCCTCAGGCTCCGCGCTACACCTTTATTCAACAGACTCCTAGACGACGGCGGCGTTGGCGAAGTCCACCGAACGGGAGATTAGGCCGGCCTAAGCCGTGATTTGGCCGACGCGCCGTAAAGCCGTCCACCTTCATAGTCGCAGTGTAGACGAGTGTCCCATCAGCGCGGCTGGCACTCACCTTGAACGTCCTATTGTCCCTGCCAGGCAGATGATCCCTCGCCATGTCGGGCAGAGCCGCCAGCACTGCGGTACGGGCCGCCTCGTCGTCGGCAAACTCAAACCCTTCATCGTCGATCGCGACGGTGTCGCCGTTGTTGGTGTCGATGAAGTAGACTGGCATGAGGCGCTACGACGCAGAACGCTTTGCGCTCGCTTGCCGCCTCGGCTTCCTCCGGCTCGTGGGCCGACGTTTAGCGCCATCCTTCTTGAGGTCGCTGTAGCGGTCCAGCGCCAACCCCACGACGCCAGCGAGCAAGCCCGGTGCGCCGAGGCGGGAGATCAGCAGGGAGAGCGGTATTGCAAGCTTCGGCGGATATTTGCCTGCGGCGATATCGCGGGCGATCCACAAGCCGGCGAGTTGGACGAGTAGCGGCAATGGCTTGTTCCTGCTGTGACTATGTCACGAGCCAACCCACGATCGGGGCCGCTGTTCCTCATTGACGGCCACCATCTCGAAAACAATAATATGGCGGTGTCTCGGTGCGGCATTCAGTCGCCGCCAACCGTAGGTCTTCATCGGCGGCCGGCGAACTAAAAGTTGGCCTATTTGTTGGCCGATAATGAATGTCGCGTCGAAAAAGTAAAACGAAATCAAACGTCTAGAAGTCGAATGTGGACCCGGCCAGGGGCACCACAGCCGGTTTCGACAGCCGGAGCGGTCTTGCGCATTCTCCTGATCAATCCCAACACGATGCCGGAGATGACCGATCTGGTCGTCCGGGTCGTCACGCCGCATCTCCCGGCCGGTGTCACGCTCGTCCCCGCCACCGGCCGCTTCGGGGCGCAATACATCGCCAGCCGCAGCGCCGGAGCGATCGCGGCCCATGCGGCGCTGGAGGCCTATGCCGAGCATGGCGGGGCATGCGATGCGGTCTATCTCGCCTGCTTCGGCGATCCCGGACTGTTCGCGCTGAAGGAACTGGCCGAGGTGCCGGTCATCGGCATGGCCGAGGCGAGCTGCAAGGTCGCGGCGCAAAAGGCCGATCGCTTCTCGATCGTCACCGGCGGCGAGCGCTGGGGGCCGATCCTGCACGAGTTCGTCGCCATGCTCGGACTGGGCGAGCGCCTCGCGGCGGTCGAGACGGTCGCCCCCACCGGGGCCGATATCGCGCGCGATCCCGACGGCTCGATCGCCCTGCTCGCACAGGCCTGCGCGACAACGGCGGCGCGCGATGGCGCCGGCGCAGTCATCCTCGGCGGAGCCGGCCTTGCCGGTCTCGCCGCCCGCGTCCAGCCCTTCGTCGATATACCCGTGCTCTGCTCGGTCGAGACCGGCATCGCAGCGGTGCTGGCGGCCATGCGCGACAGGCCTGCCAAGCCTACGGCCGGCGATCTCGCCTTGCCGCCGCCGGTCGGCAGCACCGGATTGTCGGCGCGTCTTGCGAAACTCCTGGCAGGAGCCTGAGCGGTCTCAGCCCTTCGCGGTCAGCGACACGCTATTCTGCGCGGCGACGAAGTCCGACAGCATCGGCACATAATCGTCGCCCTTGCCCTGGGCGACGGCCGCCGCAAACACGTTCTTCACGGCGTTGCCGACCGGATTGGGCATGCCGGCCGCGTTCGCAACGCTTTCGAGATAGCGCACATCCTTCAGCGCATTCACCAGCGTGAACTTGTGAGCGTCGCGGTCGCGCTCGAGCACATACTGGAAGAAGGTCTGGTAGAAGCCGCAATCCATCCGGCTGCCGCGCAGCACGCTGTCGAAGGTCTGCGGGGTGATGCCGATCTTCTGCGCCAGCGTCAGCGCCTCCGCGTAGATCGCCGCATAGCCCATCGAGAGGAAGTTGTTCAAAAGCTTCATCTTGTGGCCATCGCCGACCGGGCCGAGATGCACCACCTTCTGCGCCCAGGCCTCGCAGGCCGGCCTGATGCGGGCAAACACCTCAGGGCTTGCGCCGACCATCGCCGAAAGCTGGCCGAGCGCGGCTTGAGCCGGCGTGCCGCCGAGCGGCGCATCCGCCAGATGCAGGCCCCTGGCCTCCAGCTCGGCTGCGATCCTGACGGTCGAACCGGGGTCGGAGGTCGAACAGTCGACGATTACGGTGCCGGGTTTCGCGCCCGCGATGATGCCGTTGGGACCGTTCACGACAGCCTCGACCTGCGCCGAACCAGTCACGCACAGGAAGATGATGCTGGCGTTGGCTGCGAGCTCCCGGGGCGTCTTCGCCTCCTTCGCACCGGCCGCGACCAGGACCTCGACCGGCTTGCGGTTGCGATGCCCCATCACGGTCAACGTGAAGCCCTTGTTGAGCAGGCTCTGGGCCATGCCCTGGCCCATCAGCCCGACGCCGATGAAGCCGACGGCCTCCTTGCTAGCGCTCATCTTCAAATTCTCCCGTTTCTGTGAGATTGACTAGGGTCGAGTGACGGAATGACCGGGCCGCGGACTGCTCGCAAGGTCTTGATTCCGCTTCCGGAGAAGCGCGCCATGACCACCAGCGGGCCCCCGCCCGAAGCCGGAATGCCGACGGAAGGCCCGGCTCTCGCAGGCCTCGGCGGTCGCGGACGGGTCACGCTGCAGATCATCGCGGACCATCTCCGCGTTTCGACCGCCACCGTGTCGCTTGCCCTGCGCGACTCGGCGCTGGTGGCCGAGGCGACCCGCGTCAGGGTTCAGCAGGTCGCCCGCGAGATGGGCTACAGCTACAACCGCAGCGCCGCCTCGCTGCGGACCGACCGCACCAACATCCTCGGCGTCGGCTTCCACGACATCACCAACCCGTATTTCGCCGAGTTGCTCGCCGCGATCGAGGAGACCGCCGCAGCCCATGGCCGTTCGATCCTGCTGGGCACCTATGCCGAGAATCTCGAGCGGCAGGACCGGGTGCTGAACACGCTGAAGGAGTACCGGCCCGACGGCATGATCATCTGCGCGGCCGGCGGCAGTGTGAAGGAGACCTTTGGCCATCTGATCGCCGCAGGCGTGCCGCTGGTCCAGCTGTCGCGCGAGATTCCCGGGCTCGACCTCGATTTCGTCGGCTCCGACGATCGTCAGGGCACGCTTCTGGCGATGGAGCATCTGATCGCGCTCGGCCATCGCCGGATCGCCTTCCTCGGCGAAAGCCAGCTGATCTCGACCGGGCGCAAGCGCTATGCCGGCTATTGCGAGACGCTGGCGCGCCACGACATGCCGCTCGACCCCGCCATCGTCCATTCCGCCTATGGCACGCGCGAGAACGGCCTGAAGGGCGTCCAGGCGGTGCTCGATGCGCCGGACCCGCCGACGGCCGCGATCTGCTTCAACGACCTGACCGCCTTCGGCGCGATGCTCGGCCTGCGCCATCGCGGGCTGGAGGCCGGCGTCGATTTCTCGCTCGTCGGCTGCGACGATGTTCAGGAAGCGGCGCAATGGTATCCGGCCCTGACCACGATCAAGAACTTCCAGGAGGAGATGGGCCGGAAATCCGCCGAGTTCCTGCTGAAGCGCATCGCCGATCCCCATGCGCCGGTCCGGCGGCTGATGCTGACGCCCGAGCTGGTGATCCGCGCGACGACCGCCCCGCCGCGCAACTAGGAAACGCTCACGGGTCATTCGCGGGCTTGGCGTTCAAAGCGCGGTAGGCCCGCACCACCTGCGAATCGTCGCGCGCGCCATGGCCGAGTCCAGACGTCGCGAGGAACATCTGGTGGGCCGCCGCGGCCAGCGGCAGCGCGGTCTTCGCAGCGCGCCCGGCATCGAGCACGATGCTCAGATCCTTGACGAAGATGTCGACCGCGCTGGTCACCGCCGGATCAGGCTCATGCATGCGCGGGCCGCGATCCCTGAGCATCCAGGATGAAGCGGCCGAGCCACCCATGATCTCGAATAGCACGCGCCCGTCGACGCCGGCCTTCTCCGCCAACGAAAGCGCCTCGGCGGCTGCCGCGATATGGACGCCGCAGAGCAGCTGGTTGACCGTCTTCACCACCGCACCCTGCCCGGCCCTCTTGCCGACATGGAAGACCTTGTCGCCCATCGTGTCGAGCACGGGCTTGGCGAGCGAGAAACTGTCATCGGGCGCGCCGACCATGATGGTCAGTGTTGCCGCACGCGCCCCGACGACGCCGCCCGACACCGGCGAATCGACGAAATGCCGGCCGCTTTTCACCACCTCGGCGGCGATCGCCTCGACCTCGCCGGGGGGGCAGGTCGCCATCAGCATGATGACGGCGCCGGGCGCGAGAGCATCGAGCGCACCGGCCTCGAACAGCACCGAGCGCGCCTGGGCCGCATTGACCACCATCAGCACGAGCGCTTCAGCCCCGACCGCGGCTTCGGCCGCGCTGGCCGCTCCGTGGCCACCGACGGCGACCAGCGCCTCGCGCGCGCTTTCGCGCATGTCGAAGCCGGTCACGCGGAACTGGCGCTTGACCAGATTCTCGGCCATCGGCGCGCCCATTGCGCCGAGGCCGACGAAGGCGATGGATGTGATCGACATTCAGCGAGTCTCTTTCAGCACGGCCGTCATCCTGGACAAGCGGCGAAGCCGCGTCGATCCGGGATCCATCATAGGGCTCGACGGCACTCTATGATGGGTCCCGGCACTCCGCTTTGCTCCGGCCAGGATGACGGAGAGGCCATGATGACGGGCGGATCCAGACCGGAGCTGATTACTCCTTCACCGCCCCGGTCATCGCCGACACGTAGTGCTCGACGAAGAAGGCGTAGAGGATGACGAGCGGCAGCGAGCCTGCCAGCGCGCCGGCCATCAGCGAACCCCAGCGATAGATGTCGCCGTCGACGAACTCGTTCACGATCGCGACCGGCACCGTCTTGTTCTGCGTCGAGGACAGGAAGGTCAGCGCGTAGATGAACTCGTTCCAGCACAGGGTGAAGGAAAATATGAAGGCCGAGATCAGACCGGGGATCGCCAGCGGCAGGACGATCTTGGTCAGGATCTGCCAGCGCGTCGCGCCGTCGATCAGAGCGCATTCCTCGAGCTCGAACGGGATCGTCTTGAAGTATCCCATCAGCAACCAGGTCGAGAACGGGATCAGGATCGTCGGATAGACCAGGATCAGCGCCAGCGGCGAGTCGAACAGGCCGACGCTGTAGATCACCGTCGCCAGCGGGATGAACAGGATCGAGGGCGGTACGAGATAGGCCAGGAAGATCAGTGCGCCAACGGTCTGCGCACCCTTGAAGCGCAGGCGCACGATCGCGTAGGCCGCAAGCACGCTGGCGACCAGCGAGATGAAAGTCGCGCAGGTCGCGATGAACATCGTGTTCCAGAGCCAGCGCGGATAGTCGCTCTCGAACAGCAGCTTGTGGATGTGCTTGAAGGTCGGCTGCCAGGTCCAGAACGGACTGACCCGCTCCATGTCGATGAGCTGATTATCGGGTTTTATCGCCGTCAGCGCCATCCAGTAGAACGGGAACAGCAGCACGATCAGGATCAGGAACAGCGGTATATAGGTCGTGACGACGCGTCGCGGCAGCGTCTCCAGATAGGCCATGCCCTCGCTGTGATCTTGGGTGGCGGCGCGCCCGGCGCCGGCGTCGATGGTTTCAGCGCTTTGCATCGGCTTGCTCCGAAAACCGGCAACCACTTTTCGGGCCGATGCTAGTCATTGCTGCCGCCCTGCTGCCATTTGCGTGTCTGGAGCCCGTACCAGGCGATGCCGATCGCCGCGAGCAGGAACGGGATCATTGCGGTCGAGATCGCCGCACCCTCGCCGAGTTGGCCGGCGATGATCGCGCGCTGATAGGACAGCGTCGCCATCAGATGCGTGGCATTGACCGGCCCACCGCGGGTCAGCGCCCAGATCAGCTGGAAATCGGTGAAGGTAAACAGCACCGAGAAGGTCATCACCACCGCGATGATCGGTGTCAGCAGCGGATAGGTGATGTGGCGGAAGCGCTGCCAGGGTGTCGCACCGTCGAGCGTGGCCGCCTCGTAAAGCGACGGAGACACCGTCTGCAGTCCGGCCAGCAGCGTGATCGCGATAAAGGGCACCCCGCGCCAGACATTGGCGAAGATGGTCGACCAGCGCGCATTCCAAGGGTCGCCGAGGAAGTCGATATTGCCTGTGATCCAGCCCAACTTCCGGAACGACCAGGACACGATCGAAAACTGCGAATCATAAATCCACCAGAACGCGATCGCCGAGAGCACAGTCGGCACGATGAAGGGGATCAGGATCGCGGCACGGATCAGCGCCTTGAACGGCAGGTGCTTGTTAAGCAGCAGCGCCAGATAGAGCCCGATCACGAACTTCGCGGCACTGGCGACCACCGTGTAGAGCAGCGTGTTGAAAACCGAGGTCCAGAAGACCTTGTCGTCCGACAGCCATTCGTAGTTCTCGAGCCCGATGAACTCACCCGCTCGCCCGATCTTGGTGTCGGTGAAGGACAGCCACACGCCCAGCCCCAGCGGGTAGGCGAGAAAGAGCAGCAGGATGCCCGCAGCAGGCACCATGTACCAGAACCCCAGCCAGTTGCGGCTGGAACGCAGGCGTTGCCACGGTGTCCGCTCTCTCGAGCCGCGTGCAACGGGGGCGGCCAAATCGATTGCTGAATTCGTCATCATATCTCCGGCGTCGCTGCGGACGAAGTCGCACTGACACGCCTGCAAAGGCAGCGACGGCCCGCCATGGCGGGCCGTCGCGACGATGATGGTCAGCGATAGATGCGCTTCGCCTGACGCTCGGCTCCGGCGATTGCGCCCTTCACATCCTCGCGGCCCGTGACGTAGTTCGCGAACATGTCGACGACGATGAAGTCGGCAACGGCAGCCGCAGCCTTCTCGCCGAGGGTGCCGAGGCCTGCCGGCGTCAGCGTACGCTTGGAAACGTCGCGATAAGGCGTCGTCTTGGGATCGGCAGTCCAGACCGGGTTGGAGTCGTACTCGCCGAGGAAGTGCGACAGGTAGCCCTGCGCTGCGCCGATCCACGGATTGAACTGCGCCGCATCCATCATGAAGGCGGTGAACGCCTTGCAGGCATTGGGGAACTTGGTGAAGTTGAAGGTCAGAACCGGGAAGGTCAGATGCAGCTCGGTCGGCTTGCCGACGGGGCCGACCGGCATATAGGCGTGGTTCATGTCCTTGGCGATATCGGAGTTCGCACCCTTCGCCGTGACATAGATCGAGATGCCGTTGTTGGTGCAGTAGAGCTCCCCGGCGAGGAACGCCTTGTTGTTCGACGAATCGTTCCAGGACGCGGTGCCGGGAACGAAAGTCTCGTAGAGCTGCTTGCCGTATTCCAGCGCCTTGGCCGTCTCGGGCGAGTTGATGACGACCTTGTCCTTCTCGTCGACCAGGTTGCCTCCGAAAGTCCAGAGCAGCCAGTGCAGCCAGCCATTGGCGTCGCCCGAGGCGTGGCCGAAGGCCATGCCGGCGGGCGTGTTGTTGGCCTTCAAGGCCTTGCAGAGCTCAAGGAATCCGGCTGTGTCCTTGGGGAATTCCTTGAAGCCTGCCTTCTCCGTCGCCGTGATGCGATAGTTCATCAGCGCGCCGGTGGTCGCGACCGGAATGGCGATCCATTTGTTGCCGGACTTGCCGTACTTTTCGGCTGCCGGGAACCAGCCGCCATGGGCCTTGCCGAGGTAGTTGGCGACATCCGTGACGTCCAGGCACTTGTTCGACAACAGGTGGGGCAGCGAATACAGACCCCAGACCATGTCGAGGCCCTGGCCGGTATTGGCCACGACCGACGCCTTGGGCTGCAGATCGTCGTAGGATTCGTTGGTGATGGTGATCTTCGCGCCGGTCGCCTTCTCGAAGGCGCCGACGATCTTCATGAACTCGACGTCTTCGGCTTCGACGAAGCGCTTCCAGCGCATCAGGTTGATCTTGGCGTTGGGCTCGGCCTTGAACGGCGCGGCCTGGGCCCAGGCCTTGGCATAGTCGAGCAGGTTCGTGCCGGCCCCGAGGCCGAGCGCAGCGCCACCCTTGAGCAATGATCTGCGGTCGAAATTCATCTGTTTTCTCCCTGGGATTGATCGAGCGGCTCTTGGCGGCCGTATTGAACCGGATTGTCCGGTTAGGCTTTCGGCCTGCCGCGCCAGGCGGCGGGGCAGGCCTTGATCTTGGTAGCAGCGCCCGCCGTGCCGGCACGGCCGGACGCGCCTCAGTCGATGCGCTTGCCGGTGGCGGCGTCGAACAGATGCGTGACGGCGGTATCGGGCGTGATCGTGATGGTTTCGCCGGGCTTGGCGGTGATGCGCTCGCGGAAGACGCAGGTCAGGTTCTGGCCGCCGCAACGCACGATGACCTGGGTCTCGGACCCCATCGGCTCGATCACCACGACCTCGGCCTTCAGACCGTTCGGGTCGAGCTGGATATGCTCGGGGCGGATGCCGAACACGGCCGCCTTGCCGTTCGAACCCGCCGGATGCGTGCCGATCGGCCAGACCACGCCACCTTCGGTCTCGAAGCCGCCGGCCGTGATCGTGCCCTTGAGCAGGTTCATCGAGGGCGAGCCGATAAAGGCCGCCACGAACAGGTTGTTGGGCCGGTCGTAGAGATCGAGCGGCGCGCCCATCTGCTCGACGATGCCGTCATGCATCACCACGATCTTGTCGGCCATGGTCATGGCCTCGATCTGGTCGTGGGTGACGTAGACCGTCGTGGTCTTCAGGCGCTGGTGCAGTTCCTTGATCTCGGTGCGCATCTGCACGCGCAGCTTGGCGTCGAGGTTGGAGAGCGGCTCGTCGAACAGGAAGACCTGCGGATCGCGCACGATGGCGCGGCCCATGGCGACGCGCTGGCGCTGTCCGCCCGAGAGCTGGCGGGGAAACCGGTCGAGCAGTTTCTCGAGACCCAGGATACCCGCCGCCTTGCCGACGCGCTCGTCGATCTCGGCCTTGGGCGCCTTCCGGAGCTTCATCGAGAAGGCCATGTTGTCGGCCACCGTCATGTGCGGATAGAGCGCGTAGTTCTGGAACACCATCGCGATGTCGCGCTCTTTGGGCGGCACGTCGTTGACGACGCGCGGACCGATGCGGATTTCGCCCCCGGAGATGTTCTCAAGGCCGGCGATCATGCGCAGCAGGGTCGACTTGCCGCAGCCCGACGGGCCGACGAGGATGACGAATTCGCCATCGCCGATGTCGATGTCGACGCCATGGATGACCTGCGTCGAGCCATAGGCCTTGCGCACGTCAGCGATCTGGACTGAGGCCATCTTTGAGCCTTCCCCTGGTCTTCTTCGTTTCCTCACGGATGCGGTGACCGCGCCATTGCGCGCTTCCACACCATCGCTTGATCGGCTTCTTGTGACCGACCGATGACAACGAACGCAATCCAGGCCGGGGCCTGTTGCGTCCGTTCACATCTGCGATAAAGTCATACGATATGCATGAGCGTGTCAAGCGCCGGACACGCAGCAAAAACGGGCTCTTGCCTCGGTGTTTTTGCTGCTGGCGAGGAGGAGCTCCGGGACGATGAGGGTGCGCGATTTCTCGCGACCGACGACGCTGAACGCCGACCGCCTTTTCGGGCAGGTGGCGCAGAAGCTCGCTGTCGCGATCATCTCGGGCACCTACCGCGCCGGCGAAATCCTGCCCAACGAAGACGCCCTGCGCTCTGAGATCTCGGTCTCGCGCACGGCGTACCGCGAGGCCGTCAAGGTTCTGACCGCCAAGGGGCTGGTCGAATCCAGGCCGAAAAGCGGCACCCGCGTCGCCCAGCGCGACAACTGGAACCTGCTCGATCCCGATGTGCTGTCCTGGCATTTCGAGGCCGACCCGAACGAGAAATTCATCCGCGATCTCTTTGAGTTGCGCCGTTTCGTCGAGCCCAGCGCGGCGCGCCTGGCCGCGATCCGCCGCTCGCCCGCCGACCTTGCGCGTATCGAGGCAGCCTATCGCGGCATGACCGGCAACCCGCCCTATGCCGAGGTGACGATCCGGGCGGATCTCGCCTTTCACGAGGCCATCTTCACGGCGACCCAGAACTCCGCGCTGCAATGCCTGACCAGCGTCGTCACCGCGGCCATCCAGTGGACGCTGCTGCTCAAGGCGGCCGACGACCGCAACTATTTCGTGGAGTCGCTGGTCGACCATGAGCGGGTGCTCGACGCGATCATCCAGCGCGACGGGGACCTCGCGGCTTCGCGCATGACCGCGCTCGTGATCGACGCACTGAACTCGACGCTGGCCTTTCTTGAGCCGGCATCAGGAGCGCAAACCCAGAGAATTGCGTGAATAAATCATACTACATATGCGCCCATCGGAGCTTTTCCGGCACCGCGAGCTGTGTAGATATGATCCACGGGGCCGTCGGCCTCGCATGCACATCGACGACTATTTAATCGATTCAGATTTGCGGAATCAAGCCTTCGTCCGACCGACCCAAGCATATGGAAGCGCACGCCATGACCCGGCCCAACGCCACAGAGATCATCATGACCGGCCCGCTGATGGCCTATGCCACCGACCAGCTGAGAGCGCGCTTCACCGTCCATGAACTCTGGAAGGCGGAGGATCGCCCCGCCATGCTGCGCGAGGTCGCCGACCGCGTCCGCGGCATCGCCGGCGGCGGCGGCCACATGAAGACCGATGGCGCGCTGTTCGATGCGCTGCCCAAGCTGGAGATGATCGCCAATTTCGGCGTCGGCTACGACAATGTCGATGCCGCCGAAGCCGGCAAGCGCGGCATCGTCGTCTCCAACACGCCCGATGTGCTCTCCGACGAGGTCGCCGACCTGACCATCGGTTTGCTGCTCGCGACGATCCGGCAATTGCCGCAGGTCGATCGCTATCTGCGCGAAGGCAAATGGCTCAAGAGCGCCTATCCGCTGACAACCTCGCTGCGCAAGCGCAAGATCGGTATCGTCGGCCTGGGTCGCATCGGTAAGGCGGTCGCGCACCGGCTCGAGGCCTTCGGCGTGCCGATCGCCTATCACGGCCGTTCGCGTCAGGCTGATGTGGCCTATCGCTACTATCCCTCGCTGGTCGAGATGGCAGCCGATGTCGACACGCTGGTCTCGGTCGCGCCGGGCGGAGCCTCGACCCATCACATGATCAATGCCGAGGTCTTCAAGGCGCTCGGCCCCAACGGCATCGTCGTCAATGTCGGGCGCGGCACCGTCATCGACGAGCAGGCGCTGATCGAGGCGCTGAAAGCCAGGACCATCCTGTCGGCCGGGCTAGACGTCTTCGAGGACGAACCGCGCGTGCCCGCCGAACTGATCGCGATGGATCATATCGTGCTGCTGCCGCATGTCGGCTCGGCCTCGGTCCATACCCGCGAGCAGATGGGCCAACTTCTGGTCGACAACCTGTTTTCATGGTTCGATGGCAAGGGCCCGCTCACGCCCGTGCCGGAGACGCCATGGACAAAAGCCTGACGATGGCGCGCGCTGCGCTCGGCCTGCCGCTCCTCGCGGCGGGGCTTGTCGCTTTGGTGAGTACTGCCCACGCCCAGGCTACGCCGCCGCTTCCGCGCGGAGCCGACAGGGCGCCGGACGCCGTTCGCCCGGTGATCGGCGCTTGGGATTTCGAGATGGTTGGCCAACCGCGCAAATGCACCATCACCTTCGCCGCCGATGAAATTCCGAACGGCCGGCAGTTGCGCTATCCCGCGATCTGCCGGCGCGCCTTGCCGGTTCTGCACCAGGTCGTCTCCTGGAGCGCCACGCCATCAGGTCTGCCACGGCTCAACGACGCGCTCGGCAAGCCGGTGATCGAGTTCGCCTCGGCAGGCACGGAAAAGGGCCTGCAGGGCAAGACGGCGGACGGGCAGCAATATACGCTCGACCCGAAGGGTTATCCGCGCTCCGCACGCCGCGCCCCGTCCAGCCCCGCCGAGATCGCGTCGCAGACGGCCCAGCGCCCCACTGCGATCGATCCCTCGCGCGCACCGACGCCCGAAACGCTGCCCGGTCGCTATGCCATGATGCGCCAGCAGAACCGGGAGGCCTGCAAGATCACGCTCTCGCCCGGCCCGGTCGCGGCTGACGGCCGCGCCCCGGCCGCCTTCGAGGGCCTTTGCCCGGATACGGGGCTAACGATCTTCGATCCAGCCGGCTGGCGCTATCAGGCGGGCCGGCTGACGCTGGTCGCCCGCAAGGGCCATGGCGTCGATCTCGTCTTCGAGAACGGCCAGTGGCGCAAGGACCCGGCGGTCGGCGCGCCGCTGCTGCTGAAGAAACTCGCCCCGTAGACGAGCCCCTCAGACCGCCGTCCGCGCCGGCTCGCCAACGTTATCGAAGCCGGTTTCCTTGTTCAGGATCGCTTGCATCCGGCTCTCGTCGAGCGAATTCTCCCATTTCGAGACGACGACGGTGGCGACGCCATTGCCGATCAGGTTGGTCAGCGCGCGCGCCTCGGACATGAAGCGGTCGATGCCGAGGATCAGCGCGATCGAGGCGACGGGAATGGTGCCGACCGAGGCCAGCGTCGCCGCGAGCACGATGAAACCGGAGCCGGTGACGCCGGCCGCGCCCTTCGAGGTCAGCAGCAGCACGGCGATGATGCCAATCTCCTGCGACAGCGAGAGGTCGGTATTGGTCGCCTGCGCCAGGAAGATCGCGGCCATGGTCAGGTAGATGCAGGTGCCGTCGAGATTGAAGGAATAGCCGGTCGGGATGACCAGGCCGACGACGCTCTCCTTGCAGCCGAGATGGCTCATCTTGGCGATCATGCGTGGCAGCACGCTCTCCGACGACGAGGTGCCGAGCACGATCAGCAGTTCTTCCTTGATGTAGGCGATGAACTTCAGGATCGAGAAGCCGTGCAGCCGCGCGATCGTGCCCAGCACCAGGAAGATGAACAGAAGGCAGGTCGTGTAGAAGGCCGCCATGAAGGACGCCAGCGAGAACAGGGTCGCGACGCCGAACTTGCCGATGGTGAAGGCCATCGCCCCGAAGGCGCCGATCGGCGCAGCCTTCATCACGATGCCGACGATCTTGAAGAAGACCTGGGCGATGTCGTCGATGAAATGCAGCACCGCCTTGCCGCGGGCGCCGATCATCTGCAGGCCGAAGGCGAAGAGCAGCGCGATAAACAGCACCTGCAGGATCTCGCCATTGGCGAAGGCTCCGACCACCGTGTCGGGAATGATCGCCATCAGGAAGGCGATCGTGCTCTGGTCCTTCGCCTTGGCGGTGAAGGCTGCGATGCTGGAGGTGTTGATCGTTCCGGGATCGACGTTCATGCCGACGCCGGGCTTCCACAGGTTGATCACGACGAGGCCGATGATCAGCGCCAGCGTCGTGACCAGCTCGAAATACAGCAGCGCCTTGATACCGACGCGCCCGACCTTCTTCATGTCGTCCATCGAGGCGACGCCATGGACGACGGTGAGGAAGATGATCGGCGCGATCAGCATCTTGATCGCCTTGATGAAGGCGTCGCCGAGCGGCTTCATCGCCTCGCCGGTGGCGGGGTAGAAATGTCCGAGCAGGACGCCGATCGCGATGGCTGTCAAAACCTGAACGTAGAGATGGGTCCACCAAGGGCCTTGATGGCCACGCAGGGTGTCAGCGGTCGCCGTCGTCATGGCCGTATCCCTCGAAGCTGCGCGCCTGTTCCGGCGCGTCAGCCAAGGGCTACGCCCATTTTGAAAGACCGACAAGCAGGCGAGAACGCCTATTCGGCTGCCTCGACGCTCAGCACGCCGCGCCGGATTTGATCTTCCTCGATCGATTCAAACAGCGCCCGGAAATTGCCCTCGCCGAAGCCGTCATCGCCCTTGCGCTGGATGAACTCGAAGAAGATCGGTCCGAGCACCGTGCCCGAGAAGATCTGCAGCAGCACCTTGCTCATCCGGCCTTCCTTGTCGCCGAGCGCGACCGCGCCCTCGCCGTCGATCAGGATGCCGTTGGCCTTGAGACGTTCGACCGGCTCGCCATGGCCCGGCACACGTGCATCGACCTTCTCGTAATAGGTCGCAGGCGGAGCCGGCATGAAGGGCAGCTTGTTGGCGCGCAGGCGTTCGACCGACGCATAGATGTCGCGTGCGCCGAGCGCGACATGCTGGATGCCCTCGCCCTTGTACTGGCGCAGGTACTCCTCGATCTGGCTCTTGTCGTCGAGCGACTCGTTGATCGGGATGCGGATCTTGCCGCAGGGCGAGGTCAGCGCGCGCGAGATCAGCCCGGTCAGCTTGCCCTCGATATTGAAGAAGCGGATCTCGCGGAAATTGAACAGCTTGCCGTACCAGCCGGCCCAATGATCCATGCGCCCGCGCATGACGTTGTGGGTGAGGTGATCGAGATAGTACATCCCGGCCTGCTCGGGATGGGGATCGCTCTCGCCCGTCCAGGCGAAATCGACATCCCAGATCGTGCCCTTGTCGCCATAACGATCGACGAAATATAGGATCGAGCCGCCGATGCCCCTGACGGCCGGGATCGCAAGCTCGCCCGGCCCGACCTTGCTCTCATAGGACTCAGCGCCGAGCGACACGGCACGCTCGAAAGCCTGCTTCGCGTCGACCACGCGAAACGCCATGGCGCAGGCGCAAGGGCCGTGCTCGGCTGCAAAACCCTGGGCGAAGGAATCGGGTTCGGCGTTGACGACGAAGTTGACGTCGCCCTGGCGGTACAGCGTCACCTTCTTCGAGCGGTGTTGCGCGACGCGGGTGAAACCCATGGTCTCGAACAGCGCACCGAGCTTCTCCGGCTCGGGATGGGCGTATTCGACGAACTCGAAACCATCCGTGCCCATCGGGTTGGCCTCGGAAATGGCGGGTGGCGCGGCGTCGAACGGAAACGGACCCATGAGCGTTCTCCCTGAAATCTGAGATCGTCATAGTCGCGCATTTAACGAACATGAAGCTTGCAAAATCGCGCTAACAGCGGTCAATTCCGCACGAACCATGCAGATTGGCCTCGCTCCATGCAAACTTCTGTTAATCTCGACTCCTTCGACTGGCGCTTGCTCGACGCGCTCCAGCAGGACGCCTCGCTGACCAATGGCGCGCTCGCCGAGAAGGTCGGCCTGTCGGCGAGCCAGATCTCGCGCCGGCGGCAGAAGCTCGAACAGGACGGCACCATCCGCGGCTATCGCGCGCTGATCGAGCCCTCCGCCATCGGGCTCGGCGTCACCGTCTTCATCCATGTCGCACTCGACACGCATTCCCGCGACAATGCGCGCCGCTTCCGCGATCTGGTCAGGCTGACGCCGGCGATCCTCGAGGCGCATGCGCTGACCGGCGAGGCCGATTATCTGCTGAAGGTCGCGGTCGGCGACCTCAAGGAGCTCTCCCGCTTCGTCAACGAGATCCTGATGCCGCATGAAAGCGTCGCCCGGGTCAGGTCCGAGATCGCGCTCGACACGCTGAAGGAGCCGGGGCTGCTGCCGCTGCCGATGGGCTGAAGATCACTTTTGCGCCGTCCGCCAGATAGCACGGACCGCTTTCAAGCAATGGCGAGTTGCCGGCGCGATTTCAGCGTATATCTACAGGCGATGACCGCACTGCCCTTCGACAACTCCTATGCCCGCCTGCCCGAGCGCTTTTTCGCAAGGGTGAACCCCGGCCCTGTCGGATCGCCGCGCCTTGTCCGGCTGAACTTGCAGCTGGCGGCGGAGCTGGGGCTCGATCCGCTCTGGCTGGCGAGCCCTGACGGGGTCGCGATGCTCGCCGGCAATCAGATCGCGCAGGGATCGCAGCCGATCGCCACCGCCTATGCCGGGCACCAGTTCGGCGGGTTCAGCCCGCAGCTCGGCGACGGCCGCGCCATCCTGCTCGGAGAGGTCGTCGATCGCGTGGGCCGTCGCCGCGACATCCAGCTCAAGGGCTCGGGGCCGACGCCGTTCTCGCGCCGGGGCGACGGGCGGGCGGCTTTGGGGCCGGTGCTGCGCGAGTATATCGTCAGCGAGGCGATGGCGGCGCTGGGCATACCGACGACCCGGGCGCTGGCCGCCGTCACGACGGGCGAGACCGTGAGGCGCGAGACGCTGCTGCCGGGCGCGGTGCTGACCCGCATCGCCTCCAGCCATATCCGGATCGGCACATTCCAGTTCTTCGCGGCGCGACGCGACATCGAAGGTCTGCGCCTGCTCGCCGACCACGTCATCACACGGCACTATCCGGAACTCGCCGGCAGCGAAGCGCCCTGCCTTGGCCTGCTCGGCGCGGTCGTCGAGGCACAGGCGAAGCTCGTCGCACGCTGGATGCAGATCGGCTTCATCCACGGCGTGATGAACACCGACAATATGTCGATCGCCGCCGAGACGCTCGACTATGGACCCTGCGCCTTCATGGACGCCTATGATCCCGCCACCGTGTTCAGCGCGATCGACGAATATGGTCGCTACGCCTATGCCAACCAGCCGCCGATCGCGCGCTGGAACCTGACGCGGCTGGCCGAGGCGCTGCTGCCGCTGCTTTCTGAGGATCAGGACGAGGCGATCCAGCTGGCGCAGCAGGTGCTCGACGGCTTCGAGGGCCATTTCCAGACCGCGTTGACCGCCGGCCTGCGCCGCAAGCTCGGCCTGACGACCGACGAGCCGGAAGACGCCGCGCTGATCAACGGGCTGCTCGATACCATGCAGCGCGGCAAGGCCGATTTCACACTCACGTTCCGCCGATTGAGCGAAGGCGACGAGCCGCCGCCCCCCGGCCAGGCCTGCCGTGACCTGTTCGGCAATCCGGCGGAATTCGACGCCTGGGAAGCCCTGTGGCGACAGCGTCTGACACGTGAGGCGATGTCTCCAGCCGAGCGGCAGGCCGCGATGCGCGCCGTCAATCCGCTGTTCATTCCGCGCAACCATCGCGTCGAGGCAGCGATCGAATCCGCCGTCGAGCATCAGGACTTCGCGCCCTTCGAGGAGCTGGTGGACGTTCTCGCGCACCCCTATGACGCGCGGCCGGGCCGCGAGCATTACGCCCTTCCGCCGGCAGCCCATGAACGCGTGCTCGCAACATTCTGCGGCACCTGAAACCGATACGGCTCAGGCCGGCCGCAGTTCCACAGCCGCCGTCATCACGAGAACGCCGCCCGAGACTGCATGGATGGCGCCATCGGCCGCCTGCATGATCTCGACCGGCGCCCCGCACAAAGCCGGCGCGACGGCGCGGAAGCGGACCATCGCTAATCGCTCGGAGCCGAACGCGCGCGCGCAGGCTTCCAGCATGAGCGAGGCCGTCAGTGGTCCATGAACCAGAAGCTCCGGGTAATGCTCGACCTCGCGGGAATAGGCGCGATCATAGTGGATGAGATGGGCGTTGAAGGTCAGCGCCGAATAGCGAAACAGCATCGCCTGGTCGGGCAGGACGACGCGCAGCAGCCGCGCACCTGCACTGTCATACACCGGCTGCGGCAACGCTTGTCCGGGTGGCGCAGCACCGACATCCTCGCTCGCTCTGAAGGCTATCGACTGGACCTCGCGCAGACAGGCTTGGCCGGCGACCGAAAAAGCATGCTCGATCCGGGCGAAGGCGAGCGGCCCGTTGCGTCCCTGTTTTCGCACGATGTCGAGCAGGCGCGAGCGGCGCAGCACGCTGGCTCCGACCGGCATCGGCGCCAGGAAGCTGATCTCGCTCCCGCCCCACATCCGGCGCGGCAGTTCGAGCGTCGGGATAATCCCGCCTTCGGCGATGCCGTCGGCCAGCAACTCATCGGCTCCGGGCACCTCCAGCGCCAGACACCAATGCAGCCCGACAGGCGCATGCGGCAGCGACGATGCCTCTCGCGGATCGCGGCCGATCGTGGCGAGATAGCGGGCGACGAGGCCCGACGTCACGACGTCCCCGGCCTCGGACGCCAGTGCGATGGTCGGTGCGGGAATCTCCCCGCTCACAACCGGTTTTCCATCTCGTGCCGGAGAATCTTGCCGGTGGTGCTGCGCGGAAAATCGGCAAAGGCGATGAAGCGCACCTCCTTGGGCCGCTTGTAGCCGGCGAGTTCACGCCGGCACAGCGCCATGATCTCGTCGGAGGTCAGGGCCGCGTCATGGGCCGCGACGAAGGCAACGGGAACCTCGCCCCAGACGGCATCCTTGCGCCGGACCACGACAGCATCGGCAATGCGCGGATCGGACAGCAGCACGCGCTCGATCTCGGCGGGATAGATGTTCTCCCCGCCTGATTTGATCATGTATTTGGCCCGGTCCACGAAATCATAGCTGCCGTCTGGGTTGCGGCGAAACAGGTCACCCATACGGAACCAGCCGTCGCGGAAATCGCGGGCATTGGTCTCGTCGGCGTTCCAGTAGCCGCTGAACACGGTCGGACCGCGGATCGCGACCTCGCCGGGCTCGCCATCGGCCACGTCGTTCATGTCAGGGTCGACGAGGCGGAAGGCGCAGAGCGAACTCGGCCGCTTCGACAGGCTCGTCGGCGCGACGCCAGGAGGCAGCAGCACCGAGGAGGCCGGTGGCAACCCGGTCTCGGTCGAACCGAAGCTGTTCAGATAGGGCGCGTTCAACAGCCCCGACAATTCGGCGATCAGCTTGGTCGGAACGAGATCGGCCATTGCACCGCAGGCGCGGATGCCCTTCGCCTTGACGCCGCGCTCGCGCAGAATGGCGACCACGGGTTCTATCGAGCCCGGCATCAGAAGCAGCCAGCCGAGTTCATGCCGCGCGATCGCGTCCACGATCACCTCCGCGTCGAAGCCGTCGACCACGATGACCGGCGCGCCCGACATCAGAGCCCCCAGCACCTGATCGGTCGAGCCCATATGGAACATCGGGGCCCAGGCGACGAAGGCGTCGTTCTCGGTCGCGCGCATGTCGAGCCTGAGCACGGTCATGCGCGCGATCTCGGCGCGGTGGCTGATCAGCGCACCCTTGGGCAGGCCGGTCGTGCCGGAGGTGTAGAGGATCACGAGCCCGTCCTCGGGGTCGACCACCGGCTCGTCGGCCAGATCGACCGCGCCCTCGGTGAGCAGCGCGGAGAACTCGCTCTCGATCTCGATGGTCGGGACCGGGTCGATCCCGAGCGCCGCGAGCGCGGCGGCGTAGCGCGCGGAGACGATGATCAGGCTGGGGCTGACCAGGCCGATGCAATGTTTCAGCTCGCCACGTCCGAGCCGCCAGTTCTGGCAGGCGACGATCGCGCCCAGCCGCGCGGCGGCAAGCTCGACCACGACATATTCGGGCCGGTTTTCCGACAGCAGCGCGATCCGGTCGCCCCTTGCGATGCCACGTGACGCCAAGGCGGCCGACAGGGCGCGCACCTTCGCGTCGAGTTCGCCATAGCTCCAGCGCAGCGCCCCGGCCTCGATCGCCAGAGCGTCGGGCGCGCGCTTCGCCTGGGCGCGAAAGAGTTCGTAGACCGTCAGCTGTCCAGCGCGTGCGATCGGTGCCGGCATGACAAATCTCCCTTCAGCGCGCCCAACTCGCCGCCACATGCAGCGCGGCGTCGTAGTCGCGGACAAGCCGCGCGCAGAGTTCGGCCGCCGGCGGCTGGTCCTCGATGCTGCCGACGCCCTGACCGGCCGACCAGATGTCGCGCCAGGCGCGGCTCTCGGTGGTGCCGAAGTCGAGACTATCGCGCGCCTTGTCTGGATCGAGACCCGCAGCCACCACGCTCGCGCGCAGGAAATTCGCCGGCGCGCCACTGACAGCCGCCGTATAAACGATATCGGCCGCATTCGCGTCGCGGATCATCCCGACATGACCGGGCGCGGCCATGCTTTCGCGGGTCGCGACGAAGCGCGTGCCGAGATAGGCGAGATCGGCGCCCATCACCCTCGCAGCCGCCACCTGCGCGCCGCTTGAGATGCCCCCGCCGAGCACCAGCACGCCGTCGAACAGACGCCGGAGTTCCGGCAGCAGCGCAAACGGGCTGAGCGTCCCGCCATGACCGCCCGCCCCGGCGCAGACCGCAATCAGCCCGTCGACGCCGGCCTCAACCGCCTTCTGCGCATGACGGACGCCGACGACATCGTGGAAGACCAGCCCGCCATAGCCATGCACCGCGGCGACCAGCTCGGGCGAAGCGCCCAGCGAAGTGATGACGAGCGGAACGCGATGGGCGACCGTGGCGGCGAGGTCCGCCTCCAGCCGCTGGTTGGAGCGATGGACCACGAGATTGACGCCGAACGGCGCGGCGTCGGGATACGCGGCAAGCCTCCCGGCGATCTCGTCGAGCCAGGCGACATAGCCCGCCGCATCGCGCCGGTTGAGTGCGGGAAAGGTCCCGATCAGTCCCGACCGGCAGGTCTCGACCACGAGGTCGGGACCGGACACGAGAAATAGCGGCGCGGCGATGATCGGCGCGGCGAGGCGGCCGATGAGCGCGGCTGCGGCAGGGCTCACGGCTGGGTCCTCACGGCGCGGCCCTCACAGCCGGAACACGCCGTAGCTCGGCCGTGCGATCGGCGCGTTAAGGGCTGCCGACAGCGCGACCGCGAGCGCGTTGCGCGTATCGACGGGGTCGAGCAGCCCGTCGTCCCAGATTTCGGAGGTCGAGAAATAGCTGCTCGACTGGCGCTTGTATTCTTCGAGGATCGGCTCGCGGATGTCGCCGATTTCCGCTGCCGTGAGCGTCTGGCCGGCGCGCTTCAACTGCTTGATCTTGATGTCGGCCAGCACGTTGGCGGCCTGCTCCGCGCCCATCACCGAGATCTGGTGCTGCGGCCAGACGAACAGGAAGCGCGGATCGAAGGCGCGGCCCGACATGCCGTAATTGCCGGCCCCGAAGGACCCGTTGACCATCACCGTGAGCTTGGGCACCTCCGAACCGGAGACCGCCATGATCATCTTGGCGCCGTCCTTGGTGATGCCGCGGCGCTCATATTCGCGGCCGACCATGTAGCCGGTGATGTTCTGCAGGAAGATCATCGGCGTGCCATGCTGGTTGCACAACTGCATGAAATGCGCGCCCTTCAACGAGGAATCGTTGAAGAGCACGCCGTTATTGCCGATGATGCCGACCTTCATCCCCCAGATATGGGCGAAGCCGCAGACCAGCGTCGTGCCATAGGCCGGCTGGTATTCGTGGAAGCGGCTGCCGTCGACGATGCGGGCGACGACCTCGCGCATGTCGAACTGCACCTTGATGTCGCGCGGAATGATTCCGTAGAGCTCGGCGGGGTCGTAATGCGGCGGCTCGGGCGCGACCCGCTCGATCACGGCCTTGGTCGGATGCTTGAACTGCGCAACGATCTCGCGGGCGAGCGCGATCGCCTCCTGTTCGGTGGACGCCGCATAGTCGCCGGTGCCCGAGACCGAGGTGTGCATCTCGGCTCCGCCGAGTTCCTCGACGCCGACCTCTTCCCCGGTCGCAGCCTTCACCAGCGGCGGCCCGCCCAGGAAGATCGCGCCGGTGCCCTGCACGATGATGTTGTATTCGCTCAGCGCCGGAACATAGGCGCCGCCCGCCGTGCAATGTCCCAGCACGATCGCGACCTGCGGCACGCCCATCTTGGACAGGATCGACTGGTTCCTGAAAATCCGGCCGGCAAGATATTTGTCGGCGAAGAGATCCGCCTGCAGCGGCAGGAAGCCGCCGGCGGAATCGCACAGATGCACCACCGGCAGCCGGTTCTCGATGGCGATGTCGAGCGCGCGAATGATCTTCTTGATCGAGAGCGGATACCAGGCCCCGCCCTTCACGCTGGCGTCGTCGGCATGGATCACGACCTCGCGGCCGCTCACCACGCCAATGCCGGTGACGATGCCCGCGCCGGGAACCTCCTCGCCATAGGCCATGTTGGCGGCGAGCGACGAGAATTCGAGGAAGGGCGTGCCGGGGTCGAGCAGAAGCTCGATACGCTCGCGCACGAAAAGCTTCTTTTGCCGGGCGAGCCGGTCGAAATCGCGCTGCGGCCGGTCCATGCGGGCGCGCTGCTGCCGTGCCCGCATCTCGGCGGCAAGGCCGGCATTATGCGTCGCGTTCTCGGCGAACTCGGCCGAGCGGCGGTCGATACGGGTCTCGATGCGACGCATGCTCAGCTCGCTGCCTCTTCCGGGACCAAAGTGATCAGGGCCGCGCCGCGCTCGAAGGTCGCGCCATGGCCGACATGGACGGACTCGATCGTGCCGTCGCGCCAGGCCTTGATCGCGGTTTCCAGCTTCATGCTCTCGATCACGATCAGCGTGTCGCCGCGCCGCACCAGCCCTCCGGGCGCGACGTTCAACGCCACGACGGTGCCGGGCATCGGGGCGGTCGCGACATCGACTGTGGCAGCCCCACCGCCCTTGGCGAACCGCAGGACAGGATCGGTATGGCGCAGCTCATGGGCCGCCCCGTCGCAATGGAGATGGACGACATCGCCGTCGCAGACCAGCGTGATCGTCGAGACGACGCCGTCGACATCGAGCCGATAGCGATCATGGCCGAGCAGCTCCAGCAGGACCGGGACCGCATGCGTTCCCAGGAGCAGGCGATAGCGCCCGTCGGGTCGGGTCAGGCCGACCTCATGGGGCTCGCCGTTCAGGGTGAAGAGGTGGCGCATCGCTGGTTCCGTCCCGCCTCAGTTGCGCCAGCCGCCAATGGCGGCATGCAAAGCGGGGATCGCGTCGGCAGCGTCCCTGACCGGGCGCGTCGAGAGCGCGGCAGCCGCGAGCAGGCGCGTCAGGGTCGCGGGCGCCAGCACGGGCTCGGCGGCGATGGCGGGGTTCTCATCGAGGAAGCCGGTATGGACATCGCCGGCAGCAAACATGGGATGGGCGACGAGCCGGCGCAGGAAGGCGGTGTTGGTCTCGCAGCCGAGCAGGACGAGATCGCCGAGCGCGGCTTCCGCCCGTGCGCAGGCCTCGGCCCGGTCGCGGCCATGGACGACGAGTTTGGCCAGCATCGGATCGAACGCCGAGGTCACAATCTGGCCCTGCGCGATGCCGCTGTCGATGCGGATGCCCGGACCCTCCGGCCAGGCCAGCGCCAGCACCCGCCCGGTCGTCGGCGTAAAGCCGTTGGCCGGACTCTCGGCATAGACCCGCAATTCGATGGCATGGCCGGACACCACGACGGCATCCTGCGCATAGCCCAGCGGCTCGCCGGCAGCGACGCGCAACTGCTCGGCCACGAGATCGATGCCGGTCACCATCTCCGTCACCGGGTGCTCGACCTGCAGCCGCGTGTTCATCTCGAGGAAATAGAACTCGCCACCTTGGCCGAAGATGAACTCGACCGTGCCGGCGTTGCGATAGCCCGCCGCACGCGCGATGCCTGCGGCGGTCTCGCAGATGCCCGCACGCTGCTCGGCCGAAAGCGCTGGAGATGGCGTCTCTTCGACGATCTTCTGGAAGCGCCGCTGCACCGAGCATTCGCGCTCGAACAGATGCACGACGTTGCCATGGGCGTCGCCCAGCACCTGCACCTCGATATGGCGCGGGCGCTCGACATAGCGTTCGACATAGAGCCGGCCATCGCCGAAATAGCGCTCGCCCTCGCTGCGCGCCCTGGCAATCTCCTCGTCGAGCACAGCCGCATCGCGCACGATGCGCATGCCCTTGCCGCCGCCTCCGGCCGACGGCTTGATCAGCAAGGGAAAGCCGACTTTCGCCGCGCGTGCGTTGAAGCTCGCCGGATCGTCATCCTCGATCGCCGAGGGCGCGACCGGAAAGCCGTGTTTTTCGACGAAGGCGCGCGCGCGGACCTTGTCGCCCATCAGGTCGATGGCCTCGGGCGTCGGGCCGATGAAGGTGAGGCCTGCCGCCGCCACCGCCCGCGCGAAGGCGGCATTCTCCGAAAGGAAGCCGTAGCCCGGATGGATCGCCTGCGCGCCGGCCTGCAAGGCGGCCGCGATGATCTGGCCGCCGTCGAGATAGGCTGCGACCGGAGTGCGCCCGTCGATCTCGAACGCCAAGTCGGCGGCGCGCACGGCCGGGCTGTCGCGGTCGGCCTCGTGGAAGACGACGACGCTTCGCACGCCGCGTTCGCGCAGTGTTTTCAGGATGCGCAGCGCGATCTCGCCACGATTGGCGACGAGGACGCTGGCGAAGGGCGGGGCTGAAGGTGTCATGCGCAATTCGTTTTGAATGCGGGGGCTCGTCGCCCCCGCGGCTAGATGAAAAGCCGGCTCAGTAGCGCTTGAAGTCGGCCAGCGTGGAGAACGTGCCGGCCTTGACGTCGAGCTGGTAGATCTTGAGTTCGCGGCCCGAGAGCTGCTGGGGATTGTCGAACGAGATTGGCGCGGTCAGCCCGTCCGTCGCGAAGTCCTTGATCTTGCGCAGCTGCTCGACGGTGCAGGCGCGCGTCAGTTCCTTGCCGCAACCTTCCATCGCCTTGGCGAGCACCTTCAGCCCGGCATAGGTGATGTAGCTGTAGCGGTTGATGCCGGCGACATCGTCGGGCGAGAGCTTCTTGACCTTCTCCGCGAAGCGCTCGGTCGCGGCGTCGTTGAGCGCGACATAGTCGGCCAGGATGTAGGGGTAGCCCGCCGGCTGCGAGAGCTTGACCGAGGCCGGCATGTTCTCGCTCCAGACCGAAGCGACCGAGAGATCCATGCTGAGCTTGCGCGCCTCGCTCAGGATGTTGGCCGCGCCGGCGATGATGCCGCCATTGACCAGCGCATTCACGCCCGCCGCGCGCATCTGCAGCACCTCGGCGCCGAAATTGCTCTGGCCCCGCTTGAAGCGCAGCCGGATGCCGTCCTTCAGCCCGAACTCCTTGACCGCCCGGTCGTAGCCGGCCTCGACCGCCGCACCGAACTCGTCGTCCTGGCGGATGATGCCGTAGACGCCGCCCTGGGGCTTCAGTTTCTCGTGGATGTAGCGGGTCTGGGCGTAGAACGAATCCTGATAGGTCGCGCCGATGGTGAAGACGCTCGGCCGGACCGCCGGCGAATAGACGAGCTCGTTTGGCGTCGTGGTGACGACGGTCGGCAGCTTGGTCTCCTCGATCAGCGGCAGCATCGCCAGGATGTTGGCCGAGCCCGAAGTGCCGTTCAGCGCGAAGATGTTATCGACCTCGACGAGCTTCTTCAGCGCCTGGAAGGAGCGCGACGGGACATAGCCGTCATCCTCCGTCGCCATCACGATCTTGCGGCCGTTGATGCCGCCGGCCGCGTTGATCTCGGCGGCTGCGATCTTCGAGCCGATGGAGACCGCCCGCCCGATGAAGGAGGCCGGTCCGGTGAGAATGTTGACGTCGCCGATCTTGATCTCGGTGTCGGTGACGCCCGGTTCCGCGGCAATTGCGGAACCGGCGGCCAGGAGCGCCGCGAAGCTTGTCGCCAGAAGACTGGTAGCCAATGCCTTAGCCATGGTCGTTCCTCCCAAAATGCGGCCGGCTTTGGCGCCGGTCCGTCGTTTCCTGCC
This sequence comes from Allobosea sp. P2_A10, assembly GCF_056405115.1. NCBI lineage: Bacteria > Pseudomonadati > Pseudomonadota > Alphaproteobacteria > Hyphomicrobiales > Alloboseaceae > Allobosea > Allobosea sp. P2_A10. The sequence goes on along the minus strand of NZ_JBFUCS010000011.1, from coordinate 151,966 downwards.
CTCAATGCGACAGAGGCCAGTTGTTCCAGTAGCGCCGGATATCGCGCCAGAATCCGATCAGCCCGTCGGGCTTGAAGCGGAGGAAGGCGACGATCACGACGCCGTAGACGATGCCGCGGATCTCGTAGACATAGGTCGTGTAGGTGACCGACTGCGTGCTGCCGAACAGCTCGAATGCGAGCCGGATCGCCTCGGGCAGCAGCGACAGGAAGATCGCGCCGAGGATCGCGCCGGCCGTCGAGCCGAGCCCGCCGAGGATGATGATGGCGAGCGCCTCGATCGACAGGATCAGCCCGAAGACGTCGACATTGACGAAGCGGATCTGCAGCGACATCAGCCCGCCCGCGATCCCGACCAGCGTGGACGACAGCATGAAGGCGAGCAGCTTGTAGCGCACGAGGTCGATGCCCATCACACGGGCGGCGATGTCGTGGTCGCGGATCGCCAGGAACGCCCGGCCGATGCGCGTGCGCTTGATGTTGAGCACGGCGAGGACCGACAGAACCGTCACGAAGAAGACGAGATAGTACAGCGGCCGGTCGCGCGAGACGTCGAGCCCGAAGAGACGCACCGCCGGCAGGAAGACGCCGTTGGGGCCATGCGTCAGTCCTTCCTCGTAGAGGATGACGTGGTTGACGATGAAGGCGAAGGCGAGCGTCGTGATCGCCAGATACAGGCCCTTCAGCCGCAGCGAGGGAATGCCTACGAGCAGGCTGAGCAGCCCCGCCATCAGGCCCGACGCCGGCAGGCTGGCCCAGATCGGCCATTTCGCATCGGCCAGCAGCAGTGCGTTGGTGTAGGCGCCGATGGCGAGGAAGCCGGACTGGCCGACCGAGATCAGTCCGGTCATGCCGGTGAGCAGGTTGAGGCCGACCGCGCCGACGATCGCGACCATCGCGGCTGTCGCCAGCGAGAGCGTATAGTTACCGACGGCGAAGGGCAGCGCGATCAGCGCAGCCAGCAGCAGGACCGTCCAGAAGCGCACGACGGCGCTGTCGGTGAGCTGGACCAGTTCGGCATGGGTTTCCTTGAAATCGCCGGTGCGCATGACCCTACACCCGCTCGATTTCGCGTTCGCCGAACAGGCCGTAGGGCCTGATCATCAGGATCACCACGATGACGACGAAGCCGGCGATCTCGCGCAGCCCCTGTCCGAGATAGCCCTGCGCCAGGTTCTCGACGACGCCGATGACGAGCCCGCCGATCGCTGCGCCAAGGACCGAGTCGAGCCCGCCCAGGATCAGCGCCGGGAAGGATTTCAGGCCCTGGAACCACATGTCCGGCCCGAGCTTGAAATTGATCGCGAACAGGATGCCGGCAACCGCCGCGATCGCGGCCGACAGGCTCCAGGCGACGGCATGGATGCTTTTGACGGAGACGCCCATCAGCAGCGCCGCGGTCTCGTTGGCGGCGACGGCGCGCATGGCGATGCCGATGCGGCTGTAGCGCAGGAAGGCCCAGCTCAGCACGACCAGCAGCGCAAGGCAGCCGAGCGCATAGAGCTGGCCGAGATAGAACGGCAGCGGGCCGACCATGACCACGTCGCGCGGCAGCCCGGCGGGAAAGTCGATCGGGTCCGGCCCCCAGATCATGATGGTGACGCCGCGCAGGATGACCGCGAGCCCGATCGTCACCATCACGATGGCGAAAAGCGGTTCGCCCAGCATCGGCCGGATGAAGATGCGCTCCAGCGTCAGGCCGATCGCCATCGCCACCGGAATCGTCACCGCCAGCAGCGGCCAGAAGCCGAGATCGAGCAGGCTCGACAACGAGAAGGCGACATAAGCGGTCAGCATCGCCAGTTCGCCCTGCGCGAAATTGACCACGCCGGTCGCCTTGTAGATCAGCGCGAAGCCCATCGCGATCATGCTGTAGGCGGCGCCCGCGATCAGCCCGGATGCGACGAGGAGCAGGAAGAAATCCATCAGGCGGCCCTGCCGTAGATCGTGACGATCTCGTCCTGGTAGCGCTGCTCGATGATCTTGCGGCGCACCTTCATCGTCGCGGTCAGCTCGCCGTCGTCATGGTCGAGCTCCTTGGACAGGATCACGAATTTGCGGATATTCTCGACGCGGGCGAAGCGGTCGTTGACGCGCTGCACCTCTGCCTCGATCAACTCGCGCACGGCGGGGTGCTCGGCCAGGGTCCGGAAGGTGGTGTAGCTGACCTTGGCCTCGCGCGCCCATTGTCCGACGGTGACGATGTCGATCTGGATCAGCGCGGAGAGGAAGTGCCGGCCGTCGCCGAGCAGGATCGCCTCGCGGATGTAGAGCGAGTCTTTCAGGGCGTTCTCGATCAGCGACGGCGTGATGTTCTTGCCGCCCGAGGTGATCAGGATGTCCTTCTTGCGGTCGACGATCCTGGCCTGCCCGTCCGGCTCGAATTCGACGATGTCGCCGGTATGGAGCCAGCCATCCTCGATCGCGCGGCTGCTCGCCGCCTCGTCGAACAGGTAGCCCTTGAAGACGGAGGGGCCTTTCAGCAGCAACTCGCCGTCAGGCGCGAGACGCTGCGCCAGCCCGTCGATGATCAGGCCGGAACTCCCGGCGCTGGTATGGCCGGGCCGCTGCATATGGGTAACGCCGCCGGTCTCGGTCATGCCGTAGATCTGGTAGACGGGGACGCCGAGTATCCAGAAGAACAACAGCACCTCGGCCGAGACCGTCGCGCCGCCGCAAAACCCTGCTCCGACGCGGTCGATCCCGAGCGCGCGCTGCAGAGCGCGAAAGCAGATCAGCTTCAGCAGCCCAAACATCGCCCGGTCACCGAGACTGGCGAAGGCTCCGCCATTGGCGAGCCTGCGCTCCGCGATGGGCCGGCCCCGCGCCATGCAGGCGGCGAAGACGCGCTGCTGGAAGGCCGTGGCCTCCTTCATCCTGACCAGGATGCCGTGCTGCATCTTCTCCCAGATGCGGGGCACGCCGAGAAAGCCGAGCGGGGCGATCTCGCGCAGATTGGCGACGACGGTATCGATCGATTCGGCGAAGGAGACCGTGCAGCCGGTCAGCATCTGCATGTAGGTCGAGAAGCTGCGCTCGGCGACATGGCAGAGCGGCAGGTAGCAGACGACCGAATAGGTCCGCGCGCTCAGGCCCAGCGTCCCGACCACTTTCGAAGCGGGAAAGAGCATGTTGCGATGGCTCAGCATCGCGCCCTTGGGCATCCCCGTCGTACCCGACGTATAGACGATGATCGCGGTGTCGTCGGAGCGCCCGGCCTCGATCAGTGCGTCGACGGCGGCGCCATGCTCGCGCTCCAGCGCGGCGCCCTCGGTGAGCAGGGCGTCGAAACTCGTCAGCAGCGGATGGGAGTAGCCCCGCATCCCCTTCATGTCGACGGTCGCGATCACCCGGAGATCGGGCAGCCCGTCCTCGGCGGCAGCCGTCAAAATCTTGTCGGTCTGCTCCTGGTCGCCGCAGACGACGACCGACGCGCGCGAATGGCGCAGGATGTAGTGCAGTTCCGGCCAGGGGTTGGTCGGATAGATGCCCAGGCACGCCCCGCCCAGCATCTGCGCGGCGAGATCGGCGATGAGCCATTGCGGCGAGTTCTCGCTGGCGACCGCGAGACGGTCGCCGGGGCCAAAGCCGCGCGCCCGCAGCGCCAGCGCCAGCCGCCGCGCCTGTTCGAAATACTGAAGCCAGGTGATGCGCCGCCAGACGCCGAGATCCTTGTCGCGAAAAGCAAGGTCTTCGGGCTGGCGCTGCGCGCGCAGCTTCAGGATCTGCGGCATCGTCAGTTCGGCCAGCGCCGACGGGGCGAGGGCTGGATCGCTCATGCCGCGCGCCTCGTGCCGAGATAGGCCTCGATCACCTTCGGGTCGCTGGAGACCTGCGCGGGTGCGCCCTCGGCGATCTTCTCGCCGAGATGCATCACGCAGACATGGTCGGAGATGTCCATGACGATGCCCATGTCGTGCTCGACCATCAACACGGTGATGCCGAGCTCGTCGCGCAGATCGAGGATGAAGCGGGCGATGTCCTCGCGCTCCTCTTGGTTCATGCCCGAAACCATCTCGTCGAGCAGCAGCAGCTTGGGCTGGATCGCCAGCGCGCGGCCGAGCTCGACGCGCTTCTGCAAACCGTAGGACAGCGTGCCCACCGGCTTGTCGCGCAGATGCTCGATCTCGAGGAACTCGATGATCTCCTCGACGCGCTCGCGCGCCCTGATCTCCTCGCGCCGCGCCCGGCCCCAGAACAGGGCCGCCGAAAGCGGGTCGCTGCGCAGATGCGTGTGCAGGCCCACCAGCAGATTGTCGACGACGCTCTCATGCCGGAAGACCGCGAGGTTCTGGAAGGTCCGGGCCATGCCGAGTTTGGCCATGGCGTAGGTCGGCAGCTTCGAGACCTCGTGTCCGTCGAAGGCGATGCTGCCAGAGGTGAGTTTGAGGATCGCGCTGATCAGGTTGAAGCAGGTCGTCTTGCCCGCGCCGTTGGGGCCGATCAGGCTGGCGATCTGGCCGCTCTGGACGCTGAAGCTGACGCCGCCGACGGCTTTCAGCCCGCCGAAGCGCTTGGTGACGTCGGTGAGTGTGAGAAGCGCGCTCATGACAGCCACCGCTTGCGGCGCTTGTAGTGCTTGACGTCGCGCATGCTCTTGCGATCGCCCGACGTGCCGAAGCCGAGATAGAATTCCTGCACATCCGAATTGGCGCGCAGCTTCTCGGCCGAGCCGTCGAGCACGATGCGGCCGTTCTCGATGATGTAGCCGTAAGCGGCGACCGAGAGCGCGAGCTGCGCGTTCTGCTCGACCAGCAGTACGGTCAGGCCGGTCTCGGCGTTGAGCCTGAGGATCGTGTCGAAGATGCCGTCGATGATCTGCGGCGCGAGGCCAAGCGAGGGCTCGTCCAGCATCAGGATCTTCGGCTTGGCCATCAGCGCCCTGCCGATCGCGACCATCTGCTGCTCGCCGCCCGAGAGATAGCCGGAGATCTGCTGACGGCGCTCCTTGAGACGCGGAAACAGCCCGTAGATTTCCTGCAGGCCGGGCTCGATCTCGCCGCGCGGACGGCTGTAGCCGCCCATCACCAGATTTTCCTCGACAGTCAGCGTCCGGAACAACGCCCGCCCCTCCGGCACCTGCACGATGCCCTCAGTGATGATCGCGCGCGGCGAGCGCGCTCCGATATCGCTGCCGGCCAGCTTGATCGAGCCGGCGACGATCTCGCCATCCTCCTGGGCCAGGATGCCCGAGATCGCCTTGAGGATGGTCGATTTGCCCGCGCCGTTCGAGCCGAGCAACGCCACGATCCGGCCCTGCTCGACCTCGAGCGAGACATCGCGCACCGCCTCGATGGCACGGTCGTAGAGCACCTGGATGTTGGAGAGCGCGAGCAGGGCCGTCATGGCGCGGGCTCCTGCCCGGAAGCCGCTTCCAGCCGTGCGGCAACCTTTTCCAGCCGCTCGACCACGGCGTCCGCGGGCGTTGCCGAAGCCTGCTGGCTGGTAATGCCCGACAGAATCAGATCGGCCAGTTCGTCGGCCCGCGCCTCGGAGACCAGTTCACCGCGCCCGGAGAGATAGTCGAAGGTCGTGTGCTCGATCGTGCCGTAGATCATGTCGCGCACGAGCCGCAGCGGCAGATCGGCGCGCAGTTCGCCATTGGCGATGCCTTCGCGCAGCACCTGCGTGGCGAAGCGGGTGTAGCCGCGGTTGAGGTCGTGCAGCGTCGAGGTCTGGTAGTCCGAGTCCGAGCGCACCTCGCGGAAGAACAGCCGGCACAAGGCCGGATTGCGCTCGATCGTCGCCAGATGCCGCCAGATCACGAAGCGGAGGCGGTTGCGCGTACCGCTGATGCCGGCGAGCTGCTCCGCCTGGTCGGCGAGCATGCCCTCGTACCAGAGCGACAGCACGCGGTTGAGCAGATCGCGCTTGTTCTCGAAATATTTGTAGATCGTGCCCTCGACCACACCGGCGCGCTCGGCGATCGCCGCCATGCTGGCGTTCTCGTAGCCGTGCTCGGTGAAGACCGTGCGGGCGGCATCGATGATGTCGCCGACGCGCTGTTCGCGGGGCAGCCGGGCGAAGGCGCGGCGGGCGGGCAGGACGCTCATGCCGCGATCTCCCTGACCGCTTCTGCTGCGATGAGCCCGCCGGTCCCGATCCATGCCTCGGGCACCGCGACCTCGATATCGAGCAGCATCTGCGCGAAAGCCTTGCCCTGCGGGTCGTGCCTGAGCGAGGCGATGCCGCCGCCGTCGAGCGCAGCCTTCAATACGAAATTGAAGCCGCCCAGACCGGGCCATGGAAAGCGCGTCACCGGCCCGCTGGCGAGATGGGCGAAATAACCGGCGACCACCTCGGCCGTCAGCACCTCTTCCAGCAGCGGCAGGAATTCGGCCCGCCGCGCGATCACGCCGATATTGACGCTGTCGCCCTTGTCCCCGCTGCGGGCCAAAGCGAGCGCCGCCAGCGGCACGCCGATGCGGGGTCCGGCCGCAGGCGGCGCAACCCGCCTCGTCGTCCCCTTGGTCGAAGGCGCGCCGGACAGTACGGCCGTGTCCTCGCCCGCCGCCATCGCAAAGCTGATCTCGTCGCCCTCAAACAGCAGGCGCGGCGAGAGCAGGGCCTTGTCGACGAGACAGGAGAGCAGACGGATGACGGGCGAAACCTTCGGTCGGCCGCCGGCAAAGCCGGTGATGCCCTGCGCCATCGCGGTCGCGCTGGCGAGGAATTCCCGCGAGAGCAGTTCCGCGCCCTCCTTGCGCTCATGCTGCACGGCGAGCTTGAGGATGACCTCCCGGCTCGCGGAGGCCCGGCCATGGGGGCCATAGGTCGCCTCGGCGCCGAGCACCTCCGTCGAGACGCGGGCATAGCCGGCAAGACCGCGCTCGCTGAGCATGCGGCTCGTGCGCGCCAGCAAAGCCTCGGCTGTCCGGCGCGCCTTGGCGGCGGCATCGCGCCCCCCGATCATCAGCATCCCCACGGCCTTGTAGCCATCGGCATAGGTGATGCTGGCCTTGCATTGCGCCGTCGCCGGCCGGCCGCGCGCGCCGGTGACGCGAACCCGGTCTGGACCATCCTGCGCAAGCCGGACCTGCGAGAAATCGCAGGTCACGTCGGGCAGCAGATAGGCTGTCGGGTCGCCGACCTCGTAGACGATCTGTTCGGCGATGGTCTCCGGCGTCACCCGCCCACCCGTGCCGGCCGGCTTGGTGACAATGAAGCTGCCATCGGCGCTGCATTCCGCGATCGGGAAGCCCATGCGGTCCCAGCCCTCGACGAGCTCCCAGTCCGTGACGATTCCGCCCGTGGCCTGCGTGCCGCATTCGATGATGTGGCCGGCGAGGCTGCCCTGCGCCAGCAGATCGAGATCGCTTTCGGTCCAGCCGAAGGCATGGATCAATGGCCCAAGGGCCAGGGCGCTGTCGACGCAGCGCCCGGTGACGACGATATCGGCCCCGGCGGACAGCGCAGCGGCGATCGGGAAGGCGCCGAGATAGGCGTTGGCGCTCAGCACCTTGTCGGGGATCTCAACGCCGCTTTCCATGTCGGCGACGCCGGCCGCCCGCAGTTCCGGAAGCAGCGGCGTCAGATCGTCGCCGACGATGGCAGCCACCCGCAAGGGCACGCCCACGCGGGCAAGCTCCGCCACCAGAGCATCGCGGCAACCCTGCGGGTTGAGGCCACCGGCATTGACCACGACCTTGATGCCGCGTGCGTGGATATCCCCGGCCAGCGAGCCCATCAGCGTGACGAAATCCGGCACATAGCCGGCCTGCGGATCGCGCGCCTTGAGCCGGCCGAGCAGCGCCATGGTGATCTCGGCGAGATAGTCGATCACCAGCACGTCGATCGCGCCTAAGGTCACGAGCTGGACCGGCCCCTCCTCGCTGTCGCCCCAGAAGCCGCCGCCGCAGCCGATGCGCAGGGTCGCCGCCGCCATCGTCAACGCCCCGTCCAGACGGGCGGGCGTTTTTCCTGGAAGGCGCGCATGCCTTCGCGCGCGTCTTCGGTCTGCGCCATCATCGGCAGCATGATCTGGGCATAGTCGAGCCCGTCGCGCACCGACATGCCCTGCATGGCGTGAAACGCCATCTTGCCCAGCCTGATCGCGCTCGGCGCGCGCGTGACGATGCGCTCCAGCAGCCAGTCGAGCTTGGCGTCGAGTTCGCCGGGCTCGGCAATGTGGTTGATCAGGCCGACGGCTTTGGCCTCCTGCGCGTCGAGCGCCTCGCCGGTGATGCACAGCTCCATCAGGCGACGACGCGGCAGCACCCGCAGCATGTGCGGCAGGATCATCATCGGAAACAGGCCGATCTTGGATTCCGGCGTCCCGAAGGTCGCGGTCGGAACCGAGACGGCGAGATCGCAGGCGCAGAGCAGGCCGAGCCCCCCGGCCAGCGCATGACCGTTGACGCGCGCCACGATCGGCAGGTCGCAATCCTCGATCGCCTTGAGAAGTTCGGCGACGTAGTGGCGCGGCCGGGCGGGGTCGCTCGTGAAGGGCACGCCCTCGGCATTGGGCGCGAGATCGCCGCCGGCGCAGAAGGCGCGGTCGCCCGCCCCGGTCAATACGATCGCGCGGACACCCTCGCGGGACGGCGCAGCCCGGACGGCCTCCGCGATCAGCCCGATGACCGCGGCGTTGATGGCGTTGCGCCGCTCCGGCCGGTTGATGGTGATCCACAGCACCGGCCCGCGCTCCTCGACGAGAACCACGGCCGAAGCAGGAGCAATGAAGCCCTCGCCCGACACTGCGTCCCCATTTTGATGAGCGCCATTCACCTCAACAAGACTCCTCTCCCACGACAGGGAATGATCAACGCAGGCCACCTGCCGAGATCGGCTGGCCGCACGATTTTACTGCTGTTTTGCTGCTTAGCAGCAATATTTTGTGCAATGCACTCTCGTTCCATCCCCTCTCCGCGACGTGGCGAAGTCGTATCTCCGGTGCGTTCCTGAATCCTGGCGCACCTTGACTTGGCGTCCTGTCTCGACACTAAGTGAGCATGCCTCATTAACGCGCATTCGCCCGAGGCTGTCAACGCCAAAAGCCGCTGGCCGCGAGACCGGAAACGGCGGAGACGAGGGAGGACATGGTGGCCGAGCAGACCCCTTACGGCTTTTCCGACGCGGAGCTGGCCGCGCACCCGACCGTCTACCGGTCCGATCTGCTGGCCGGCAAAACCATGCTGGTCTCGGGCGGCGGCAGCGGCCTGGGCAAGGCGATCGCCTGGCTCGGCGGCCGGCTCGGCGCAAGAATCGTGATCTGCGGCCGCAAGCCCGAGAAACTGGAAGCCGCCCGCGCGGCAATGGCTGCGGCCGGCATCGACGTCACCGCGATCACCTGCAACATCCGCCAGCCCGAGGATGTCGAGGCTCTGTTTGCGGCCGCCAGCGCCGATGGCGGCGGTCCCGATATCCTGATCAACAATGCCGGCGGCCAGTTTCCGCAATCCGCAATCGACTTTTCCGCCAAGGGCTGGAACGCTGTCATCGACACCAATCTGAACGGCACCTGGTGGATGATGCAGGCCGCCGCCCGGCGCTGGCGCGAGGCGAAACGGCCGGGCACGATCGTCACCATCGTCGCCGTGGTCGAGCGCGGCATGCCCGGCGTTGCCCACACCTGCGCGGCGCGCGCCGGCGTGATCGGGCTGACGCGCTCCGTCGCGGTCGAATGGGCGGCTCACGGCATTCGCGTCAATTGCGTCGCGCCCGGCGCGATCGCCAGCGAAGGCCAGGCCGTCTACAGCGACGAGGCGCGCGAGAGCTACAAGCGCTCCAACCCGATGCTGCGCTTCGGCGACGCCTTCGACGTGGCCGAGGCCTGCATCTATCTCGCAGCGCCCTCGGGCAAGTTCATCACCGGCGAGGTGCTGACCGTCGATGGCGGCGGCAAGCTCTGGGGCGAGTTCTGGGCCATCCCCAAGCCCGACTATTTCAAAGCGCCATCGGAGCGCTGACGATGGCCGTTGCAAACGAAGGCTTCGCCGGCGAGGCGCTGACGCTGTCATGGCCGGAGCCGGGCCTGGCATGGGTGACGCTGACCCGCGCCAAAGCGATGAACACGCTCACGCTCGAATTCATCCGCGAGCTCGGCGATGCGCTGGACCGGGCACAGACCGCCAGAGCGCGGGTCTTCGTCATCTCCGGAACGGGCCGGGCCTTCTGCTGCGGCGCGCATCTGCCCTATTTCGTCGATGCCGCCTCGCCGGTGCCACAAAATCCGCAAGGCATTCGCGACCTCTATGTCGGCCCGATCGCACGCCTGTTCGACCGGCTGGAGACGATGCCCTTTCCGACCATCGCCGCGGTCAACGGCTTTGCGCTCGGCGGCGGCTGCGAACTGGCGCTGTCATGCGATCTGCGCGTCATGGCGGAGCAGGCGCGGATCGGCCTGCCGGAGGTCCATGTCGGGGCCCTGCCGGGCGCCGGCGGCGTGCAGAAGCTGCAACGCCTCGTCGGGCGCGGGCGCGCGCTCGACATAATACTGACCGGACGACATCTTGCCGCGCAGGAGGCACTGGACTGGGGTCTGGCCACACTCGTCGCCTCCGACGAGACGCTCGCAGAGCGCGTGCGAGACCTCGCGATGGCGCTGATGCGCGGCGGGCCGCTGGCGCTCGCCCATGCCAAGGCGTCGATCTACAAAAGCGAGGGCGTGGACCTGAACACTGCCCGCGAAATCGGGCTCGACGCCGTTCAGATCGTCTCAGGCTCGCCGGAATGGCAGGAGGGCATGACGGCCTTCGTCGAAAAGCGGGCACCGCGCTTCCAGTCGCACCGTCCCGGTTCCGACTGATCGGTAGCTGAACCTGCCGACGTCGTCAGGTGCTGCACTTGTAGACGACGCCCGAGGTATCGCGGCCGCGCCACCTGATGTCCGCGACGGAGGACTGGACATGGGTGCCGCCGAGCTGGGCGCCGCCCGTCTTGAGCCGGGCCAGCGCCGAATCGCGCGCGGTATCGCGCAGCATCGCCTTGCCCAGCGTGGAGCCGCCGTCGATATCGCCGAGCTTCGTGCAACTGGCCACCACCGCCTTGCTGTCGGTGACGACGACGGTGTTGACGCGTGAAGTCGATACGCCAGCGCAGGCGCCCAGTCCCAGCATCGAAAGTCCCAGCATCGGCAGCAGGAAGAAAGAACGCAGCATCAGGCCTGTCCTCGCAATCGGGCGATCATGCCCATGCCGCATGATCCCCGGCTTTGCCGCAATTTCAAGGCCGCCCTCGCGATGGCTATCCGGTTGTACCGCTTCAGACAGGCGCGCTCAGTCGGGCCGTCGGACCACCCAGATGCAGCACTGCATCGAGCAACTCACGCGCGTAGGCAGTCGCGGGCGCGCTGAACAGGCGGCGGCTCTCGCCCTGTTCGACGATCCTGCCGTTCTGCAGCACGACGGTGCGCTCGCACATCATCCTGACGACGTTGAGATCGTGACTGACGAAAAGCAGCGCCAGATCGTCCTCCTGCCTGAGGCGGTCGAGCAGTTGCAGGATCACCGCCTGCACGGAGACGTCGAGAGCGGCCGTCGGCTCGTCGAGGATCAGCAGACGCGGCCGGCAGGCGATGGCGCGTGCAATGCCGACGCGCGCCTTCTGTCCACCCGAGAGCTGGTGGGGAAAGCGCTCCAGCAGGCTCGATGGCAGGCCGGCCCGCTCCGCGCATTCGTTGACACGGCCGCTCAGCGCCGCGCCGTCCTTCATGCCAAGCAGACGGCGCAAGGGATGGGCGATGCAGTCGAAGGCGTTGAAGCGGGGATTCAGGCTGTCGGTCGGGTCCTGGAAGACGATCTGGATCTCCTTGCGGAATTCCGATTTGTGGAAATCGCGCGCCGGAAGCGAGCCGATGGCGCGGCCATCGAACAGGATCTCGCCTTCGCTCGGGTCGATCAGCCGGCAGACCATGCGCGAGATCGTGCTCTTGCCGGAACCTGATTCACCGACGAGGCCGAGGCTTTCGCCGGCCTTGATCGCGAAGGAGACGTCGTCGACCGCAACGACGCCGCCATCGTAGCGTTTCACCAGCTTCTGCACCTCGAGCAGGAACGGCGTGCCGGAGGCCGGCGTGGGGCGCGGCGATGCTTCGATCGCGCCGCTCTCCAAACCGGCCGGCGCGAGATCGGCGATCGTCGAGGTCGCGGTCGGCGACGCCGCGACGAGGCGCTTCGTATAGGGATGCCGGGGTGCGCGGAACAGCGTATCGGGCCGCGCCTCCTCGACGACCTTGCCCTGCTCCATCACGACGACACGCTGGCAGTAGCGCGAGGCGAGCCCGAGATCATGCGTGATCAGGATCATCGCCATGCCGCGCTGCGCGGTGATCTCGGCGACGAGATCCATCACCGTTTTCTGCGTGGTGACGTCGAGCCCCGTCGTCGGCTCGTCGGCGATCAGCAGCGCCGGCTCGCAGGCGATCGCCATCGCGATCATGACACGCTGGCACATTCCGCCCGAAAGCTCGTGCGGGTAGGCGTCGAGCCGCTTTTCGGGATCGCGGATCAGCACCGCCTTAAGCAGGTCGAGCGCCCTCGCGCGACCTTCCGCCGCCGAGATCGGCTCATGGGCCATGATGGCGTCGGCGATCTGCTGGCCGACGCTGCGGATCGGGTTCAGAGCCCCGCGCGGATTTTGGAAGATCATCGAGATCGCCGCGCCATGTAGGCCGCGCAGCTGTTTCGACGAGGCCCGCGTGATGTCCTGGCCCTTGAACCGAATGCCGCCCTTGGTGATCTTGCCTGAGGCATCGAGCAGCCGCGTGATTGCAAACGCCGTCACCGATTTGCCGGACCCGCTTTCGCCGACGATGCCGAGCGTCTCTCCGGCTGCAACCGACAGCGACACGCCGCGCACCGCCTCGACCAATCCTCGCCGCGTCGAAAACGAGACATACAGATCGTCGATCGCGAGCAGCGACCCGGCTGAAGGCGCAACCATCGCGCTCACGTCCGCATGCGCGGATCGAGGATGTCGCGCAGGCCGTCGCCGAGCAGGTTGAAGCACAGCACCGTCAGCATCAGCGCAAGGCCCGGACAGGCGACGAGCCACCATTTCCCGGTCGAGATGAAGCGCGCACCCTCGGCGACCATGATGCCCCATTCCGGCGTCGGCGCGGTGACGCCAAGCCCGATGAAGGACAGGCCGGCCGCGTTCAGGATCGCCCAACCGAGATTGAGCGAGACCTGCACCGCCATCGCCGGCAGGACATTGGGCAGGAGGAAGCGTAGCACCACCGAGATATGGCTGTCGCCGCAGGCCCGCGCCGCCTCGACCCAGCCGGCATTGCGCCGCACATTGACCTCGGCGCGGGCGAAACGGATGTAGAAGGGCAAATTGATGATCGCGGTGGCGATGACGATGTTCTCGACGCGGTTGCCGAGCGCCGCCACCATCGCCATGGCGAGCACGAACAGCGGAAACGCCATCAGCACGTCGACGAAGCGCCCGACATAGCGATCGAGCTTGCCGCCATTGTAGCCGCAGAGCGAGCCGATCACCGCGCCGACGACGAAGGACAATGTCACTGCCGAGGCCGCGATCGCGAGATCGAGCCTGGCCGCCACGATCAGCCGGCTGAAGACGTCGCGGCCGAGCTGGTCGGTGCCGGCCCAGTGTTTAGCGCTGGGCGGCTGCAGCGCGCTCGGCACGTCCGACGCAATCGGGTCATAAGGCACGATCGAGGGCCCGATGATGGCGAGAATGCAAAGGACGAGCGCGCCAGCCGCCGCGACCGCCGTGACCGGGTTGCCGCGCAGGATCCAGACGGTGTGGCGGAGTGTGGCGGAGCTCATTCGACCGAAACCCGCGGATCGGCGATGCCGTAGAGCACATCGACCGTCAGATTCACCAGCACGAAGATCGAAGCCATCAGCAGCACGAAGCCCTGTACCGGTGCGTAGTCCGAGGCGAGCAGCGCATCGAGCGCGTAGGATGCGACGCCCGGCCAGGAGAACACCTTCTCGACCAGCACATTGGCGCCGAGCATGGTCGAGAACACGATGCCGGCGATGGTCAGAACCGGCAGCAGCGCGTTGCGGAGAGCATAGGAGACGATGACCTTGCGCGGCGACAGGCCAAGCGACCGCGCCGTGCGGATGAAATCGCTGCCGAGCGAGGCCAGCATGGCAGCGCGCGTGATGCGGGCAAGCGGCGCGACCACGAACAGCGCCATGGTGAAGGCCGGCAGCACGAGTTGGGCGGCAGCCGCGCGCCAGCCTTCCCAGTCACCGGCCAGCGCGAAGTCGATCAGCAGGAAGCCGGTTACCAGCGGCGGCTGCGAGGTGAAGATATCGACGCGGCCCGTCGGATCGGGCGCAAACCCCAGCAGATAGTAGAAGGCATAGATCAGCAGCAGCCCTGAGACGAAGGTCGGTACGCAGACGCCGAGCGCGCAGATGAAGCGCACGAGATGATCGATGCCGGAGCCCTGCCGCAGCGCTGCGGCGACCCCGAGCGGAATGGCGGTGAGAAGCGCGATCAGAAGCGCCGAGAACGTCAACTCCAGCGAAGCCGGCAGGCGCGATTTCAGATCCGCCAGCACAGGCTGGCCGGTCGTCAGCGAGCGGCCGAGATTGCCCGTTCCGATATCGCCGAGATAGCGGACGAGTTGTTCCGGCACCGGCCTGTCGAGCCCCATCTGCTTGCGGATCGCCTCGATCTCTTCCTTGCCGGCGGTCGGGCCGGACGCAAAGAACACCGCCGGATCACCCGGCAGCACCCGCATCAGCAGGAAGGTGAAGACGAGCACGCCAAACAGCGCCGGCAGCGACGACGCAAAGCGCCAGCCGGCGCGTTTGGCTGTGATCGTGAGCTGGGACATGTCAGCCGACCCGTCGATCAACCGCGACCGTCATTCCGGGCGTAGCGAAGCGAAGACCCGGAATCCATCGTGGGGCGCAGAGTTCTACGATGGATTCCGGATCGGCGCCGCTGCGCGGCTTGTCCGGAATGACGGCAGAGGTTGGGCCAGCCGACAACGTCACTTCCGGCTGAGATCGCGAAAATCGATCTGGCGGTGGAACTGGTAGACATAGCCCTCGACGCTGGACGCCATCACCGCGTCCTGCGAAGGCTGCCAGAGCGGGATCTGCGGCATCAGCTCGAAATGCCGCGTGTTCAGATCCTTGCCCAGGGCTGCGTATTTTGCCGCATCGGGCTCGAAACGCGCGGCCTGCGCCCATTCCGTGATCTTGGCATCGTCCAGCGAGGCATAGTTCCAGCGGATCGGGCCGATGTAGAAATTGCGGTAGAAATAATCCATCGAGGGCAGCCAGGCGACGATGCCCTCGGTGAAGAACGGCACCTTCTTCTCGTTGATCAGCGTCGACATCTGCGCGTCCGGCAGCTTCTGGATGTCGACTTTGATGCCGACCTTGGCGAGCGATTCCTTCAGAAGAGCCGCCATCGGCTCGGCCGTGCCGGCCTGGCCGACATTGAAGGAGAAAGTGGTCGAGAAACCGTCTGGCAGGCCCGCTGCCGCGAGCTGCTTCTTGGCCTCCGCGAGATCCGTTTTCAGGGGCTGCGGGATCGGGAAGATCGCCCCCGTCGGCGCCTTGCCGTCGGCCCATGTCGCGCCATAGAGCGGCGCGCCGCGCCCGAACAGCGCCGCCTTGAACATGTCCTCATAGGGCAGCGCCGCCGCAATCGCCTTGCGCACTTCGAGCTTGTCGAAGGGCGGAATCTGGTTGTTGAACGAGATGAAGGTGATCGAGTTGTACTGCGGCGTCGAGATGACCTTGAGCTTGCCCTTCTTCTCGAGATCGGCGGCGTCGGTCGCCTGCAGGTCGATGACGATGTCGGCGTCGCCCTTTTCGACCAGATTGGCGCGCGTCGCGGCTTCGGGCACCGTCTGCGTGATGATGCGCTTGAAGGCCGCCGGTTTCTCGGCCGAGCCGCGGTTCCAGTCGGGATTGCGGCGCAGGATCGTCGTCTCGCCGGGCTTGAAGCTCTCGATGATGTAGGCGCCCGAGCCCGCGGTGTTCTCCTTCAGCCAGGCCAGCGCCCAGGGATCCTCGGCGGTCGCATGCGATTTGGCGAGCTTGGAATTGATGATGATGGGGTAGACGACCGCGAGATTGGCCAGCGCCAGCTTGTCGGGCTTGGGGAGCGTGACTTCGAAGGTGTAGGGGTCGACCACCTTGAACTGGTCCGTCGAGGTCAGCGATCCCGTCAGCAACTGCGCCTTGCCGAGAACATTGGCCGAGACCTCGCGGTCGAGCGACCACTTCACATCCTCCGCCGTCACCGGTGTTCCGTCGTGGAATTTCGCGTCCTTGCGCAGATTGAAGGTGATCTTCAGCCCATCGGGGCTGACCTTGTAGCTCTCGGCGAGTTCGCCGCGGAAACTGTCGAGGTCGAAGACCCATTTGCCGTCGAGCTGCTTCTTGCCGAACGAGAGCAGGCGGTCATAGGTCAAGAGCGACAGGCCGAAGGCCTCGCGGGTCGAGCCGGGAATGTTGGGGTCGAGCGTGTTGATTGCCGCGCCCGTGACATGGCGCAACGTCTCGGCGCGGGTCTGCGCCTTCGCCGGCACGGCCAGCGCGGTCGAGGCGAGCAGCGCCGCAGCCAGCCAGGTCTTGTTCGCGAGCTTCATGGTCGTTCCCTCTTGACGCGCCGGTCGGGCAGATTGGTTCCGGACGGAACCGAATGCAAGCGTGGTGCCATACACCTTGCATACAATATCAGGTCGGCCGCAACACGGCCTGCGGCACGTCATAGGCCTTGAACGCGGACCAGTATCGCTCGACATCGTCGCAAAACAGCCCGCGCGTGATACCCGAGACGAGCTTGGGAACGGCTGTCGTCATTGCGTTGATCGAGGAGCCTGACGCCCCGAAGCTCATCGAGGAGGCGATGGTGAAGAGGTGGATGTCGGCGATCCAGGGCGTCGCGCCGGGCTCGCGCTCGGTGAGGGCGTAATCGTCGCCGAGATAGGGGAAACGGCCGAGCCGGTCGTCGCGCTCGTCGTCCGGCGGTGTGTAGCGGTCGCTCCAGCTGGCGATGTTGCCGGCGAACCGCGCGAGTTCCGGGCGCATGGCGAGATCGATCTCGATGCCGGTCGCGGCGATGACGAAATCGACCGTGACCGGCCCTTTGGGAGACGCCAGTTCGACGCCGCCGGGGCCGTCGATCGCACTGAGAACAGATGCGCCCTGATGCAGGCGAAAGCCGGAATGGCCCGCGCAGCGATCATAGGTCGCCTGCGGAAAACCCTCGCGCATAGCCAGTACCGCGCTCATGAAACGCCAGCGCCAGGCATCGTCGAGGTCGCAAAAATGGCGCAGGAAGCCGCGGAATGTCAGCCAGCGATAAGGCTGCACCACCTGGATTTCGGCACGGCGGCAGAGCAGATGCACCTGCGCCGCCCCGGCTTCCAGCGCGGTCGCGGCATTGTCGAAGGCCGAAGCGCCCGCGCCGATGACCGCGACGCGCTTGCCCGCGAAAGCGGCAAAGTCGATCAGCTCGGCGCTATGAGCCCGACGCGATGCCGGCAGCGCCGCGAGCACGGGCGGCAGCGTCCAGCCGCCCATGCTTTCCTGACCGGTGGCGAGCACGATCTTGCGGGCATGCAGCGTCTCGATCGAGCCGTTGGCGCGGATCGTCACCGCAAGCAGGCCGGCGGCCGGGGCGATGTCGACGACCTCGGCCTCGTTGCGCATGGGCACGCCGACGACATGGCGGAACCAGCCGAGATAGTCGGCCCATAATTCCTTCGGGATCAGCGCCAGTTCCTGCCAGCTCTCGACGCCGAATTTTGCCTCGTGCCAGGATTGGTAGGTCAGGCTCGGCACATCGAGATCGGGGCCGGTGAAGTCCTTCGGGCTGCGCAAGGTGTGCATGCGGGCATAGGAGCGCCACGGCCCCTCCTGCCCGGCCGCCGCCTTGTCCAGCACGAGGATATTGGTGACCTGCGAGCGCAGCAGGCCAAAGGCGGTCGCGAGGCCGGACTGACCGCCGCCGACCACGATCACGTCGAAGGCTGGCTTGCCGTCGGCGTCGGCCCGGGGCTCCAGCCAGGGAGCGCGCGGATGCGCGATGCGATCGAGATCGCCAGCGATCCGGCTTTCGAGAACGGACAACCCGTCATGTTTCATGGCGCGGCCTCATGCAGCGATCATGCCGGAAAGGGCTCATGCGACAAGCCGGCCATGCTCGCGCCACCACGCCGCGAGCCCGTCGGCGGAGGCTGCATAGCCGGTCGTCGCCCGCCACCCGATCTCGTCGGCGAGACGCGCCACCGAGAGCGGAGCGCGATCGCCCGGTCCATGCAGATCGATGGTCGCGGTCTCGTCCGGCTCCGTCAGCCGGCAGATGAAGCCGGGGAAGGATGCAGCCAGCGTCCGCCCCCAATCCAGCGCCGAGGACCGCTCGGCAGTCGAGACATTGTAGAGCCGTTGCCGCAGGGTCGGCGCCGTCGCGACAGCCAGCACGGCCTGCGCCAGATCGGGCGCGTAGATCCAGTCGCGCAGGCCCGGCCGGGGCAGCAGGGCGGGCGCGCCCGCGACCGCCGCCGCGAGGATCTGGCAATGCGGGCTCAGGGTGTCGCGCACGCCCGTCGCCCGCTCCCAGGGCCCGAAAACGCCGCTCAGGCGCAGCGACACGATATCGAGCCCCCAGAGCGCACCGAGCCGCGCGCCGACCCGCTCGCTCGCCCATTTGGTGATCGCGTAGAGACCGACCGGATCGCTCGGAATCTCCTCGTCGAGGACGGGATGGCGCTCGCCCGCCGCGCCATAGGCGGCAGCCGAACTCAGATTGATCACGCGGCGGACGCCGGCCGCCTGCGCCGCCTGCAAAATCGGCACCTGCGCCAGCAGGTTCACGCGCAGGATCGCCTGCGGGTCGCTCGCATCGCGGGCCGAGCCGGCGGTAATCGCTGCGCCCATCACGACAATGTCGACGCCCGCGCGCACCGCCTCCGCGACAGCCATTGCATCGGTGATGTCGGCTACCATGCCGGTGACCCGCCCCGGCAGATCGGCGAAAGCGCGCAATGCCTGCTCCGGCAGAGCGGACCGGTCGAAAACCACGACGTCATGGCCGGCCGCCAGCATCGCCTGTGTGATGTTGAGGCCGACGAAGCCAGCCCCGCCGAAGATCAGGATATTCAAGCGCGCCCCTCCCGCAGCCTCGCCGGGCCATGAGCCACAGCTAGAGCATGACGCCAGTCAAAGGGAGTCGGATTTTCGGACAAGGTATGGCAGGCGATGTGCCACGCACCATATATCTGGGCAGGGGATGCGCCTGCACGACGGGATCGCACCGCTGCCGCGACGCCGGTGCGCCGCATTGCACTTGCACAAGTCATGGTCTAGGCGTCCCCCGACACGACAGGCCCCGCGCGTCGCTTCCGTGGCGCGCAGCGGGCCGCAAGAGGCCGCGGCATCATGCCGGCTTCGCCCATTTTTCGAAAGGACTGCCCGATGGCCCGCAAGAAATCGAAACCGCTCGACGCCGAATTCGTGATGTTCGACGTGATCTACAGCGATGGCTCGCGCACCTCGAACCGGCGCGTGCCGACCGCCATGCTCGGCGGCCTCGACGGCGACGAGCCCGCTCGCGACGTGATCATGGAGCAGGATCAGATCATTGCCGAGAAGTCCGGCAAGGCGGCGCTGGAAATCGCCACGATCACGCGCTCCGGCAAGGTCGCCGAGAAGCCCGCGCGCAAGTTCGGCTGACAAGCAGCATAGCAACGGCAGCCGAGTATTCGCATGACGATGCTGCCGGGCTTAACCTCGTTGCAACGGTTGTCCTTGACCTGAAATCGCGGCTGTATTTAAGTCCCTCAGGCCTTTGGGAGGCTGAAAAGGGAAAACAGATGCGCACCATTCTCATTGTCGGGGCCGTGGCGGCCGTGCTCGCCGGCTGCCAGACTCGTCAGGAATCGCTGGTCGACGCCGAAATCACCTGCGAATCGCAGGGCTTCCGCCCGGGCACGCGCGCCTATCAGCAGTGCCGCTCGGCCAACTATGTCGAGAACCGCCGCGCCAACACGGAAGCCAGCAACGCTGTCGCGGCAGGCGTCGCGGCAGGCGTGATCGGCGGCGCCATCGGCGCGGCCGCTTCCGGCCCGTATTACGGCCGTCGCGGCTATTACGGCTGGTATTGATCGGCGACGGCGGCGACGGCCAGTCCGGATCGCCAGCGCAAAAAAACACCCCGCAGCCACCGGCTGCGGGGTTTTTTGTTTCAGCTCTTGGAGAATTGGCTCCGGCTCAGCGCTTGACTGGCCGTTTGCGAGCGGGCGCTGCCTCGCTCGACGAACTCAAGAGCGATCCGATGACGTAGACTGCGATGCCGACGCCAAGCAGAGCCGCAATCGGCTCCTTCTGGGCGCGACGCGCGATGTAGCGCCCGCCATGCTCGGCGTAGTCGCGCGCATCGCCGCCATAGGAATTCAGCCATTGCTGCCCGCTCTTCAGCGCGCTTTCACCGGATTTGGCGGCCTCGCTGCCATAATCCTGGAACAGGCTGCGAAGGCGGCCGTAGTCGGGCTGGTAGCGCTCGAAGCGTGAGCTGCTCTGCTCGCGAAGGCTGGCCCAGGCGATCAGGCCAACACTCAGCGCGCCGAGACCGAACGCGATGACGGGATTGCGCTCGACGGCGCGGATCACTGCCTCGCCGCCCTCGCGGGCGGTTTCGACCGGATCCATCTCGGTCAGCGCGTCCTTCGCGCGGGAATAGCCGTCCTTGACCGTTTCGGTCGCCTTGTCGGCGACACCAGCAGCCTTCGCGCGCAGGCTGCTGGTGGCGTTGTCGATCTCGTCGGCCGCCTCGTCCCAATCCTTCGGAACGTCAGGCGGAAACTTGCTCATGGTCGCCATCGCGGACCTCCATTTTCAAACATGTCGATGGGCAGTGAACGAGGCAGGGATCGGAGAGTTCCGGTGCAAACAGCAGAAAAATCTCGAAAAAAGCGCAACGCTTCTCGGCTGCGGCCATCACAAGGCCAAGATTCGATGGGACATACAGGCAAGTTCAGTTGAATCCTCAAGTCCGCGTTCAAACCGAGCAATCATACGAACCGAGAAGGAGACGCTCGATGCACACACAGCACCTCCAGATCGCCTGCCCGGGCGTGATGTCGGATCCGGAGTGGATCGCACTCGAAAGCCTCGACGAGGAAACCACCCACTTCATCTTCGACGACGCCATGCTCGTCGTCCTGAAGGATCGCGGACTGGCCGAACCTCGCGACGGGCGCTGGCGCGTGACGCCGCATGGTCAGAAGGCGCTGACCAACCGCGCCGTCTGACGATAGGGGCCGTCGACCTCTTTACATCCAGGAGAAGGCTTTCGCCTTTCCCATTGAAGCCGGATCGGCGCTACACGCGCCGATCCGGCTTCATCAGTTTTCACGCCACCGACCCGCACGAGCCAGATAGGCACGCCATGGCCAAGCCCGTCACCATCACCATATCCCATGACCTGGGCCGCGATGCCGCCTGCGGGCGCCTGCGCGACGGGATCGAGCGCATCCGCAACAGGCTGGGCTCAGTCAGGATGGAGTTGGTCGAGGAAGAGTGGCAGGGCGACACCCTGCATTTCGGCGTCGCCGCGCTCGGCTACACGGTTCGGGGGCGCATCGAGGTCGAGGAGGCGCTGGTCCGGGTCGAGATGATGCTGCCCTGGCTTCTGGCAGCCTTTGCCGAAAAGCTCAGGCTGGGTGTCGAGAAGCAGGGCCAGATCCTCCTGGAAAAGCCGAAGGCCTGAACTGCCGTCTGGGCGAAGCGGTCGGAAAGAGCAGACGACCACGACGAGGCAATCTGGATTCCCTCGCAATGCTTCCGACCGGGCAGCTTCAGGTTGAAATCCGGCTATTCAGGCACCATGGTCGATACGCCCCTTCCGACGCCAAATCCCTGGAGACCTGATGCATCACGGCCCGCTGATCGCCATTTCGTTGCGGGTCTTTGCCTCGCCTTCGTCTTCGGCGCTCTGGCGCAAAAACTGCGCATTTCGCCGCTGGTCGGTTATCTCGTCGCCGGCGTCGCGGTCGGGCCGTTCACGCCGGGCTTCGTCGCTGACCAGGGGTTGGCCAACGAACTGGCCGAGATCGGCGTCATCCTGCTGATGTTCGGCGTCGGCCTGCATTTTTCGCTGAAGGACCTGCTCTCGGTCCGGGCCATCGCCGTTCCCGGCGCGCTCGTACAGATCGGCGCGGCGACGCTTCTGGGGCTGGGGCTTGGCCTCTTGCTCGGCTGGACCTGGATCGCGGGCCTGATCTTCGGCCTGGCGCTGTCGGTCGCCAGTACGGTGGTGCTGCTGCGCGCGCTGCAGGAACGCCGCCTCGTCCAGACCGAGAAGGGCAAGATCGCGGTCGGCTGGCTGATCGTCGAAGACCTCGCCATGGTGCTGGCGCTGGTGCTGATCCCCGCTGTCGCCGATGCGCTGAACGGCGCGCGCCCGGGCGTGGCCGTGCCGCTGGCAGGCCAGTTCGACCTCGGGCTCTGGGGCGTGCTCGGGCTGACGCTGGCCAAGGTCGCGGCTTTCATCGCCTTCATGCTGATCGTCGGGCGTCGCGTCATTCCGTGGATCCTGCACTGGGTCGCCCATACCGGCTCGCGCGAGCTGTTCCGGCTCGCCGTGCTCGCCATCGCGCTCGGCGTCGCCTTCATGGCCGCGAGCCTGTTTGGCGTCTCCTTTGCGCTGGGAGCCTTCTTTGCCGGCATGATCCTGAACGAATCGCCGCTGAGCCAGCGCGCGGCCGAGGAATCGCTGCCGCTGCGCGATGCCTTCGCGGTGCTGTTCTTCGTCTCCGTCGGCATGCTGTTCGACCCCGGCATCCTGCTGCGCGCGCCGCTGCCGCTGCTGGCGACGCTTGCGATCATCCTGTTCGGCAAGTCGCTTGCCGCCTGGCTGATCATGCGCGCCTTCGGCCGCTCCAACGCCACCGCGCTGACGATCTCGGCCTCGCTGGCGCAGATCGGCGAGTTCTCTTTCATCCTGGCTGGCCTCGGCGTCTCGCTGGCGATCCTGCCCGAACAGGGCCGCGACCTCATTCTCGCCGGCGCGATCCTTTCGATCCTGCTCAATCCCGTGCTGTTTGCACTCGTCGACCGCTTTGCTGCGGATGCCCCGGTCAAACCGAAGCCGAGCGTGGCCCAGCCCGAACCGGAGCTGGAACCCGAGCGCGACATCGTCGCGACCGCGCTGTCGGATCATATGGTCGTCGTCGGCTACGGCCGCGTCGGCGCGCTGCTGGGCGCGGGGCTGCTTGCGCAGGGGCAAAAGGTTCTGGTGATCGAGGAACAGCCCGAGGCGATCGCCACGGCAAGAGCCGGCGGCGCCGAAATCCTGTCCGGCAATGCGGCCGACCCGGTCGTGCTGGCGGCGGCGGGACTTGGCCGCGCGCGCCGGCTCTTCGTCGCCATCCCCGAGAGTTTCGAGGCAGGCCAGGTCTGCCAGCAGGCGCGCCACGACAATCCGGCCCTACAGATCGTTGCGCGCGCCCATTCCGATGCCGCTGTCGCACATCTGACAAAATGCGGCGCAAACCTGACGATCATGGGCGAGGCCGAGATCGCGCGCGCCATGCTGGCGCTGTGCGGCGGGGACGACCGCGCCGCACCCTCCCCTCAACCGGTGGTATGACTGCGATGAGCTGGACTGACGGGCTGGGACTGCTGGGGTTTGTCGCGGCCTGCATCGCCGTTGCGAGTTCCGGCGCGATCTTCAAGCCGGGCGACTGGTATGAGGGGCTCGCCAAACCATGGTGGCGGCCGCCGAACTGGGCCTTCCCGATCGTCTGGAGCGTGCTTTACCTGATGATCGCGGTCTCGGGCTGGCTGGTCTGGCGCAAGGCCGGGTTCGCGGCAGCCGCACTGCCGCTTGCCGTCTATGGCGTGCAACTCGCGCTCAACGCGTCATGGTCGTTCTTTTTCTTCGGCCTGAAGCGGATGGACCTTGCTCTGGTCGATGTCAGCCTGCTCTGGCTCTCGATCGTGGCGCTGATCGCGCTGTTCCAGCCGATCGACACGACGGCAGCGCTGTTGCTCGCGCCGTATCTGCTCTGGGTCAGCATCGCCTCTTTCCTGAACTGGACGATGCTGCGGCTGAACCCGACGGCGAGGACGGCCTGAGATCAGCCTGCCGCCAGCGCCGCGAAGCGCCGCGCGATCACCGGGTTTTCCGGAGCCTGCGGCACCAGCGCCGAAGCGGGAATCGTCTCGGCGAAATGACAGGCGACCTGCGCACCGCCCGGCAAGCGCCTGAGCGAAGGCTGCTCAACCTTGCAACGATCCTGCGCATGCGGGCAGCGCGGATGGAAGGTGCAGCCCGATGGCGGATTGAGTGGGCTTGGCACATCGCCCTGCAACACCGGCCGCTCGCGGCGCAGCCCCGGGCTTGGCAGCGGGGCGGCCGCCAATAGCGCCTGCGTATAGGGGTGGCGCGGCTGGCCGTAGAGCGCAGCCTTGTCAGCCAGCTCGACGATGCGCCCGAGATACATCACCGCCACGCGCGTCGCGATGTGCTTCACCACGGCGAGATCATGGGCGATGAAGAGGTAGGACAGACCGAATTCGCCCTGCAAATCCTGCAGCAGATTGACCACCTGCGCCTGAATGGAGACGTCGAGCGCCGAGACCGGCTCGTCGCAGACGACGAGATCGGGCTTTGTGGCGAGCGCACGGGCAACGCCGATGCGCTGGCGCTGGCCGCCGGAGAATTCATGCGGAAAGCGCTCGGCATGCTGCGGGCCGAGACCGACGACCTTCAGCAGCGCCTCGACCTTGTCGGGAATCTCGGCCGGCGTGGCCAGGCCATGCAGCAGCAGCGGCTCGGCCAGGATCGCCGACACGGACATGCGTGGATTCAGCGAAGCGAACGGGTCCTGGAAGATGATCTGCATGCGCCGCCGCAGCGAGCGCAACTCGTGCTTGCCCAGCGCCAGCACGTCTTGCCCGTCGAAGCGCAACGCCCCTGCGCTGGGCTCGATCAGCCGCAGGATCAGCCGGCCGGTCGTGGACTTGCCGCAGCCGGATTCGCCGACCAGCGCCAGCGTCTCGCCGCGCTCCAGCGTAAAGGACACGCCGTCGACCGCCTTGACCACGCCTTTGGAGCGTCCGAGCAGGCCGCTTTCGAGGGTGAAATGCCTGGCGAGCCCGTCGACTTCGAGCAGGGGTGCGCTCATGGAGCTATCCCCTCGATGGGTGCGCGCCAGCAGGCGACGAGATGGCCCGGCATGATCTCGCGCAAGGGCGGCATCTCGCTGCGGCACTGCTCGCCGGCCACCGTGCAGCGCGGCGCGAAGCGGCAGCCGGCAGGCATGGCGTCTGGCGCCGGCACCATGCCCTCAATAGTCTGGAGCCGGTCGCGATCCTCGTCGAGGCGCGGAATCGAGGCGAGCAGACCCAGCGTATAGGGGTGCTGCGCGTCGGCGAACAAGGTCTTGACCTCGGCGCGTTCGACGATCTGGCCGGCATACATGACCACGACCTCGTCGGCCGTCTCGGCGATGACGCCGAGATCATGGGTGATCAGGATGATCGCGGTGCCCAGGCGCTTCTGCAGATCGCGCATCAGGTCGAGAATCTGCGCCTGGATGGTCACGTCGAGCGCGGTCGTCGGCTCATCGGCGATCAGAAGGACGGGGTCGCAGGCGAGCGCGAGCGCAATCATCACACGCTGGCGCATACCGCCCGACATCTCGTGGGGATAGGAATCGACCCGGGTCTCCGGCGAGGGGATTTTCACCAGCCGGAGCATGTCGATGGCGCGAGCGCGCGCATCCGCCCGGCTCATACTGCGATGCCGGCGCAAGCCCTCGACGATCTGCTCGCCGACCCGGTAGACCGGGTTGAGCGAGGTCATTGGCTCCTGGAAGATCATCGCGATCTTCGCGCCCCTGATCGCCTCCATCTCCGCGCGCGAGCGCCTGAGCAGGTCGGCGCCCTCGAACATGATCTCGCCACCGGCGCGGATGCCCGGCGGCTCCGGCACCAGCCCCATGATCGAAAGCGAGGTCACGCTCTTGCCGCAGCCGCTCTCGCCGACGACACCGAGCGTGCGCCCGGCCCGGACCTCGAAGCTGACCCCGTCGACCGCGCGATAGAAGCCGCGCTCGGTGCGGAAATGCGTACGGAGATCGCGCACCGCCAGAACGGGTGCGTCTGCCTCGAGACCGGGTGGCGAAGCGGTCGCGCTCATTCAGCCCTTGCCCGGCGGAAAAGTCAGCGGCGAGATCTCGAGATGGTCGCGCTTGGCCCAGTCGAGACCCTTCACCTTGGGCTCGGCCCGACGCTGCGCCTCCTCCAGTTCCGCGGCCGCGCTGGCGTAGTCCATGGTCAGGACCTTGCCGTTCTCGACCACGGTGACGCCGTCGACGATGACTGTCGTGACCGCACGCTCGCCGGCCGCATAGATTAGGCTGCGCACCGGATCGCGCAAAGGCCGCATCATCGGATGGGTCACGTCGACCATGACGATGTCGGCCTTGGCGCCCTTGGCGAGCCGGCCGATGTCGTCGCGGCCGAGCGCCTTTGCGCTGCCCAGCGTCGCGGCGTTGAAGGCGTCGGAGGTGCGGACATCGTAGACGTCCTCGGCCATCATCCGTGAGCCGATGCAGACAGCGCGCAACTCCTCCAGCATATGGTGGGGATAGGTGTCGGTGCCGATGCCGACATTGACGCCCGCCGCCACGTACTGCCCGAAGCTCTGCATCGCGATGCCGCGGCGCTGGAACACGATCGGGCAATGGGCAACGTTCGTTCCGGTTTCGACGAGACAGCCGAGATCGTCGGTCGCCGGCCATTTCGCCGAGGAGTGGTGGTCGAGGAAGATGCCGTGGCCGATGATCGAAAACGGCCCGAGCACGTCGAGCGATTCGAGCCATTCGACCGGTGTCATGCCGTGGCGGCGGGTGATCTCGTGGAACTCGACGACGCTCTGGGCAGCGTGGATCTGGAACGGCACTTTACGTTCTTCGGCCTCGGCATAGCTCGCCTGGATCAGCTCGGGCGTGCAGGTGTCGATCTGAGAGGGCGAGACCATGCCCGACAGACGGCCGGAGTCATCGGCGGCGACCTGATCGAGCAGTGTCATGGCGGCGGCCATCGCGGCCTCGCCGGCCTTGGCGTCCCATTCGTATTTCGCCAGATGGCCGTCATCGGTGTACCAGCGCGCCGAGCGGTACATCGGCGAGAATACGGCCCGCAGGCCAGACGCCTTGAAGGTCTCGAACCAGCCATCCCAGGCGACGGACATGTCGACCAGCGTGGTCACGCCCGACATCAAGAGCTCGGAATAGGTCACCTGTGCGCAGGATTTGACCCCCTGGGCATCGCAGCGGAACAGCGGCATGAACTCGTAGAGCGCGGTGCCGTACATTTTCGGGCTGCCGAGTTCGTCGTTCCAGCCCTTGGTCATCGCCTCCGAGGACGGGTGCGAATGGATGTTGACGAGGCCGGGCATGACCATCTTGCCGCGCCCGTCGATCGTGGCGTCGGCCTTGCCCTTGAAGGCGCCGCCGACATGCAGGATGCGGTCGCCGTCATAGGCGACGTCGCCATCGCGCAGATAGACATGGCCCTTGGCCTTGGCGTCGTAGGCGACGATCCAGGACGCGTTCTGGATGAGGGTGATCGGCATGGGATGGGCTCCGGCGTGGTGCGAGGCAACAGCTTTGGGAAGTCAGGCGCGGGGAACCCTCTCCTGTAAGGAGAGGGCAGGGTGAGGTGTCGGACATTTCGAGATTGGCCTGAACAGATGCGCGGTCAGCGTCCACGCAACTGGTTGACGGGCCGCCCCCTCACCCCTGCCCCTCTCCCTTCGGGAGAGGGGTTCCCTGCGCCTCACAGTCGATGATTTAACGCACGAACTTCAGGTCCAGCCCCTTGTACAACCCGCAGCCATAGATGTTGTGCGCCTTGAACGGTCCGAGACGCGTGGAGGCCGCGATCTTCATCGGCTCGTGATAGAGCGGCATCCAGAGCGCCGCCTCATGAACCTTCTTCAGCACCTCGCCATAGGCGGCGGCGCGGTCGGCGTCGTTCAGCGCGGTGATGCCCTTGTTGAGCAATTCGTCCGTCGCCGGGTCCTTCCAGTTCATCCGGTTGGGCGTCGGCGCATTGGCCGAGGGGAAATAGAGGTTCAGCGCGTCACCCGCCGAGATGTAGGGGAAGCTCATCCCGAACATGTCGAACTCCTGCGTGGCGAGCTTGCCCCAGGCGATGGTGGCGTCGAAAAGCTGGACGCGCAGATCGACGCCGATCTTGCGCAGATCGCCCTGGATCGCCTCCATCAGCTTCTGCCATGTCGAGCCGGTGAAACCATAGGCGATCGGGCTCAGCTTCTTGCCGTCCTTCATGCGGAAGCCGTCGGAGCCCTTCACCCAGCCGGCGGCGTCGAGGATCTTGTTGGCCTCGGCGACATTGGTCTTGAGGAGGCCGGCCGTCATCGCCTTGTTCCAGTCGAGCGACTCCGTCGAAATATAGCTATAGGCCGGCTCGACCTCGCCGAAATAGAGATCATCGGCGATCGCCTTCTGGTCGACGGCCATGACCATCGCCTTGCGCACGGCGGGGTCGTTTACACCGTCCTTGTCGATCTTGAAGCCGACGAAATAGGTCCAGAACGCCTCCTTGGATTCAACCAGCTTGAGCGCTTTGTTGGCGCGAATCTGGGACAGGCCGGAATAAGGCACATATTGCGTGACCTGGCTCTGGCCGGTCATGACGGCGGCAAGCCGGGTGTTCTCCTCCGGCACGATCTTCCAGACGATCTCGTCGATCTGGGCGGCGCCCTTGTTCTCGTAGATCGGCGGGCCCCATTTATACGCGGCATTCTTCTTCAGTCGGAACTCGTTGCGCGGCTTCCATTCGCCCCAGCAATAAGGGCCGGTGCCGTTGAAGCCCTTGACCCCGAAATCAGCCCCGAGCGCCTCGACATTGGCCTTGTCGATGACGACCGCGAAGCTCTGGGTCAGTTGGTAGAGCAGTTCGGAGAAGGGGGCCTTGAGCCTGTATTCGATGGTGTAGTCGTCGGTCGCGACGATGTCCTCGATCTTGCCGGCGCGCCAGGCGACGGGCGAGCGCGTCGCCGGGTCGATCCAGCGCTTGATCGTGTAGACCACGTCCTGCGCCGTCAGCTTCTTGCCGTCGCAGAAGGAGACGTCGTTGCGCAGCTTGAAGGTGTAGGTCTTGCCGTCGGGCGAGGTCGTCCATGACGAGGCGATGCCGGGCTTGATCGTCGCCATGTCATGGTCGAGCGAAACCAGCGTGTCGGCCATCATGAAGATGATCTCGGAGGCCCCGCGCGCCGTCGAGCGCTGGGGATCATAGCGGTCGCTGTCGACCTCGCGCACGATGGTGAGAGAGGTGGGGGTCTGGGCGAATGCCGGGCCGGCAAGCGCGGCGAGGCCAAGCACAGCGCTCGCCGCGATGGATGTCAGATGTTTCACGCTCGTTCTCCCCTGATGTCGTACTCGAATTGCGAAGTTGCCGATCATTCCCGCGCCGTCATTCCGGACAAGCGGCGAAGCCGCGCCGATCCGGAATCCATCGTGGAGCGCAGTGCTTTTCGATGGATTCCGGGTCTCCGCTGCGCTGCGCCCGGAATGACGGTGCATGATTGCAAAAAGTGACACGAACCACGCCCATTACGCATTCCTCAGCCTTGGATCGAGCAGATCGCGCAGCGCGTCGCCCAGCACATTGGCGCAGAGCACGATCAGCACGATCACGAGGCTCGGCAGCAGCGAGATGTGCGGCGCAAAGAACAGCGCATCGCGGCCCAGCGACGCCATCATGCCCAGCTCCGCCTCGGGCGGACGCACGCCGAGCCCCAGAAACGAAAGCGCCGCCCCGATCAGGATGATCTGGCCGAAGCGCAGGGTCAGAAAGACGAAGACCGAGGACAGGCAGTTCAGCGCCAGATAACGCCAGATCAGCGTCCGGTCGGAGAGGCCCACGGCGCGCCCGGCCTCCATGTAGTCCTGACCCATCACGACGATCGCCGCGCTGCGGGTGATGCGCGCGACATCGGGGATGGTCGCGATCGAGAGCGCGATGACGATCGCCGTCAGGCCCGGTCCGACGACGGCGGCCAGCGCCAGACCCAGCAGGATCGCGGGAAACGACAAGAGGATGTCGGCAAACCGCATAATCCAGGGATCGATCCGCCGGTAATAGGCGCTGAGCAGGCCAAAGAACKCGCCAAGCCCGCCGCCGAGGACGACCGAAGCCAGTCCCATGAGCAGCGTCAACCGCGCGCCATAGAGCAGGCGCGAGAGCATGTCGCGGCCTTGCCCGTCCGTGCCGAGCCAGTATTGCGGCAGCGAGCCCGCGCTCCAGCGCGGCGGGATGAAAGGCCGGCGCGTCGTGTTGTAGGGGTCGAAGGGTGCAAGCCAGGGCGCGAGCAGCGCGGCGATCGCGATCAGGCCAAGGATGATCGCCGCCGCCAGAGCGAGCTTGTCCTTGAAGATCCGTCGCCAGATCGGCGAAGCGAAGCGCTGCCTGACTGCAGGCGCGGAGATGGCGACGTCAGCCATGTTTCTGCACCCTCGGATCGAGCGCCGCATAGAGCATGTCGACGATCAGGTTGATCGAGAG
Organism: Allobosea sp. P2_A10; assembly: GCF_056405115.1. Taxonomy (NCBI): domain Bacteria; kingdom Pseudomonadati; phylum Pseudomonadota; class Alphaproteobacteria; order Hyphomicrobiales; family Alloboseaceae; genus Allobosea; species Allobosea sp. P2_A10. Next base: position 121,470 of record NZ_JBFUCS010000011.1, on the reverse strand, counting down.
AAAGGCCAGCGCCAGCACCATGATTGCGCCTTGCGCGAGGGGAAAATCGCTCGCCAGAATGGCCCCGACCGCGAGCCGCCCGACCCCCGGCCAGGAATAGATCGTCTCGGTGACGACCGCGCCGCCGAGCAGATAGCCGGCCTGCAGCCCGATCAGCGTCACCACCGGGATCAGCGCATTGCGCAACACATGCTTGACGATGACGGTGCGCTCGGCCAGCCCCTTGGCGCGGGCGGTGCGGACATGGTCGGCGTTCAACACCTCGAGCGCCGCCGTGCGCGTCATCCGCGCGATCGGGCCGATGAAGGTCAGCCCGAGCGTCAGCGCCGGCAGCGCGATCGAGGCGAGGCCGCCAAGGCTCCAGAGCGGCCCGCCGCGCCCGATGAAGGGCAGCAAGCCCCAGTGATAGCCAAGATACTGCATCAGGATCAGCCCGATGAAGAACACCGGCGTCGATACGCCCGCGACCGAGATCGCGATCACCAACCGGTCGAGGAAGCGCCCGCGATTGACCGCTGCGATCGTGCCCAGCGCGATGCCGGCGGGGATCGCCCAGATCAGGCAGGCCAGCATCAGTTCGACGGTCGGGCCGATCGCCTCGGCCAGTTCCTCGGTGACGCGGGTGTTGGAGATCAGCGACACCCCGAGATCGCCCTGCAGCACACGCGCCATATAGAGCGCGAACTGGATGAAGACCGGCTTGTCGAGCCCAAGATCGCGCCTGATCTGGGCGATGAGTTCGGGGCTCGCCGTCGGGCCCGCGATGATCGCGGCCGGATCGGCAGGGACGAGTTGCAGCAGGAGGAAGCCAAAGAGAAGCACGCCGAACAGCACCGGCACCGACAGGGCGAGGCGCGAGGCGACGTGGTTCAGCATCGGCTTACGATGCTCGACACAGCGCCATCACACCCACAGCCCTCATCCTGAGGAGCGGACGCAGTTCGCGTCTCGAAGGATGCTCCAGCGCGCACTGGAGCATCCTTCGAGACGCCGCTTGCGCGGCTCCTCAGGATGAGGGCCGAACTGAATGCCATCAATCCTCCGCCTCGTAGACGACCTTGCCATCGATGATCGTCAGGTCGCAGCGGGTCTCGTGCAAGAGCTGTTCCGGCGTCGCTTTCGCAAGATCGCGCGAGAACACCGCGATGTCGGCGGCCATGCCCGGCAGCAGCCGTCCGCGATGGTCCTCGCAGCGGTTCACGAAGGCGCCGAACTCGGTATAGGCGCAGATCACCTCGTCGATCGTCATCGTCTGATCAGGTCCAACGACCGTTCCGCGCGAGGTCTTGCGCGTCAGCATCGTGTAGATGTTGGGCCAGATGTTCGCGTCGCAGACCGGAGCGTCGGAGGAGGCGGCGGGTTTCAGCCCGGCCTCGATCCAGTCGCGCATCGGATAGCTCTCATGGGCGCGCTTCGCATCGACCACCGAGAGATAGAGATCGCCGAAATCATAGATGAACACCGGCTGCGGCACCGGCTCGACGCCGAGCCTGACCATGCGCGCGATCTGCCCTGGCGAGTTGAAGCCGCAATGCTCGATGCGGTGGCGCCGATGCGCATCGGGATGATCGTGGAGCGCCGTTTCCATCGCGTTCAGCGTCTGCTCGATCGCCGCATCTCCGATGGCGTGGACCGCGAGCTGATAACCCATCGCGTGATAGTCGCGGGTCAGCGCGTCCATCTCGGCATCCTCGAGGCAGAAGATGCCGCTGGTCTCGGGCTCGCCGAGATAGGGCTGGCTCATCGCAGCCGTACGGCCACCGGCGGAGCCATCGGTGAAGATCTTGACCGGCCCGACGCTGAGCCAGGCGTCACCCGCGCCGGTGACGAGGCCGTCGGCGTAAGCCTGCGCGACGATGCCATTATGGCCGCCGAGCAGGCACATATTGGTTCGCACGGGCAGCCGGCCGGTCCGCTTGGCCGTGCGATAGGCGGCGACCTCACGATAGTGCGAGCGCATGCCGACAGCGGCGTCCATAACGCTGGTGATGCCGAACTGGTTGCAGTAGAGCCCGGCGCGCTCGATCGCCCCGACAAGTTCCTCGTCGGTCGGATCGGGAATGATCTTCTTGATCGGATCGCGGCCGTTCTCGGCCATCAGCCCGGTCAGCGAGCCGTTGACCTGCTCGATCGCCCCACCCGGCGGCACCGGGGTCGCCTCGGTGATGCCGGCGAKTTTCAGCGCCATCGAATTGGCGACCGAGAGATGGCCGCAGGCGCGCACGATATAGACCGGATTGTTCGGTGCGGCCCTGTCGAGTTCCGTGCGATGCGGATGCCGCTTCACATCGAGCTCGAAATGATCATAGCCGCGCGCGAGGATCCATTCGCCGGGCTTCACCTGCGCTGCACGCGCCGCGATCATCTCCAGCAGCCCGTCGAGCGTGCGTACGAAGCGCGGCCGGATGTCGAGCTCCTTCATGGTCAGCCCGAGCGGCAGCAGATGCAGATGCGCCTCGTAAAGGCCTGGCGTCGCAGTGCGGCCGGCGAGATCGATCACCTGGGTGGCGGGGCCGATCAGCGGCGCGAGATCGGCGGGCGTGCCCGTCGCCAGAACCTTGCCGGCCCAGAGCGCGACGGCGCTGGCATAGCCCTCCTTCAGCCCGAGATAGACCGGGCCGTTCTGCAGGACGGTATCGGCTTTCGGCAGCGCGAGCATGGACTTGGTTCCCCTCGGAACCAAATCATGGCAGTGCTGTCGCCGGGCGGCAATGCGCGGGCAGCGCTAATTTTCAGCGCGGCGGCGCAAGAATATGCGGCCGCGTCAGACGGCCGCCCCAGTCAAATTCACGCCAGTTCGAATTTGATGTCCTGCGCGCCTTCCCAGAGCGTCTTGCGGCCGAGCGGGTAGATGTTCTCCAGCCCCGAGGTCAGCGTGATGAAGTGGTTGCCGGCGAGCTGGCCCATCTTGCTGGCGAAATGCACGCCGCCATAGGCGAGCAGGATCTCGGTTTCGCTGATTCCGCCGGGATAGAGGATGATCTGGCCGGGCGCGGGGTAGCTGGTGTGGTTCTCGTAGCCGACGCCGAAATCGAGCTCGCCGAGCGGCATCCAGACACCCTCGCCGCTCCAGCGCACATGCACGATCTTCGAGACGAAGGGCATGTGGCGCAGGAAGGCGGCGCAGGTCTTGGGCGCTGCTTCCAGTTCGAGCTTCGCGTCGAAGCGATAGGGGCCGGCGGTGACGATCAGCTTGGTCATGGGATTTTTCCGGGTGGCGCTTTTGTCTGCAATGGCATCGGGACCGGCATTGGGCAACCGGCTGGTGGCGATTTTCAGCAGCAGCCGAGGCGGTCGGCATAGTGCGAGGCCACGGCACGATCGAGTGCCGGCAAAGCCGCCAGCAATCCGGCGCGACCTTTCAGCCCAGCGCGGTAATGCGCGCGCAGTTCGGCATGAGCAGCGTCGAGATCGACGCCGAGCACCCGGCCATGGGCCACCACCGTCCGCCCGGCGACGATCAGCTCGCGGATATGGCTGCGGTTGGCGCGGGCGAAGAGCAGGTCCAGCGGATCGACCTCGGTGATCGCGTCTTCATCCAGCGCGGCGCGATCGACGACGACGAGATCGGCGGCCGCGCCTTCGCTCAAGACCCCGCCCGCCAGCGCGCCGACCACCACGCGCCCGGTCTCCAGCGCCATCCTGAGCGCCCGCTGCGGCCCGCCTGCGCCGTCAAAACCCCAGCCGCCATGCAGAGCCCAGAGCAGGCGCAGTTCGCGCAGCGCATCGTCATCCTCGTCGAAGGCCTGCCCGTCGACGCCCATCGCGACCTTGCAGCCGGCCTTGAGCATCGCCTCGACGGGAGCGAGACCGGAACGCAGATGGAAGTTCGAGGAGGAGTTGACCACGATCGTGCAGCCGGCTTCCGCGATCATCTCCAGCTCGTCGGGCCGCGCCCAGACGCAATGCGCCAGCGTCAGCCGGGGCGAGAGCATCCCGATGTCGCGCCAATGCCGCACGAGGCCATCGGGATAGTTCGCATCGGCCCATTGGCGCTGGTATTTCGTCTCGAACAGATGCGTGGTGACGCGCCGGCCGCTCAGCGCCGAGGCTTCGGCGATCGCGCGCCAGAACGGCTCCGAAACCCATTGCGGGCCGTTGGGCGCATATTGCACATCGACCATCGGCCCCTGCACCGCCGCCGCGACCGCATCGACCAATTCGAGTTGCTCGGCAAAGGGCGTCATCGGCGCGATCAGGCGCTTTTCGATCTCGGCGGCGACGGCAGGCTCCAGCACCGCCAGCACCGGCTCAGATGGCCCATAGACCAGCGGGTTCTGGTCGCGCATGCCGATACCGAACGCGATGCGGACGCCGACATCGCCAGCCGCGCGCGCCACCGCGACGGCCTCGGTGGGCAAATCGGTTAGCCCTTGCGGGCGCACGCAATGGACCATCACCGCGCCCTGTCCGCCCAGCGCGGCCCGCGCCAGCGGCGCGAGCGCGACGAGATAGGGATCAGCGGGAGCCGCAAGCGCCAGCCGGTGAAGCCAGCTCTCCAGCGGCTTGCCGAAGCCGCCGACCGAGGAATTGCGAAGCGCCCGGGCGTGATCATGCGCGTTGACCAGCGCCGGCATCACGATGGTGTCGGGCAGCTCCGCTGCCTCGTCTGGCGCGATCCCTGCGATGACGCCATCGGCCAACGTTAGCGCGAGGCCCCTGCGGCTGCCGCCGGCGTCGAGCCCGGCGCGGCTGCGCAGGACGCGCGAGCCGGTCATCAGGAGATCGCTTCCTTGAGGTCGAGTGTGCCGGTCTTGCCGAGAGCGTCATAGTTCCGTTTCAGCCAGCGCTTCGTGGCAGTGCGGCCGATGTCGCGCAGGCGTACCAGGAAATCCCACTCGGCGTTGAGGCGCGACGACGAGGTCAGCTCCGCCAGCGCCGCGCCACCGTCGATCCGGTGCATCAGCACGCGCTTGTATTCGTCGACCGGCAGCTTGCCGGCATCGACCAGCTTGTTGACGAAATCGATCGCCCGCAATTCGCGCAGCAGCGAGCCGTTGAAGGTGATTTCGTTCAGCCGGTCCTGGATGGCGCGAGCCCCCGTCGGCAGCTCTTTGCGCTCGATCGGGTTGATCTGGACCAGCACGACATCGTCGCAATGAGCCTCGTAGAACAGCGGGAACAGGGCCGGATTGCCCATATAGCCGCCATCCCAATAGGCTTGGCCCTTGATCTCGACCGCCTGGAACAGCATCGGCAGGCAGGCCGAGGCCATGACATGGTCCGGCGTCAGCTCCGGCCCGGTGAAGACCTTGATCTTGCCGGTGCGCACATTCGTCGCCGCGATGAAGAGCTTGACCTGGTCGCAGGCGCGCACCTTCCTGAAGTCGATCAGGTCGGCGAGAACATCGCGCAACGGGTTGATGTTCAGCGGGTTGCTGTCATAGGGGCTTGCCACCTTCTGGAACATTTCAAGCCAGAAAAGGCCAGCCGGCGTATCGTTTCCGCCCCAGGCGCCGAGCATGGTATCGAGCAGCGAGCGCTGAGAGTCGCTATATTTGCCGTCGACGCTGATCGCGCGCCAGAACGCCTCCAGCTTGGCGCGCGCGCCTTGTGCCCCGCCCTCGATCCAGCCCTCGGCCAGGACGACGGCGTTCATCGCGCCGGCTGATGTGCCCGACATCGCCTCGATCGCGAGCCGGCCATCTTCGAGGATCGCGTCGAGCACGCCCCAGGTGAAGGCGCCATGCGCGCCGCCGCCCTGCAGCGCCAGCGACACGGTCTTCTCGGCTTTCGGCCCGGCGAGCCCCTTTACGGGGGCGACGCCGGGCTCCTGCGGCAGCGGCGCTTTGCGGCCGGTCACGCGGCGGTCCAGCCGCCATCCATCGGCAGTGTCGTGCCGGTGATCGATTTTGCGCTGTCCGTGCACAGGAAGACCGCAAGTGCCGCGACCTGCTCGACTGTAACGAACTCCTTGGTCGGCTGCGCTGTCAGCAGCACATCGTTGATGACCTGCTCCTTGGTCATGTTGCGGGCCTTCATCGTGTCGGGGATCTGCTTTTCGACCAGCGGCGTCCAGACATAGCCGGGCGCGATCGCGTTGACGGTGATGCCCATGGTCGCAACCTCGAGCGCAACCGTCTTGGTCAGGCCGGCGATGCCGTGCTTGGCCGAGACATAGGCCGATTTGAATGGCGAGGCGACGAAGGCGTGGGCCGACGCCGTGTTGATGATGCGCCCCCAGCCCTTCGCCTTCATTTTCGGCAGCGCGGCGCGGATGGTGTGGAAGGCCGAGGTCAGGTTGATCGCGATGATCATGTCCCATTTCTCGATCGGGAACTCGTCGATCGGCGCGACATGCTGGATGCCGGCATTGTTGACGAGAATATCGACCGCGCCAAAGGCTTTCTCGGCCTCGGCGACCATGGCGGCAATCTGGTCGGGTTTGGTCATGTCGGCGGGCGAGAACAGCACCTTGACGCCGAAATCCTTCTCGATCCCCGCTCGCAGGGCCTCGGCGTCATCGGGCGGCATGATCCCGTTGATCACGAGATTGGCGCCTTCCTTCGCAAGGGCGTGGGCATAGCCGAGGCCGATGCCGGAGGTCGAGCCGGTGATGAGGGCGCAGCGGTCTTTGAGGAACATGAGCGTCAAGGCTCCTGACATTTGAGAGAAAAATGCTTAGGTTCGGTGCCGAACGGGCGATATGTCAGTGACCGCGGAGGATCGCGGCACGGTGCCCGATGTCTCATTGCAACGCAACATGACCGAAATGCAGCCAAACGCCCAAGTTCATCATGTGCATGATCATGACGGCCATGACGACGCGGTCTGCCGGCACGTCCATGATCACCGCCACCATGCCGCCGACGCGCTGGCCCGGGCGGAGCGCATCTGCCGCGAGCGTGGCCTGCGGCTGACGCCGATCCGCCGCAAGGCGCTGGAAGCCCTGCATGGCGACCACCGCCCGGTCGGCGCCTACGACCTCGCCGATCGGATTTCGCCGGCCGGCGGACGCAGGCTGGCGCCCATCTCGATCTACCGCGCGCTCGATTTCCTGGTCGAGCAGGGCTTCGTGCACCGGCTCTCCTCGCGTAACGCCTATGTCGCCTGTCTGCACGGCCACGACGCCCATGACGTCGTCGCGTTCCTGATCTGCGAGACCTGCGGCGGCGTCGACGAGGATTCCTCGGCAGCCATGAAGACGGCCGTGGCGGCGATGACCGCGGCGCGCCAGTTCGCGCCGACACATCAGGTCGTCGAGATCGTCGGCCGCTGCGAGCATTGCAGAAACACCCCAGACCGGAGTGCGCAGGCATGAACGAGCGCGTTTCGCCGCCCTGTCTCCCCGACCAGGCCGGCCCGCGACCACGCGCGACCACCGTTCCGGTCATGGTCGGCGGCGTTGCGGTCGGCGGCGGGGCCCCGATCGTCGTTCAGTCGATGACCAACACCGACACCGCCGACATCGCGGGCACCGTTGCGCAGGTCGCAGCGCTCGCACGGCAGGGCTCGGAACTCGTCCGCATCACCGTCGATCGCGACGAGGCAGCGGCTGCGGTCCCGAAAATCCGCGAGCGGCTCGACCGGATCGGCGTCGACGTGCCCCTCGTCGGCGATTTCCATTATATCGGCCACAAGCTGCTTAGCCAGCATCCGGCCTGCGCCGAGGCGCTCGCCAAATACCGTATCAACCCCGGCAATGTCGGCTTCAAGGACAAGAAGGACCGCCAGTTCGGCCAGATCGTCGAGCTCGCGATCAGGCACGGCAAGGCCGTGCGCATCGGCGCCAACTGGGGCTCGCTCGATCAGGAACTGCTGACCAGCCTGATGGATGCCAACGCCTTCTCGGCCGCGCCGCTGGAGGCGCGCGCGGTGATGCGCGAGGCCATGGTCCAGTCGGCGCTGCTTTCGGCCGAGCGCGCCGAGGAGATCGGGCTGGGCCGCGATCGCATCATCCTGTCGGCAAAGGTCTCCGGCGTGCAGGATCTGATCGCGGTCTATCGCGTGCTCGCCTCCCGCTCCGACTACGCCATCCATCTCGGCCTGACCGAGGCCGGCATGGGCTCCAAGGGCATCGTCGCCTCATCGGCCGCGCTCGGCATCCTGCTTCAGGAGGGCATCGGCGACACCATCCGCTTCTCGTTGACGCCCGAGCCCGGCGGCGACCGCACGCTCGAGGTCAAGGCAGCGCAGGAACTGCTGCAGACGATGGGCTTTCGCGCCTTCGTGCCGCTGGTCGCGGCCTGCCCCGGTTGCGGGCGGACGACGTCGACGGTGTTCCAGGAGCTGGCGCGGGATATCCAGAGCTGGATTTCCACCTCCATGCCGGAGTGGAAGACGCGTTATCCCGGCGTCGAGAACCTCAACGTCGCGGTGATGGGCTGCATCGTCAACGGGCCAGGCGAATCCAAGCACGCCGATATCGGCATTTCGCTGCCCGGAACCGGGGAAGAGCCGACCGCACCTGTGTTCGTCGACGGCCGCAAGGTCGGGACATTGCGCGGTCCCGGCATCGCCGCCGAGTTCAAGGCCATGGTCGATGCCTATGTCGCGCGCCGCTATGGCGGGCAGGCAGATGCGGCGGAGTGATCGCCCCGCGCCGGTGGCGGATGTCGGAGCGCGCCTTTGCGCTGCGGCCACGTCGTGCTAGAGCGCGCAGCCTTTTGTTGCAGCGCAGCACGCGCGGAGATCCCTGATGGGGCATGACCAGCCGAATCCACCGACCCATCGGCCGGAGGATTCCCGTTTCGGCCTCGATGACGGACATGGCCACGCGACCAAGCACGCGCACTCGACCAGCAGCTACGCCACGCTCGCGCTCGGCGCGCTCGGCGTCGTCTATGGCGATATCGGCACGAGCCCGCTCTATGCGTTGCGCGAGACTGTTCTTGCCGCCACCGGCGCCGCGGCCGGCGGCCATGGCGGGGCCGTCGATCTCGTCCTGTCAACGACCCTGCCGCGCGGCATCATCATCGGCGTGCTCTCGCTGATCCTGTGGTCACTGGTCGTCGTCGTGACGCTGAAATATGTCGCGCTGCTGCTCACCGCCGATAACAATGGCGAAGGCGGCACGCTGACGCTGGTGGCTTTGGCGCAACGCGCGCTCGGGCGGATGCGCGGCGGCGTCGTGCTTTTCCTCGGCATGGCAGGCGCGGCGCTGTTTTATGGCGACGCCGTGATCACGCCGGCGATCTCGGTGCTCTCGGCCGTCGAGGGCATCAAGCTGGTGACGCCGCTGCTCGACGACTACGTCGTCTCGATCGCCTCGGCGATCCTGATCGCGCTGTTCCTGGTCCAGAGCCGGGGCACCGAAAAAGTCGCGAATTTCTTCGGGCCGATCATGATGATCTGGTTCCTGATGCTGGCGGGGCTCGGCATCTATCATATCGCCGACGACCTCAGCGTCTTCGACTCGATCAACCCCTGGTGGGGAGTGCGATTCTTCATCGACCATCCAGGCGTTTCCCTGGCGGTGCTGGGTTCGGTTTGCCTGGCCGTGACTGGCGCGGAAGCGCTTTACGCCGATATGGGCCATTTTGGCCGTGGCCCGATCCGCAGCGCCTGGATCTTCATGGTCTTCCCGGCACTGTGGCTGAACTATCTCGGGCAGGGCGCGCTGATCCTCTCGGATCCGACCGCGATCGACAATCCGTTCTATAAGCTCGCCCCCGACGGCTTCATCCTGCCGCTCGTGATCATGGCGACGGTGGCGACAATCATCGCCAGCCAGGCCGTAATCACCGGCGCCTTTTCCCTGACCAGGCAGGCGATCCAGCTCGGCCTGCTGCCGCGCCTCGAAATCAGGCACACCTCCGAGCAGACCTCGGGCCAGATCTTCATCCCGCGCATCAACATGATGCTGCTCGTCGTGGTGCTCGTGCTGGTCTGGACCTTCCGGTCGTCTTCCAACCTGTCGCACGCCTATGGCATCTCGGTCTTCGGGGCGATGGTGGTGGACTCGCTGCTGGCCTTCATCGTGATCTGGAAGGGCTGGCGCTGGGGTCTCGCCGCCACCATCGCGGTGGTTACGCCGTTCCTGATCATCGACGCGGCCTTCTTCGCCGCCAACCTGCTCAAGCTGTTCAGCGGCGGCTATGTCCCGGTGATGATGGCGATCACGCTGATCGTCCTGATGTGGACCTGGGTGCGCGGCACCAAGATCCTGTTCGACAAGACCCGCAAGACCGACGTGCCCCTGCTCGAACTGGTCGGCATGCTCTCGAAGAGCCCACCCTACCGGGTCAAGGGCATGGCGGTGTTCCTGACAAGCGACCCCGAAACGGCGCCGGCCTCGCTCCTGCACAACCTCAAGCACAACAAGGTGCTCCACGAGCGCAATGTCGTTCTCACCGTGCGCTCGGCCGATACGCCGCGCATTGCCGAGGAGGAGCGCGTCCGGCTCTCGCGCATCACCGACGATTTCTGGCGGGTCGAGATGGTCTATGGCTACATGGAAAGCCCCAACGTGCCGAAGGGGCTCGCCATCCTGCGCAAGCAGGGCTTCAAGTTCGACATCATGTCGACCTCGTTCTTCCTGTCGCGCCGCTCGATCAAGGCCTCGCCGCAATCGGGCATGCCGGTCTGGCAGGACAATCTCTATATCACGCTGACCAAGAGCGCGACCGACGCCACGAGCTTCTTCCAGATCCCGACAGGCCGGGTGGTGGAAGTGGGGACGCAGGTCACGGTCTGAGACGGACCCGGCGTTTCAATCCAGCCGGGCGGAGGCCGCGCCTTCCGGCACATGCCGGACGCGCTCGCGATAGAGCAGATACAGGCCCGACGCGATCACGATGCTGCCGCCGATGAAGGTCCAGCGGTCGGGCAACTGGCCGAAGACGAACCAGCCGAGCAGGACCATCCAGACGATCTGCGAATAGATGAATGGCGCAAGCACCGTCGCCGGCGCCAGCCGGTGCGCCAGGATCAGCAGCCAGTGGCCAAAGCCGCCGAGCACCCCGGTTCCGAACAGGATCAGCCAGACCAGCGGCGTCTGCGGCATCGTCCAGAAGAACGGAATCAGCGGCAGCATGGCGAACGTGCCCGCGACGCCGGAATAGACCATCGTGGTCTCCGGCGAATCGAAGGCCGCGAGGCTGCGCGTCGCCAGCGAGTAGAACGAATAGCAAAAACAGCCGAGCACGCTGAGCAGGGCAGCCGGATGCATCCCGCCGAAGCCCGGACGCGTGATCACCAGCACGCCGAGGAAGCCGACGGCGATCGCCGCCAGCCGGCGCGGACCCGGCCATTCGCCCAGAAGCGGGCCCGAGACCAGCGCCACCAGAAGCGGCCCGGCGAACATGATCGACACGGTCTCGGCGAGCTGGAGATATTTGACTGCAATGAAGTTCAGCATCGTCGAACCAAGCAGCAGCAACGACCGCACCGCCTGAAGCCAGGGCCGCTGCGTGCGCAGAATGCCCGGCCGGCTCCATGGGTTCAGCAGCAGCGAGACCAGCAGCATGCTGCCGGCATAGCGCGCGAACACGACCTGGATCGGGTCCATCAGGCCCGAGAGCCATTTCGCGCTGGCATCCAGCATGGCGAAGCACAGGATCGCGCCGCACATCAACGCAATGGCCGCAAGACGGCTGCGGCCCGTTTCAGGGTGATGAGCGTGGGCCGCCAAGACAGGTTCCGTCATGCGCAGGGAGAATGACGAAGACAGATTTAACCGATTTATGGGCGCTGACCAGCGATCACGCGCATGCGCTCCATGCGCAAATCAGGCGTCGCCCTCTGCATCTTCGCCGTCGATCTCGGCATCCTCGACTTCCGCGCCGGCTTTGGACAATCCTTTGGCGGCTTTGCGAAGCAGCCTGCGCAACTGCTTGCGCTCCTTGCCGTCGAGCTTTTCGAGCAGTTCGCCCTCGACCTGGGTCCAGACCGCGTCGAGCGACGTCGCGGTCTTCTGACCGGCCTCGGTCAGCGCGACCTGCACGAGCCGGCCGTCGCGGCCACCGCCTTCGCGCGCAACCAGCCCCTGCAGGGACAGGCGCCCGATCGTCTTGGACACGGTCGGCGGCTTGACCCGCAGCAGGGTGGCGAGTTCGCCCATCGTCATCGGCGCCGGCTGCAGGGCTTTCAGCGCCTGCTCCTGGCCCGGAAACAGTCCGAGCGCGTTGAGACGCTCGCCCATCCGGGCGCGATGCAGGCGCGCGGTGACCAGCAATGCACGGCCGACGCTTTTCTCGAGCGACTTGGTCATGGGCCGGTCCTTGCCAACGGGGCGGGCGATCGTTCGCCGGCTGCCTGATCACCCGCGATCATGACATGCTGATGACAAAGCCACGACACGCCTCGTCACAGCGCCTGAATCCGCTCAGTTACGCGGGCAAGGAAGGCGGCGCGGGTCTCGGGCGTCGCGCGGTTCATGTCGTAATGCGCCAGATAGAGCGGCCGCGCCGCCGGATGGCAGACTGCGCGCAATACCCGGCAAACCGCCTTGCGCGGCGGGTCGCCCATCAGCAGCGCCCGCCAGCGCGTGCCGCCATAGCTCGTCACGGCGACGAGCTTGCGGATGTTCCAGAGATTGGGCCGCACCTTGCCATCGACCAGCCGAAACGAGACGCCCGGCAGGAAAACACGGTCGAAAAAGCCCTTCAGGATAGCCGGATAGCCGAAATTCCAGACCGGGAAGCACAGCACCAGCGCCTCGGCTGCCTGCACGCGTTCGACATAGCCGGCAACGGGACGCGTGTTGGTTTCGAGGTCGTGATAGCCGACGCGCTCGGCTCGGCTCAACGCTGGCTCGAACCCCTCGGCATAGAGATCGCAGTCATCGACCTCGTGACCGGCCTTCCGCAAGTTTTCGACCACGGCGCGATGCAGCGCCCCGCCGTAGCTGTCGGGGTCGGGATGGGCATGGAGCACGAGGACACGCATGGTTCAGGCGACACCTGCATCCGAGAGGCTGCGAAACAGGAAATTCTTGCCAGACGCGTAGTCATAGCCGGGATCTTCCCAGGCGATCATCTTGCCGGGATTGAGCAGCCCCTGCGGATCGGCCAGTCGCTTGAAGGAGAGTTGCGCCTCGTCTGTCTGCTTCATGCCACCCTCCTCCAGCGTGTAGCGATGCGGGTTGAAGATCGGCGCGCCCATCTCCTCATGAACAGCCATGATCTCCTCAAGCCGCTCTTCCGTGGTGAAGCGCACCAGAGGCAGGCCAAAACAGGTCACCTTGCCATCGAAGCGAACGAACTCGAGATGGCAGACCACCTCGTCGCCGAAGCGGGCATGGATGCGGTCGACGAGATCGACCTGGTTGGGAAAGGGATAGAGCACCTGCAGATAGGTGATCGCAGGGTCGATACGCAGCGCCCGCAATGTGGTGTGGTTCCAGCCCAGTTCGTAAGCCGGCGGCAGGCCCCTGGCATCCTCGGGCGATAACCTGTCCGAGCGCATCAGCAACTCCGCGCCCCGGAAACGACGCGCATAGGCCAAAAGCGCCTCCACCGCGAAATCGGCCGCCATGACGATGACGAGATGGCTCTCGCGCGGCAGGAATTTCCTGTGCCGCAGGAAATAATCATGGCCGACCGGCGCAGCGACGACAGCAAGGTTCTTCAGCGCGAGGCCGTCCTGCTCGCCCAGCCCGTTGGCGAATTCGGTTGCGGCACGGAGAGAGCCGAAGCCGAGGATGACGTCGACCCATTCATAAGCCGGCCCGAGCGGCATCTCGACCTGGGTGATGATGCCGTTCGTGCCATAGGCATGTGCCACCTTGTGCAGATCGTCGCCGCTCAGCGTGAGTATGCGCGGGCTCTCCTCCATCGTCGCGACCCTGAGCGAGATGATGTTGCCCCAGTCGCGCAGGCCGCCCCATTTGATCGAGCCGACCCCGCCCGAACCGCCCGCGATGAAGCCGCCGATCGAGGCGGTCTGATAGGTCGAGGGGTGCAGCCGGAGTTCCTGCCGCGAATGGTGCCGCGTCTCGTCGTCGATCCGGGCCATGATCGCGCCGGGCTCGGCGACATAGCGGCCGGGCACGATGTCGAGCACCTTGTTGAAGCCCGACAGATCGAGCAGCACGCCGCCAGACAGCGGCATCGCCTGCCCGTAATTGCCTGTGCCGGTCCCACGCGGCGTCACGGGAATGCCGAGCGCATGCGCGGCTGACAGCACCTCCAGCACCTGCGCCTCGCTTGTCGGCGAGACCACGATATCGGCGCTGACATGATCGAGCTGGCGCTTGAGCACCGGCGAATACCAGAAGAAGTCGCGGCTCTTTTGCTTGACCAGCGCCGGATTCTCCTCGGTCCGGATACCGGAGAGACGTGATTTGAGACCCGTGATGTCGTAGCGGATCGTCATGAGCAAAGGCCGTTCATCGTCAGCAAATCCAAGACCGCGTCATTCCGGGCAAGCGAAGCGCAGACCCGGAATCCATCCTAGAACGCCACAGTGCCTTGTGATGGATTCCGGATCGGCGCCGCTGCGCGGCTTGTCCGGAATGACGGCGTATAAAAGATCGAGGACATTCCATCACGACCGTCCACCCATCAGATGGTCGAGTTCGCGATGGTCGGGCAGCGTCGTATCGATCGCCTGGCCGTTCACCAGCACGGTGCGGTCAGCCTGCGGGCGGGCGAAGAACTCGGTCCAGTCCCGGGCGCGGGTCAGGATCAGGTCGGCCGGCCCGCCGGGAGAAAGCTTGCCCTTGCCGGCATAGCCCATGATGTCGGCCGGCCAGCGCGCGACCGCATTCGCCCAGTCCTTGCCCGAATGGTCGAGCTGGAGAATGCGCGTGCCCTCGCGCAAAACCTCGATCAGGTCGAGGTCGCCATAGGCGTAGAACGGATCGCGCGTATTGTCCGAGGCGATCATCACCGGCACGCCGGCAGCCTTCAGCTCATGCAGCGCCGTAACCCCACGCCAGCGCGGCGTGCGCCCGGCCTGACGGTCCTGAAGGTACATGTTGCACATCGGCAGCGAGACCACGGCGATGCCGGCGTCACGCACCTTGGCGATGATGCGCGCCTCGACTTCCGGCGTCTGGACGCTGAGCGAACAGCAATGCCCGCACAGAATCTTGCCCGTGAAGCGATGCCGGATCGCGGCGTCCGCGATGTTCTCCAGAGCGCGCGCTTGCGGGTCGTTGGTCTCGTCGACATGGAAATCGAGATCGAAACCGTTCTCGATTGCGGTCTCGAAGACAATGTCGAGCGCCTTGTCGAGTTCGGGGATCATGTAGCTGACGCAGCCGAAGATGCCGTCACCACGCGTTTTCACAGCAGCCGTCACAGCCTGCATATGGGCAGCATCGAGCGCGAACTGCACACCGAAGAGTGGCGACGCCTGCAGCGCGATGCGGCCCGCCCATTCGGCCCGCAACTCCGCCAGCACCGGCCAGGTGATACCGATCTGCTTGCCGAGCGAATCGATATGGGTGCGCATTGCCGCCGTGCCGTGCGCGAAGGCGCAGCGCAGGCCGAAATCCATCCGGGCGCGGACATCTTCTGCCGACCAATTGGCCTCCCGGTCTGCCATCACATTGTTCAGCGCGCCCATGAAGCTGCCATCGGGATTGCGCCGGCGCGGCCAGATGTGGCCCTTGTCGAGATGGACATGGCAGTCGACCAGGCGCGGCAGCACGATCCCACCGTCGAGATCGAGCGTGGCAAGTGCGTCGAGCGGCGGCGTTCCTGCCGGCAGGATGGACGAGACGCGACCGTCCTCCACGGCAATGTCAATGCTGGCCAGCCCATCGCGATCGGCCGCAAGCGAAGCTCCTTCGATCAGGCAGAGCGGCGCGCGGGCATTCGTCAGGCGAAACGAGGCCGAGGCAGGCAGGCGGGCAAATCCGGTCGTCACGTCCTGTCGCTCTCCCACACGCTGCGCCGTCGATACCGGCCAGCATGAGGGGCTGCGAGAGCGCGATCAAGCGCCTACGACGCATCCCTGTCAGGACGCGTCGCCGCACGGCTTGCCCGGCGCTGCCCGATCGCGCATGAGGGCGGCTCGCGAGCGGAATGCGGAGACCGGGACCATGCCGAAGCAGGCTGACATCATCGACGGCAAGGCGGCGGCAGCGGCGCTGCGGATGGAGATCGGTCGCGAGATCGCCGCGATCAAGGCCTCGACCGGCCTCGTGCCCGGCCTGCATGTCGTGCTCGTCGGCGACGACCCGGCGAGCCGCGTCTATGTCGCCTCCAAGGAGAAGCTCGCGGCCGAGATCGGCATGAATTCGGTGGCGCATCGCCTGCCGGCCGAGACCAACGAAGCCGAGTTGCTCGCAAAACTCGCCGAGCTCAACGCCGACGAATCAGTCGATGGCATCCTGGTCCAGCTGCCGTTGCCCAGGCATATCGATACCGGCCAGATTATCGACGCGATCGACCCGGCCAAGGATGTCGACGGCCTTCACCCGATCAACGCCGGCCTGCTCGCCGGCGGCAAGAACGGGCTCGTGCCCTGCACGCCGCTTGGCTGCATGCTGCTGCTCAGGCAGGCGCTGCCGAGCCTGTCTGGGCTGGAGGCCGTCGTGATCGGTCGTTCGGAACTCGTCGGCCGCCCGGTCGCGCAATTGCTGCTTCAGGCCGATTGCACCGTGACGATCGCGCATTCGCGCACGAAGGACCTGGCCAGCGTGGTGAGGCGCGCCGACATCGTCGTGGCGGCGGTCGGCCGGCCGCATTTCGTCAAGGCCGACTGGATCAAGCCCGGCGCGACCGTGATCGATGTCGGCATCAACCGCATGCCCGACGGCAAGCTCGCGGGCGACGTCGATTTCGCGGAGGCAGTGAATGTCGCGGGCGCGATCACGCCCGTGCCCGGTGGCGTCGGCCCGATGACGATCGCCTGCCTGCTGCGCAATACGCTGACGGCATTCAAGGCGCGGCGGGGGTAACGCCGTCGAGCGGCTCTATGCTTTACGTGCCGAGGCGCCGACGCAAGTCCTCAACCGCAGCGCGGAGAGGCGGCAGATCGTCGGTGACGACGCTCCAGAGGATGTCGGGATCGACCCGCCAATACTCATGCCGGATCAGATTACCGATCGCGCGGATGCCTGACCACGCAATCTCCGGCCTCAATGCGAGGACGTCGTCCGGCAGATGTCGCGTAGCCTCCGAGATGATTTCCAGCGATCGTTCGACTCCGCGTTGAAGGAAACGGGCTCTGTCGAAGCTGGCACGACCATGGCCAGCAACGGCTTCTTCGATCAGTGAAATTGCATCCAGAATGTCATCGAGCACGACGCCGATGTCACGCGACATCAAAACACCTGGAACGCTTCGCTCTCGATCCGGTCCCGCAGCTTCGGATGCAGGCTCTTGCGCGTCGTCAGATCGACATCGACCCCGAGCTCGGAGACAAGAAAGGCGTGCATTCCAGCAAGGTCGATCAGCGAGAACTTCCGTCCGGGCGTTACATCGATAAAGACGTCGATATCACTGTCTGGACCGGCCTCATCTCGTGCGGTCGATCCGAACAGGAACGCCGCTGCGGCCCCTCTGGCGCGAAGCGCGTCCGCGTAACGCGCGAGTTCGGAGGCGGCTCGGTCCCGGGTCATGCCCATAGATTACACCACACAAGGCCGGAAGCGAAGAACGCCGCCCTCACATATGGATCTGGCGCTTGTCGACCGCGAGCGCGGCTTCCTTGACCGCTTCGGCCAGCGTCGGATGGGCGTGGCAAGTGCGGGCGAGGTCTTCGGACGAGCCGCCGAACTCCATCAGCACCGTGACCTCGGCGATCAGGTCGCCGGCATGGGGGCCGATGATGTGGCAGCCGAGCACGCGGTCGGTCGTGGCGTCCGCCAGAAATTTCACGAACCCGTCGGTGTGGCGGATGGCGCGCGCACGCGCATTGGCCGTGAACGGGAACTTGCCGACCTTGTAGGCGGTGCCGGCCGCCTTGAGTTCTTCCTCGGTCTTGCCGATCGAGGCGACTTCCGGGGCGGTGTAGATGATGCCCGGGATCGCATCGTAATTCACATGCCCGGCCTTACCACTGATGATCTCGGCCACCGCCATGCCCTCGTCCTCGGCCTTGTGGGCGAGCATCGGGCCGCGCACGACGTCGCCGATGGCGTAGATGCCGGCGACATTGGTCCTGAAATGATCGTCGATGACGACACGGCCGCGCTCGGTCGCAACGCCGGCCGCTTCCAGGCCAAGGCCTTCGGTGTTCGGACGACGCCCGATCGCGACCAGCACGATGTCGGCCGAAAGCGTCTTGCCCTCACCGCCTGCCGCCGGCTCGACGGTGACGCTCGCGCCCTTCTTTCCCGTCTCGACCTTGGTGACCTTGGAGCCGAGGATGAACTCGAAACCCTGTTTCTGCAGAATGCGCTGGAACTGCTTGGCGATCTCGTCGTCCATGCCCGGCAGGATGCGGTCGAGATATTCCACGACCGTGACCTTGGCGCCGAGGCGGCTCCAGACCGAACCGATCTCGAGCCCGATCACGCCAGCGCCGACGACAAGCAGTTCCTTGGGAACGGCCGTCAGCTCAAGAGCGCCGGTCGAGGTCACCACGGTCTTCTCGTCGATGGCGACACCAGGCAGCGCGGTGGCTTCCGAGCCCGTGGCGATGACGATCGCCTTGGTTTCCAGCTCCTGAGTCTTGCCGTCGGCCGCGGTCACCACGACCTTGCCGGCGGCCGGGATCGAGGCGGTGCCGAAGAACGGCTCGATCTTGTTCTTCTTCAGCAGGAAGGCGACGCCGTTGACGTTGGCGTCGACCGTCTCCTGTTTGTGAACCATCATCTGCTTGAGATCGAGCTTGGGCTTGCCGACGACGACCCCGAGGCTCGGGAAGGTGTGGCTGGCTTCCTCGAACCTCTCGGAGGCATGCAGCAACGCCTTGGACGGGATGCAGCCGACATTCAGGCAGGTGCCGCCATGCGTCTTGCGCTTTTCGACGACGGCGACCTTGAGGCCGAGCTGAGCGGCGCGGATGGCGCAGACATAGCCGCCGGGGCCGGTTCCGATGACGACGAGATCGTAGGACATGGGTTCTCTTCAGACGTGGAAATTATTCGGCGGCCGACCTGCTGACGGCGTATTTCGCCGCAAGCTGCTCGACCATGGCGGTTTCTATGGCGATCCGAGCCGTGTCGGCGCAAATGTCGATCTCGTGGCCCTCGTTGTCGAGTTTCCATCCGAAAGAGCGGCCGCGCGCCGCGATCGCGACCTGGGCGAAATAAGCAGAGTCGCCCAGCGCTGCAAAAGCGGGATACTGCGCGACCTCCTCCGTCAGATCGTACTCGCCCGACAGCCCGTCATCGAAGGTGACGCGCAGAACCTTTCCTCGCACAGCCTCGACATCCTTGATCCGGTACTTCATTCGATCCGGCCTCCGCTGTAGCTGCCCTCTCTGATGTCTTTCCAGATGGAAGCGACCTGCTCCCGATTCGTCGCCAGCCACGCGTTGACGCTTTTCGCCTTGGCCGGCGGCAATGATCCGTTGAGGATATCACCAGTCACGATGGAAATCTGCGCCTCGTGCTCTGCGAACATCGCGTGGAGATGAGGCGGCAGATGGTCCTTGAGATAGATCACGATGCGAACACCGTCGATGATCGCGATCGTCGGCATTCGCCGCCGCGATCATCACAGATCCAGCACGAGCCGCGCCGGGTCCTCCAGCGCCTCCTTGATGCGGACGAGGAAGGTCACCGCTTCCTTGCCGTCGATGATGCGGTGGTCGTAGCTCACAGCCAGATACATCATCGGGCGGATGACGATCTGGCCACCGACGACCATGGGGCGCTCCTGGATCTTGTGCATGCCGAGGATCGCCGATTGCGGCGCGTTCAGGATCGGCGTCGACATCAGCGAACCGTAGACGCCGCCATTCGAGATGGTGAAGGTGCCGCCCTGCATGTCCTCGATCTTGAGGGCGCCGTCGCGGGCCTTCTTGCCGAGAACGCCGATCGCCTTTTCGACGCCGGCGATGGAAAGCTGGTCGGCGTCGCGCACCACCGGCACGACGAGCCCCTTGTCGGTGCCGACGGCGACCGCGACGTGATAATAGTTCTTGTAGACGATGTCGGTGCCGTCGATCTCGGCGTTGACCGAGGGAATCTCCTTCAGCGCCTGCACGCAGGCCTTCACGAAGAAGCCCATGAAGCCGAGCTTCACGCCGTGCTTCTTCTCGAAGACGTCCTTGTACTGGTTGCGCAGCGCCATCACGGCCGACATGTCGACCTCGTTGAAGGTCGTCAGCATCGCGGCGGTCGCCTGCGCCTCCTTGAGGCGGCGCGCGATGGTCTGGCGCAGCTTGGTCATCTTGACGCGCTCTTCACGCGAGGCGTCGTCGGGGGCGGACGGCGCGCGAACCTGCACTGGGGCCGGCGCCGCGGCGGGAGCGGACGTACCGCCGGTCGCAATCGCCGCCAGCATGTCGCCCTTGGTGACGCGACCGTCCTTGCCGGTTGCAGGAACGGAGGCCGCATCGACGCCGCTCTCCGCGGCCAGACGGCCGACGGCCGGGCCGGAATCGGCAGCCTTCGTCGCAGGCTTTATCGGGGTATCGCCTGCAACCGCGCCGGCCTTCTTCTCGGCTTCCCTGACCGTGTCGGCCCCCGCCTTTCCGGCAGCCTGCGCCACTGCATCATCCTTCTTCGGCGCGGCCGCTGGAGCAGCCGCCTTGCCGTCGCCGGCCGTGATCATGCCCAGCAGCGCGCTGACGCCGACGGTCTCGCCTTCCTTGGCGACGATCTCGCCGAGTACGCCGGCCGAGGGTGCGTTGACCTCGAGCGTGACCTTGTCGGTTTCGAGCTCGACCAGGGGCTCGTCGGCCTTGACCGCGTCGCCGGGCTTCTTGAACCACTTGCCGATCGTGGCCTCGGAGACGGATTCGCCGAGGGTGGGTACGCGGATTTCGGTCGCCATGTCAGGCCTCTTCTTCGTGTCTTTGTCTGACGTTCCGGATCAGGTCGCGCGGATCACGCCGCGAAAGCCTCGTCCAGGAACGCGTTGAGCTGGGCGAGGTGCTTGGACATCAGGCCGGTTGCGGTCGCAGCCGAGGCCGGACGCCCGATATAGCGCGGCCGTTTCGACTTCGAGCCGGCATGGCCGAGCACCCATTCGAGATAGGGTTCGACGAAGGTCCAGGCGCCCATGTTCTTGGGCTCCTCCTGGCACCAGACCACGTCCGCGGCCTTGAAGCGCGCCAGTTCCTGCGCCAGCGACTTCAGCGGGAACGGATAAAGCTGCTCGACGCGCATCAGATAGACATCGTCGATGCCGCGCTTCTCGCGGTCTTCGAGCAGGTCGAAATAGACCTTGCCGGAGCAGAGCACGACGCGGCGGATCTTGGAGTCCTTGACCAGCTTGGTCTCGGACTTGCCGCGCTCGGCGTCGTCATGCAGCACGCGGTGGAAGGTCGACCCTTCGGCAATGTCGGCGAGGTCGGAGACGCACCGCTTGTGGCGCAGCAGCGACTTCGGCGTCATCAGGATCAGCGGCTTGCGGAAGTCGCGCTTGAGCTGGCGACGCAGGATGTGGAAATAGCTCGCCGGCGTCGAGCAGTTCGCCACCTGCATGTTGTCCTCGGCGCACATCTGCAGGAAGCGCTCGAGACGGGCCGAGGAGTGCTCGGGACCCTGCCCCTCATAACCATGCGGCAGCAGGCAGACGAGACCGGACATGCGCAGCCATTTGCGCTCGCCCGACGAGATGAACTGGTCGAACAGCACCTGCGCGCCATTGGCGAAGTCGCCGAACTGCGCTTCCCAGCAGGTCAGGGCGTTGGGCTCCGACAGCGTGTAGCCGTATTCGAAGCCCAGCACCGCCTCTTCCGAGAGCATCGAGTTGATGACCTCGTAGCGCGACTGGCCCTCACGGATATGGTTCAGCGAGGTATGGCGGCCTTCCGTCTCCTGGTCGATCAGCACCGAATGGCGCTGCGAGAAGGTGCCGCGCTCGCAATCCTGGCCCGAGAGGCGGACCGGGTTGCCGTCGAGCAGAAGGGAGCCGAACGCCAGGGACTCGGCGGTCGCCCAGTCGATGCCGCTGCCCGATTCGACAGCCTTCTTGCGGTTATCGAGGAAGCGCTGGATCGTCTTGTGCGCGTTGAAGCCGGCGGGCGTCGCGGTGATCTTCTCGGTGATCTCCTTGAGCACCTCGGCGGGAACGCCGGTCGCGCCGCGGCGCGGATCGTCCTCGTCGGCGCGGATCGCCTTCATCCCGGCCCAGCGGCCATCGAGCCAGTCGGCCTTGTTGGGCTTGAAGGCCTGGCCGGCCTGGAATTCGACCTCGAGCTTGTCCTTCCAGGCGGCGCGCATGCTGTCGATGTCGCCCGGCTGGATCACGCCCTCTGCTTCGAGCTTGGCCGAATACAGCTCCAGCGTCGACTTGTGCGCGCGAATCTTGCGGTACATCAGCGGCTGGGTGAAGCCCGGCTCGTCACCTTCGTTATGGCCGAAGCGGCGATAGCAGAACATGTCGACCACGACCGGCTTGTGGAACTTCTGCCGGAACTCGATCGCGATCTTTGCGGCGAAAACGACCGCCTCGGGATCGTCGCCGTTCACGTGGAAGACCGGAGCCTCGACCATCTTGGCCACATCCGACGGATAGGGCGAGGAGCGCGAATAGCGCGGATAGGTCGTGAAACCGATCTGGTTGTTGATGATGAAGTGCACCGAACCGCCGGTGCGATGGCCCTTCAGCCCGGACAGGCCGAGGCATTCGGCGACCACGCCCTGGCCGGCGAAAGCCGCATCGCCATGCAGCAGCAGCGGCAGCACCTTCGAGCGCTCGACGATGTCGCCGAACTGGTCCTGCTTGGCGCGGACCTTGCCCAGCACGACGGGATCGACGATCTCGAGATGCGACGGGTTGGCGGTCAGCGAGACGTGAACGTTGTTGCCGTCGAACTCGCGGTCGCTGGACGCGCCGAGATGGTACTTCACGTCGCCCGAGCCCTCGACGTCGTCAGGCGCGAAGGAGCCGCCCTTGAACTCGTGGAACAGCGCGCGGTGCGGCTTGCCCAGCACCTGCGTCAGCACGTTGAGGCGGCCGCGATGGGCCATGCCGAAGACGATGTCGCGCACGCCGAGAGCACCGCCGCGCTTGATGATCTGCTCCAGCGCCGGGATCAGCGATTCGCCGCCATCGAGCCCGAAGCGCTTGGTGCCGGTGAACTTCAGGTCGATGAACTTCTCGAAGCCTTCCGCCTCGACAAGCTTGTTCAGGATCGCCTTCTTGCCCTCGCGGGTGAAGGCGATCTCCTTGTCGGGCCCCTCGATCCGCTCCTGCAGCCATGCCTTCTGCTCCGGATCGGAGATGTGCATGAACTCGATGCCGATAGTGTTGCAATAGGTCCGCTGCAGGATCGTGGTCATCTCGCGGATGCTCGCGAATTCCAGCCCGAGCACGTTGTCGATGAAGATCTTGCGGTCGAGATCGGCTTCGCCGAAGCCGAAGGAGGCCGGCGAGAACTCCTCGGGGTCCTTGGGGCCCTCGATGCCGAGCGGGTCGAGCTTGGCGTGAAGGTGGCCGCGCATCCGGTACGCCCGGATCATCATGATAGCGCGCACGGAATCGCGTGTCGCCTGCTGGACATCGGACGCGCTCAGCGTCGCGCCGGCAGCCTTGGCCTTGGCGCCGAGCTTGTCGGAGACGACCTTTTCGACCACGGCCCAGTTGCCGTCGAGCGCCGAAATCAACTCGCCATTGGCCACGACCGGCCAGTTCGGCTTCTTCCACGAGGCGCCGCGCGCGTTCTGGACGATGGCGGCGCCGTCATCCTTCAGGCCCGCGAAGAAGCCCTGCCACTGCTCGTCGACCGATGTCGGATCGGCCTCGTAGCGGGCGTAGAGATCCTCGATATAGGCCGCGTTGCCGCCATAGAGGAAACCCGTCTGGGCGAGAGCCTCGTTGATGTCCTGGCGAGCCATGTTGTCCTGCCTTCCGTCCCGAATCCGTCCGAGCGTCGTGATCTTCGTTCTAGATGGTCGCCGTCGCCGGCCGATATCCGCCCGTGTTCAACAGGCCGACCAAGGTCTTTCCAAGGCGCGCGGGCGCAAAGCCCGCCTGCCGCGATTGCGTCCGGGCTGAAATGGCAGCGCCGCCAGCCGGAGCCGTCGCCGCGGCTGCCTGCCCGAACAGCCTCTCGGCCGTCTCGACGGGCATGTAGAAAACATTCGGCTGGAGGCGAAACCCCCGCACCAGCCGGCTGCCGTCCCAATGCGCCGGCTCGTAGCCGGCCGGCAGATGCTGCAGCATGTCGACATCGGCCCCGGTCTCGAGCATCACCACCGGGCGATGCCGCGACAGGGTTTCGCGCGCGCCGTCGAGCACCTGTGGCTCGAAACCCTGCACGTCGATCTTGACGAAGGCCGGCGCAAGCCCTTCGACGCTGTCGAGCGGTTCGACGGCGCATTCGATCGTCTCGATCGTCAGCTTGTCGGGCCTGAATCCGGCGAGGTTCTTCGGCGTCAGCCAGTTCTCCGCCTCGGACCGGTCGAGCGAGGCGAGCCCGTCGAACATCCAGCCATTGTAATAGGGCACATGCAGCGTCAGCACGGCCGGCTCGTTGCCCAGCGCCAGCGTCTTCACCTCGACGCCACGATCGCCCGCGAAGAGCGCCCGCAACTGCTCCGCCAGGTGCGGATTCGGCTCGAACGAGACGATCCGTGCGTCAGGCAGGAACAGCCTGATCGCGTCGATGCTCTGGCCGCGATTGCCGCCGATATCGAGGATCATGCCGTCGCGTGGCAGGCGAAGCGCGGCGAGCGCGGCGAAGTCGCCGTCGAAAGGCTTGCGCAGCACCCGCCTGATGCCGCGCTGCAGGGCGTTCTTCATGCCGAAAAGGCCGGGAAACCGGACCTGGAAGGCGCGAAGATACGGCCCGAGCCTGCCGCGCATGATCGTCAGCCCTTCAGCACTTCGACGAGCGTCTTGCCAAGCCGCGCCGGCGAGGGCGAGACCCGGATGCCGGCCGCTTCCATCGCCGCGATCTTGTCGTCCGCGCCGCCCTTGCCGCCCGAGATGATCGCGCCGGCATGGCCCATGCGACGGCCGGGAGGCGCGGTACGACCGGCGATGAAGCCGACCATCGGCTTCTTGCGGCCGCGCTTGGCTTCGTCCTTGATGAACTGTGCCGCGTCCTCTTCGGCCGAGCCGCCGATCTCGCCGATCATCACGATCGAGGTCGTCTTCTCGTCGGCGAGGAACATCTCCAGCATGTCGATGAACTCGGTGCCCTTGACCGGGTCGCCGCCGATGCCGACCGCCGTGGTCTGGCCGAGACCCTCGCGCGTGGTCTGGAACACAGCCTCATAGGTCAGCGTGCCCGATCGCGAGACGATGCCGACCGAGCCCGGCTTGAAGATATTGGCCGGCATGATGCCGATCTTGCTCTCGCCCGCCGTGACGACGCCGGGGCAGTTGGGCCCGATCAGCCGCGACTTCGAGCCCGAGAGCGAGCGCTTGACCCGGACCATGTCGAGCACCGGAATGCCCTCGGTGATGCAGATGATCAGCGGGATTTCGGCATCGATCGCCTCGCAGATCGCATCCGCCGCGCCCGGAGGCGGCACATAGACGACAGACGCGGTCGCGCCGGTCTTCTCGCGCGCCTCGGCGACGGTGTCGAAGACCGGCAGGCCGAGATGCAGCGCGCCGCCTTTGCCCGGCGACGTTCCGCCGACCATCAGCGTGCCATAGGCGATCGCCTGCTCGGAATGGAAGGTGCCGTTCTTGCCGGTGAAGCCCTGGCAGATGACCTTGGTGTTCTTATCGATCAGGATGGACATGGTTTTTCCTCAGGTCTTCTTGATCGCGGCGACGATCTTCTGCGCGGCATCGTCGAGATCGTCGGCGGGAATGACGTTCAGGCCGGACGAGGAAATGATGTCCTTGCCTTCCTGGACGTTGGTGCCTTCGAGCCGCACCACCAGCGGAACCTGGAGCCCGACCGCCTTCACCGCGGCGATGACGCCGCGCGCAATAACATCGCACTTCATGATGCCGCCGAAGATGTTGACCAGGATGCCCTTCACCTTCGGGTCGGCGGTGATGATCTTGAACGCCGCCGTGACCTTCTCCTCGGTCGCGCCACCGCCGACATCGAGGAAGTTCGCAGGGCTTTCCCCGTAGAGCTGGATGATGTCGAGCGTCGCCATGGCCAGGCCCGCGCCGTTGACCATGCAGCCGATCGTGCCGTCGAGCGCGATATAGGCGAGATCATATTTGGACGCCTCGATCTCCTTGGCGTCCTCTTCCGTCTCGTCGCGCAGCGCCATCACCTCGGGGTGCCGGTAGAGCGAGTTGGAATCGAACGAGACCTTGGCGTCGAGGCACTTGATCTGACCCTGCGTCGTCACGATCAGCGGGTTGATCTCCAGCATCGCCATGTCCTTGGCGACGAAGGCGGCGTAGATCTGCGCCAGCACCGTCCCGGCCTGCTTGGCAAGATCGCCGGTGAGGCCGAGCGTGCGCGCCACGGTGCGGCCGTGATGGGGCATGATGCCGGTCGCGGGATCGACCGAGAAGGTCACGATCTTCTCGGGCGTGTCATGGGCGACAGCCTCGATGTCCATGCCGCCTTCGGTGGAGACCACGAAGGCGATGCGCGAGGTCTCGCGGTCGACCAGCGCCGAGAGATAGAACTCCTTGGCGATGTCGGAGCCGTCTTCGATATAGAGCCGGTTGACCTGCTTGCCGGCCGGGCCCGTCTGCGCCGTCACCAGCGTGTTGCCGAGCATCTCCCTGGCGTGGCTCTCGACCTCTTCGATCGACTTGGCCAGCCGGACGCCGCCCTTGGCGTCGGGGCCGAGTTCCTTGAACTTGCCCTTGCCGCGGCCGCCGGCATGGATCTGGCTCTTCACCACATAGAGCGGGCCGGGCAGCTTCTTCGCGCCCTCGACGGCCTCGGCGACCGTGAGCGCCGCAAAGCCGGCGGAGACCGGCGCGCCGAACTCCTTGAGAACCGCCTTGCCCTGATATTCGTGGATGTTCATGCCTGATGTCCTGTGCGGAAGCTGCGACGGGCGGTGAGCCTCTGGCGGGACGACGAGCGCGGCGCAAAGGCCGCCACGCTCATCGCGCCATCGGCTCTATCTCACGCCAATGACGAATCGATGGCCTTGCAGGCTTCGATCAGGCCCTGCACCGAGGCGACCGACTTTTCCAGCATGGCCTTCTCGGCTGCGTTGAGCCGGATCTTGACGACCCGCTCGACGCCCTTGGCGCCGATCACGACGGGAACGCCGAGGAACATGTCCTTGACGCCGTACTGACCCTTGAGCGCGGCGGCCGCAGGCAGCACGCGCTTCTGATCCTTGAGATAGCTCTCGGCCATGGCGATGGCGGAGGCCGCCGGCGCGTAGAAGGCCGAGCCGGTCTTGAGCAGGTTGACGATCTCGCCGCCGCCCTTGCGGGTCCGGTCGACGATGGCGTCCATGCGCTCCTGCGTCGTCCACTTCATCTTGATCAGGTCGGGCAGCGGGATGCCGGCGACGCCGGAATAGCGCACCAGCGGCACCATGTCGTCGCCATGGCCGCCGAGCACGAAGGCCGAGACGTCCTTGACCGAGACCTTGAACTCGTCGGCCAGGAAGTGGCGGAAGCGCGCGGAGTCGAGCACGCCGGCCATGCCGCAGATCATGTTGGGCTTGAGGCCCGAGAACTTCTGCAGCGCCCAGACCATCGCATCGAGCGGGTTGGTGATGCAGATCACGAAGGCCTTGGGGGCGTAGGTCTTGATGCCTTCGCCGACCGCCTTCATCACCTTGAGGTTGATGCCGATCAGGTCGTCGCGGCTCATGCCCGGCTTGCGCGGCACGCCGGCGGTGACGATGATCACATCGGCGCCCTTGATGTCCTCATAGCTGCTCGTGCCCTTGTAGGACGCATCGAAGCCGTCGACCGGAGCGGATTCGGCGATGTCGAGGCCCTTGCCCTGCGGGATGCCGTCGGCGATGTCGAACAGGACGATGTCGCCGAGTTCCTTGAGACCGGCGAGGTGGGCGAGCGTTCCGCCGATCTGGCCGGCGCCGATGAGGGCAATCTTCTTGCGGGCCATGAGCTAGTCCTTGTCCTTGGCGCTGCGACAGCCGGCGAGTCCGGCGAAATGCTGGGTTTCTTTGGCCCAGACAGCCCTTTTGCCGCAACCCCGCGCCGCACGGAAGGGATTTGTCGATCAAGCTGCTGCGATCACGATGGAATCGTGAAAAGTCTTTTCTATTTCAACGGCTTGTTGAGGTCTTCATCGATATTCGCTCGACGGGTGCCGGGAAAAGCGGCAATAACAATTTACAGATTTTGTAATTTATCATAAAATTTTCAGATGATCCCGCTGCCCAGCACCCGCAGCACGACCCGGATCAGCGTCGAGAGCCTGGCGTCGACGGAGGCCTGCGGTACGTCGGCCTCCAGCGCCAGCGAGGCCGGGTGAATGAAGCGGTGCGTCGCATCGATGACGAAGGCGATCGCCCGGTCCCTGTCGCGCGGCTCGAATGCCCCCGACGCCACGCCTTCGTCGACCACACGCTCGAACAGGGCGCGCACGCGCGTCCGGTTGCGCCGGCTGATGGCGTGGCGCTTGGCCACGGCCTGCGACAGGGCGGCGAAAAGATGCGGATCTTCCGCGAGCAGGTCGCGGTTGGCCTTGGCCAGCGCCAGGATCAGGCGCTCGAGCTTGTCGTCGGCGGGGTCTGGGCCATCGGCGATGTCGGCGAGGCGGCGCTCGGTCGCCTTGAGCCAGACATCGACGACCGCATCGACCAGCGCCGCGCGCGACGGGAAATAGCGATAGACATTGGCATGCGTCATGCCGGCCTCTTCCGCCACCGCCACCACGGTGAAGCGCTTCAGCCCGAACTGGCGCAGATGCTCGCTGGCGACCGTGAGAATGCGGGTCTCGCTCGGCTCACGCATCACCATCGTCAGGTCTCGACCAGACCGCCGGAATCGCCCGACGCTGCCGAATCGGCGCGGCCATGCGGCAGGCCGAGATAGTCGTCAGAGCGCATCTCGATCAGCCGCGACACCGTGCGGTCGATCTCGAAGGCCTCGCGGCCGGTCTTGGCCTTGTAGAGTTCATGCGCTTCGGCCCCCGCCGAGGCGACGAGCTTCACATGATGCTCGTAGAGCGTGTCGATCAGGATGATGAAGCGCTTGGTCTCGTTGCGCTGCTCGTCCTTGAGCACGGGTATGTCGTCGAGCACCAGCGTGTGGAAGCGCTGGGCAAGCGCGATATAGTCGGACGCGCCATAGGCCTGGCTGCAGAGGTCGGAAAAGCTCGCCCGCGCCACGCCGCCCGCCGCCTGGGGAATGCGCAGATCGTGCCCCTTCACCGAGAGCCTCACCGGCGAGCCCTGCGCGACGCCGCTCAGCCGCCTGAACGCAGTGTCGAGGGCGGCCTTCGCTGCTGCATCCGCTGGCACATGATAGGTCGGTGCGCCGCCGAGCTTCTCCAGCCGGAAATCGGTGCGGGCGTCGAGCCGGACGATGTCGACCTTCTCGGTCAAAAGCTCGATGAAGGGCAGGAACAGCGCCCGGTTGAGACCGCCCTCATAGAGTCGCGACGGCTCGACATTGGAGGTCGCGACCACGACGACGCCAGCCGCGAAGAGCGCCGTGAAAAGCCGCCCGAGGATCATCGCATCGGCGATGTCGGTCACCGTGAACTCGTCGAAACAGAGCAGGCTCGCCTCTTCCGCCAGATCCGCCGCGATCGGCGCGATCGGATCGGGCTCCCTGACTTCGCCGGCCTTGAGACGCTGGCGATAGGTGTGGATGCGGGCGTGCACATCGGCCAGGAATTCGTGGAAATGCACGCGTCGGCGCTTGGGGATCGGCGCGGCGTCGTAGAACAGGTCCATCAGCATGGTCTTGCCGCGCCCGACCGAGCCCCAGATGTAGAGCCCTTTCGGGCCATCGCCGGCAGGCTGCCTGCCGCCGAACAGCCAGCCGAGCGCGCTGCTCTTCCTCGCCAGCCTGCGCGCCGCCAGCGCATCGCTCAGCGCCGAAAGCCGCCTGACGACGGCGACCTGCGCAGCGTCGCGCTCGATGGCGCCGGTGTCGACGAGGGCAGCGTAACGGTCTGAAATCGAGACGGACATGGCTGGGGCATGCTGGAGGCGGGAACAGCCGGGTTACGGCAGCCCCGCCCGCCCCGCAAGACCGGCGCGGCGCATGACGCGGTTCCAGAACCACAACGCAGCATCGTGACTGGCCTGTGATCGAGGTCTGGCGTGGTCTCGTCCGCGGGCCGCGCGGCGCCGCCGCAGGATTTGCTGGGGAACGGGCATGGACAGGAGTTCGGCGGCCATCACGCTCGCCTTGTTCGCACAGATTTCCGCCGCGCCGGCCCGTCAGGCTACGCCCGAGCCCGCTCGCCGAACGCCCGCCCCAGCGGCCCGGTCCGAAACCGAACCGACCAGACCCGCTCGCCCGCAGCCGGCACCGCAGCGACGGGACACCCCGCTATCTCGCGCCTTGCCCGCCGACTGGCTTCAGGATCGGGCGACCGGCGGCATGTAGCGCGAAATCCCGTCCACGGTGTCCCGGGACGGGGTCGCCAGCCAATGGCCGGGCAGGACGCGCTATCCGTCTTCTGACGGCTATCCGCGCTGCAGACATTTCAATAAGCTCATGGCCAAGGCTGGCACCGGACGCATCTCGACGCGACGGGACGGCAGCCTGAGAAAAGCCTGGCGAGTGATCGCGTGCAAGGAGATCTGATAATGAAAAAACTGCTTTTGGCGACACTGTCGGCTTCGGCCCTGATGGCGGCGCAACCGCTCGCGGCCAAGACGCTGATCTACTGCTCGGAGGGCAGCCCCGAGAACTTCGCGCCGAGCGTCAACACGACCGGCACCTCCTTCGACGCCAACACCCAGATCTACGACACCATCGTCCAGTTCGAGCGCGGCGGCACCAAGGTCGAGCCGGCGCTGGCGGAGAAATGGACCATCTCGGCCGATGGCCTGACCTACACCTTCAATCTGCGCAAGGGCGTGAAGTGGCACAACACCCGCGCCTTCAAACCGACGCGCGACTTCAACGCCGACGATTTCGTCTTCATGATCGAGCGGCAGTGGAAGGAAGCCAACCCGTATTTCAAGGTCACCAGCTCGAACCACTCCTATTTCGGCGACATGGGCATGCCCAAGCTGCTGAAGAGCGTCGAGAAGGTCGACGACTACACCGTCAAGATCACGCTGAACCAGCCCGAGGCGCCGTTCCTCTCCGATCTCGCGATGCAGTACGCCAGCGTCCAGTCGAAGGAATATGCCGATGCGATGCTGAAAGCCGGCACGCCCGAGAAGATCGACCAGGATCCGATCGGCACAGGCCCGTTCTCGCTGGTGCAGTATCAGAAGGACGCGATCATCCGCTACAAGGCGTTCCCCGAATACTGGGCCGGCAAGGCCAAGATCGACGACCTGATCTTCGCGATCACGCCTGACGCCTCCGTCCGCTGGGCCAAGCTCCAGAAGGGCGAATGCCATGTCATGCCCTATCCGAACCCGGCCGATCTCGAGGCCATCCGCAAGGACGCCAACGTCCAGGTTCTGGAGCAGCCCGGCCTGAACATCGGCTATCTCGCCTACAACACCACCAAGAAGCCCTTCGACAACGTCAAGGTCCGCCACGCCATCAACATGGCGATCAACAAGAAGGCGATCATCGACGCGGTCTATCTGTCGAGCGGCATCGCCGCGACGAACCCGATCCCGCCCTCGATGTGGTCCTATAACGAGACGGTCAAGGACGATCCCTTCGATCCGGAAGCCGCCAAGAAGGCGCTGGCCGAGGCGGGCTACGCCAACGGTCTCGAAATCGACCTCTGGGCGATGCCGGTGCAGCGTCCCTACAACCCCAACGCCAAGCGCATCGCCGAACTGATGCAGGCCGACCTCGCCAAGGTCGGCGTCAAGGCCGAGATCAAGTCGTTCGAATGGGGCGAATACCGCAAGCGCATGCAGGCGGGCGAGCACCAGACCGGCATGCTCGGCTGGACCGGCGACAATGGCGATCCGGACAACTTCCTGCACACGCTGCTCGGCTGCGATTCGGCCAAGACCAACGGCTCCAACGTCGCCAAGTTCTGCTACCAGCCCTTCGAGGATCTGGTGCTGAAGGCCAAGGCGACCTCCGATCAGGCGCAGCGCACGGAGCTCTACCGTCAGGCGCAGGTGATCTTCAAGGAACAGTCGCCCTGGTTCACCATCGCGCATGCGGTGCAGCTCAAGCCGATGCGCAAGGAGGTCAAGGACTTCCAGCTTTCGCCCTTCGGCCGCCACACCTTCTACGGCGTCGACATCGCCAACTGACGACCTTGTCGGCCGGGCCTTTGGCCCGGCTGATGCATCGCCTGCCGGGCGCGGCCGCTTGCAGCGCCGCGCCCGTTTTCGTTTGAGGAGAGACGACGATGTCCGTTCGCATGCTGGCCGCCGCCGCGGCGCTGGGTTTGAGCAGCCTTTTATCCGTCGTCCAGGCCCGGGCGCAGGCGCTGGTGGTCTGCTCGGAGGCGAGCCCGGACTTCCTCAACCCGCAATTCTCCTCGCAAAACACCGCCTATGACGTCGCGGCGCAGATCTACGACAAGCTCGTCACCACCGAGCGTGGCGGCTCGCAGATCATCCCGAGCCTGGCCGAATCCTGGACGATCTCGGATGACGGCCTCGCCTACACCTTCAAGCTCCGCAAGGGCGTGAAGTGGCACACCGGCAAGACCTTCACGCCGAGCCGCGATTTCAACGCCGACGACGTCGTCTTCTCGATCATGCGGATGTTCGACGCCAATCACCCCTACAACAAGGTCGGCGGGAGCAATTACCAGTTCTTCGACGCGATCATCAAACCGAGCCTCAAGGCGGTCGAGAAAGTCGACGACCTCACTGTCAAGATGACTCTGACTCAGCCTTATGCGCCGCTGATGAGCGCGCTCTCGGTCGAGCCGATGTCGATCCTCTCGGCTGAATATGCCGACGCGATGATGAAGGCCGGCACACCCGAACAGGTCAATCAGACGCCCATCGGCACCGGCCCGTTCTCGCTCGTCGCCTATCAGAAGGACGCGACGATCCGCTTCAAGGCCGTGCCGGACCATTGGACCACGGCCGTCGGCAACAAGGACCGGATGGCGCTGGTCAGCGACCTGATCTTCGTAATCACGCCCGACGCCGCCGTGCGCTACGCCAAGGTCAAGGCAGGCGAATGCCAGATCGCGCGCTATCCAAGCCCTGGCGACCTGCCGGCGATGCGGGCGGATGCGAACCTGACCATGCTGTCGGGTTCGATCGCCGACCAGAGCTTCCTCGCCTTCAACCAGCAGAAGAAGCCCTTCGACGACAAGCGCGTGCGCGAGGCGCTGGTCTACGCGACCAACATTCCCGCGATCATCGACGCGGTCTATCAGGGCACCGGCAAGCAGGCGGCGGCGCTGGTGCCGCCCTCGCTGTGGTCGCATGACGACAAGCTGAAACCCCGCCCCTATGACCCCGCCAAGGCCAAGGCGCTGCTCGCCGAGGCCGGTCTGCCCAATGGCTTCAAGACCGTGCTCTGGGCCATTCCGGTGGTGCGCGCCTACATGCCCAACGGCCGCCGCGCCGCCGAGCTCATCCAGGCCGACTGGGCCAAGATCGGCGTCCAGGCCGAAATCCAGAGCTATGAATGGGGCGAGTATCTCAAGCGCGGCCGCGCCGGCGACCATGAGGTCGGCATGTTCGGCTACACCTGGGACTATCCCGATCCGAGCCAGATCCTGCTGTCGGGCTGGCATTGCGACGGGCTGAAATCCGGCGCCAACCGGGCGCGCTGGTGCAACAAGGAATTCTCCGACCTGTTGACCAAGGCCAACACGATCACCGATCAGGCGCAGCGCACGAAGATGTTCGTGCGCATGCAGGAGATCTTCCAGGAGGATGTCGGCGGGCTGCTCTTCGCCAACGCGCAGGCCTTCACGCCGGTCCGCAAGGACGTGAAGGACTACAAGATTCACTTCTTCGGTGGCCAGCCCTTCGTCGGTGTGTCGCTGGCCAAGTGACCCTGCGACAGGACGGCGGCGGGACAGCAAGCGCCGACACGGCTCGGCTGCACAATCCACAGGCAGAATTTGCGCGCGCCTTCGGCCTCGTTGTAACTGGATCAAACAAAGCCTGATCGCGGCACGCTGCGGCCGGGCAGACAGGTTCCGGACCCGGCAATGCTTCGATTCATCCTCACGCGCGTCAGTCTGGTGATCCCGACCTTCATCGGCATCACCATGCTGGCCTTCTTCCTGATCCGCCTCGTGCCGGGCGACCCGATCGAGACCATGGCCGGCGAGCGCGGCATCGACGCAACCAGACACGAGGCCCTGCGCAAGGAACTCGGCCTCGACCGGCCGATCCTGGTCCAATACGGCATTTACATCGAGCGCGTGCTGCACGGCGATCTCGGCAAGTCGATCGTCACCCGCGAGAGCGTGATCTCCGAGTTCAACGCACTGTTCCCGGCGACCATCGAGCTTGCGCTCTGCGCCATCTTCATCGCGCTCGCGATCGGACTTCCGGCGGGCATCATCGCGGCGGTCAAGCGAAACTCGCTCTTCGACCATGGCGTGATGGGGATATCGCTGACCGGCTATTCGATGCCGATCTTCTGGTGGGGCCTGCTGCTGATCCTGCTGTTTTCGGTGCAGCTCGGCATCACACCGGTCTCGGGCCGCATCGCCGTGCAGTATTACATCGAGCCCGTCACCGGCTTCCTCACGGTGGACAGCCTGCTGGCAGGCGACTACGGCGCCTTCAAATCGGCGCTGGCCCATCTTGTCCTGCCCTCGATCGTGCTGGGCACAGTGCCGCTGGCCGTGATCGCGCGGATGACGCGCTCTGCGATGCTCGAGGTGCTGGGCGAGGATTACATCCGCACCGCCCGGGCCAAGGGCATGGCGCCGCTACGCGTTGTCGCGTTGCATGCGCTGCGCAACGCGCTGATCCCGGTGATCACGGTGATCGGACTGCAGGTCGGCGTGCTCTTCACCGGTGCGATCCTGACCGAGACGATCTTCTCCTGGCCCGGCGTCGGCAAATGGCTGATCGAGGCGATCAGCCGGCGCGACTACCCGATCCTTCAGGGCGGAACGCTCCTGATCGGCGTCGTCGTGATGAGCGTCAACCTGCTGGTCGATCTGCTCTATGGGCTGATCAATCCCCGCATCCGTCACGCGCGCTGAGGGGAAACAGGCCATGACCGCAGAGATTATGGAAGCCCCGAGCGCCGCCGTTCCGGCCGGCGCGCCGCCGCACCCCTTGCGCGAGTTCTGGAGCTATTTCAGCGCCAATCGCGGCGCCGTCGCAGGCCTCGTCGTCATCGTCTTCGTGCTGCTGGCGGCCGTCTTCGCCGACGTGCTCGCGCCGCATTCGCCCTATCTCACCAACAACGCCGTCTTCCTGAAGCCGCCGGTCTGGCAGGAGGGCGGCTCGTGGAGCTACCCGCTCGGCACCGACGCGATCGGCCGCGACATTCTTTCGCGGCTGCTCTACGGCGCGCGGCTCTCGCTGGTCATCGGCATCGCCGTGGTCGCGCTGGCGATCGCCGTCGGCATCGTGCTCGGCCTCGTCGCGGGCTTCTTCAAGGGCGTCATCGAGATCGCGATCATGCGGCTGATGGACATCGTCCTGACCATGCCGAGCCTGCTGCTCGCTATCGTCATCGTCGCGATCCTCGGACCGGGCCTGATGAACGCGATGCTGGCGGTCGCCATCGTCGTCCTGCCGCATTACGTCCGCATCACCCGCGCGGCCGTCATCGCCGAGACCTCCAAGGACTATGTCATCGCGGCGAAAGTCAGCGGCGCCAGCACACTCAGGCTGATGTTCAGCGAGGTCCTGCCCAACTGCACCGCGCCTCTGATCGTGCAGGCGACGCTCGGCGTCTCCACCGCGATCCTCGACGCCGCCGCGCTCGGATTCCTGGGTCTCGGTGCGCAGCCGCCGACGCCGGAATGGGGCACGATGCTTGCCGACGCGCGCGAATTCGTCCTGCGCGCCTGGTGGGTGGTGACGCTGCCCGGCCTCGCCATCCTGATCACCGTGCTGGCCTTCAACCTGCTCGGCGACGGCCTGCGCGACGCCCTCGACCCCAAACTGAAGCGCTAAGCCATGCCACTGCTCGAAATCGAGAATCTGAGCGTCGAGTTCCCGACCTCGGCTGGAACCCTGAAGGCCGTCGATCGCGTCAGCCTGACGCTGGACGAGGGCGAGCTCCTCGGCGTCGTCGGCGAATCCGGCTCCGGCAAGAGCGTCACCATGCTCGCGCTGATGGGCCTCGTCGCCTATCCCGGCAAGATCACGGCCGATCGCCTCGTCTATGACGGGCGCGACATGCTGAAAATGTCCGATCGCGAACGCCGGCAGCTCACCGGCAAGGACATCGCGATGATCTTCCAGGAGCCAAGCACCAGCCTGAACCCCTGCTTCACCATCGGCTTCCAGCTCGCCGAGACACTGAAGAAGCATGAGGGCATGGACTCCAAGGCCGCCAAACGCCGCTCGATCGAACTGCTCGAACAGGTCGGCATCCCCGCCCCGGAAAGCCGGCTGAAGGCCTATCCGCACCAGATGTCGGGCGGCATGAACCAGCGCGTGATGATCGCCATGGCGATCGCCTGCAATCCGCGCCTGCTGATCGCCGACGAGCCGACGACCGCGCTCGACGTCACCATTCAGGCCCAGATCCTCGACCTGCTGATGTCGCTGCAGCGCGACCGCGGCATGGCGCTGGTGCTGATCACCCACAATATGGGCGTGGTCGCCGAGACCGCGCAGCGCATCATGGTGATGTATGCCGGCCAGATCATGGAGGAGCGCAGCGTCGCCTCGCTTTTCGCTGCGCCGCAGCACCCTTACTCGGCGGCGCTGCTCGCCGCCCTGCCCGAGCGTAGCGAGGGCGAACGGCGGCTTGCAACCATTCCCGGCATGGTGCCGGGCCTGCACGACCGGCCGAAAGGCTGCCTGTTCAGCCCGCGCTGCGCCTATGCGACCGACCACTCCCGTATAGTCCAGCCCGATCTGCGAAGCTGGCAGGACGGCAAGATCCGTTGCCACTATCCGCTCGGCGATCCGCAGCGCGAGGCCCTGCGCGCCGCCGACGACGGCCGGGCCGTCGTGACGGAGGCTACGTCGTGACTCAACCCATCATCGAGGCGCGCGAGCTGACGCAGACCTATTCGATCAAGCGCGGCCTGTTCCGGGCTCCGGCGTCGCTGCAGGCGGTGCGCGGCGTCTCGTTCTCCGTGAACGAGGGCAAGACGCTCGCCGTCGTTGGCGAATCCGGCTGCGGGAAATCGACGCTCGCCCGCATGGCGACGCTGATCGAGACCCCGACCTCGGGCGAACTGACGCTGGATGGGCTCGACGCGGTGCATCCGCCGGCCGGCGAGGCCAAGCGGCTGCGCCGCACCGTGCAGATGGTCTTCCAGAACCCCTATGGCTCGCTCAACCCGCGCAAGCGCGTCGGCGCGATCCTCGAGGAGCCGCTGCTGATCAACACGAAGCTGACCGGCCCGGAGCGGACCGAGGCGGCCCGCGCCATGATGGCCAAGGTCGGCCTGCGGCCTGAGCACTACAGCCGCTATCCGCACATGTTCTCCGGCGGCCAGCGCCAGCGCATCGCGATTGCGCGATCGCTGATCCTGTCGCCGAAGCTGCTGGTCGCCGACGAGCCGGTCTCGGCGCTCGACGTTTCCATTCAGGCGCAGGTGCTCAATCTGCTCGCCGATCTGCAGGACGAACTCAAGCTCGCCTATCTCTTCATCTCGCATGATCTTGGCGTCGTCCGGCACATCGCCCATGACGTGATGGTGATGTATCTCGGCCATGCCATCGAGCACGGTCCCAAGGCCGCGATCTTCGCCCGGCCGCTGCACCCCTATACGCAGGCCCTTCTCGCCTCGACGCCAAGCGTGACGACGCAGAAGCGTGAGCGGATCGTGCTCAAGGGCGAACTGCCCTCGCCGCTGAACCCGCCCAAGGGCTGCGTCTTCTCGACGCGCTGCCCGCATGTCACCGATCTCTGCCGCAGCGAGCGTCCGCCGGTCCGCCTGCTCGACGAGCGGCTTGTCGCCTGCCACTACGCCGAGCAGTTCCTGGCGCAGGCGGCATAAGGGGCTCGCTTCGGCGGAAACGTTCGCGCGCCGCGCGTCGGGGGGAACCGGCCGCCGCCGGTTGTGCGGTGCGGCACTTCGGTGCAGGTTGCGAGCCGCAATCGCCGAGAGCCGCACCGAGGAGCCTGCCCATGTTCAACGCCAAGTCACTTCTCGACGCATTGGTCGCTGCCGGCAGCCAGGCGGGTCAGGGCGGCCAGCCGGGCGCACAGGCCGGCGGGCTCGGCAGCATCCTCGGCAGCCTCGCCGAGCAGGTCCAGAAGGCCGGCGGCGTCGGCGGACTTGCCGGCATGGCGGGCCAGATCCTGAATCAGGCGACGCAAGGCGTCGGCGACGCCGCGCACCAGACGGGCATGCAGCAGAAGGCCGGTGACGCTCTGGGTCAGCTCACCGGCGGGCGCAACGTCCAGGACATCATCGAGCAGGCCAGGGGCATGATCAACGCCAATCCAGGCGTGGCGACGGCGGTGCTCGGCGGGCTCGGCGCACTGGTCTTCGGCTCTTCGGCCGGCCGCGCCGTGGTCGGCTCGGCTGCCCGCATGGGCGGTCTCGCGCTGGTCGGCGGCCTCGCCTACAAGGCCTATCAGAACTATCAGGCCGGCAAGCCGCTGATCGATGTCGCGCGAGAGCCGGTCCAGCCCGCTCCGGCCGGAACGGGCTTCGAGCCGGAGGCCGCCACCGAAGCAACCGCGCTGATCTTCATCCGCGCCATGATCGCAGCCGCCGCGGCCGACGGCACGATCGACGCCGACGAGCGCAACGCCATTCTGGGCGGCTTGCGCGAAGCCGGCTTCGATCCCGAGGCCAATGACTGGCTCGCCAACGAAATGGCCCACCCGGCCTCGGTCGACACGCTGGTGGAAGCCGCTGAATCGCCCGAGCTCGCGGCACAGATTTACACAGCCGCCCGCATCGCCATCAACCCAGACAAGCCCAAGGAGAAGGATTTCCTCGCCGGGCTGTCCGCCTCGCTCGGGCTCGATGCCGAACTGGTCGCGAACATCGACGCAGCCGCGAGCGCAGCGAAGGTCTAGTTCCAAGGCAGTCCCGGCGTGTGCCCAGCGCGGATTGACTGCCAGGCGCGCGCGGCAGACGGATAGGCGATGCAGCCATCGCCTTCGCACTGGTCGTCACGCCTCCCGTTCTACTATGGCTGGCTCGTCATCGGCATCACCTTCGTGACCATGGCGGTCGCCGTCAGTGCGCGCACCGCCTTCTCGCTGCTGATGCCGCCCCTGATCGACGAGTTCGGCTGGGAGCGGGGATTGGCCTCGGGCGCATTTTCGTTCGGTTTCATGATCTCGGCCATGACCGGGCCCTTCGTCGGCCGTGTCATGGACCGGCATGGCCCGCGCGTCGTGATCGAGACCGGCGTGGCCATGCTGGCGGCAGGTCTGCTGATAGCTCCGGCCATCAGTGCGGCCTGGCATCTCTATGTCACGCTCGGCGTCCTGGTCGGCTGCGGCGCCAATCTGATGAGCTTCTCGGCGCAGTCGCTGTTCCTGCCGAACTGGTTCGTGCGGAGGCGGGCTTTTGCGATCAGCATCGCTTTTTCCGGCGTCGGCGTCGGCGCGCTTCTGCTCCTGCCCTGGCTGCAGTCGATCATCAGCCGTGACGGCTGGCGCACCGCCTGCTGGTTCATGGGCCTGATCGTGCTGCTGGTGCTTGGCCCACTCAACCTGTTCGTTCGCCGCAGGCCGCAGGATCTGGGCCTGTTGCCGGATGGCGAGACCGGATCGGCCGGCACGGGTTCAGCGCATCGTGCCGCAGCCGTGGTCGATGCGGCATGGGTCGCAACCGAATGGACGCTGGCGCGTGCGCTGCGCACCGCGCGCTTCTGGTGGATCGCGCTCGGCTATTTCTGCGCTCTGATCGCCTGGTATGCCGTGCAGGTCCATCAGACCAAATACCTGATCGAGGTCGGGTTCACGCCGCTGGCTGCCGCCTGGGCGCTGGGTCTGGTCAGCGCCGTCGCCATTCCCGGCCAGATCGGTCTCGGCGCGCTGTCTGACCGCATCGGCCGCGAATGGATCTGGACGGCGGGCTGCCTGGGCTTCGCCATCTCTTATACAGCGCTGATCGCGCTGCAGCACATGCCGACGCCAGCCCTGCTCTACCTGATGGTGATCACGCAGGGCTTTCTCGGCTACGCGCTGACCTCGGTGATGGGGGCGATCGTCGCCGAGATTTTCGAGGGGCCGCATTTCGGCGCGATCTTCGGGACGATCACGGTCGCGCTGCTCGGCGGCGGAGCGGCTGGACCCTGGCTCACCGGCGCGATTCACGATGCGACCGGCAGCTACCGCCCGGCCTTCCTGCTTGCGATCGCCTGCTGCTTCATCTCTGCGGCTGCGATCTGGCTGGCCGCGCCGCGAAAGGTGCGGCTGGTGCCCGGCCGCGTCAGGCGGCCTTCGCTGTCTTGAGGAACGCGCCCATCCGTCCCAGCGCCCGCTCGATGTTCTCCAGCGAGTTGGCGTAGGACAGGCGGATATAGCCCTCGCCATGGACCCCGAAATCGGGACCGCCGATGGTCGCGACGCCGGCATCCTCGAGCAGCGCCGAGGCGAGCTTCTTGGCCTTCCAGCCGGTCTGCGAGACGTTCGGAAAGGCGTAGAACGCGCCCTTGGGCACGATGCAGGAAACGCCCGGCAGCCCGTTGAGGCCGGCGACCACGGCCTTTCGACGCTTGTCGAACTCCGCCAGCATCATGCCGACCGCGTCCTGCGGGCCGGTCAGTGCGGCCAGCCCCGCCCATTGCGCCGGCGCGTTGACGCAGGAATGCGAGTTCACCGCGAGCTTGCGGGCATTCTCGTAAAGCGGCTTGGGCCAGACCGAAAAACCCATGCGCCAGCCGGTCATGGCATAGGTCTTCGACCAGCCATTGAGCAGGATCAGCCGGTCGCGGATCTCGGGATAGCCCAGCAGGCAGACATGCTTTTCGCCGTCATAGAGCATCTGGTCGTAGATCTCGTCGGACATGATCGCGACATCGGGAAATTTGGCCAGGCCCGCCACGAGCCTGTCGATCTCGGCCTTTGGCGTGACGCCGCCGGTTGGATTCGCCGGCGAGTTGATGATCAGGAGCCGGGTTTTCGGCGTGATCAGCGCGAGCGTCTCCTCCGCCGAGAAGGCAAAGCCGTTCTCCTCGCGGATCGGCACCGGGACCGGCGTCGCGCCGGTGTATTCGATCATCGAGCGATAGATCGGGAAGCCGGGATCGGGATAGAGGATCTCCGCGCCGGGCTCGCCGAACATCAGGATCGCCATGAACATGGTGACCTTGCCGCCGGGCACGATCATGACGGCTTCCGGCGAAACCTCGACATCGAAGCGCCGGTGCAGATCGGCAGCGACCGCCTCGCGCAGCGGCAGGATGCCATTGGCCGGCGTATAGCCATGATGGCCGTCGCGCAAAGCCTTCACCGCCGCCTCGACGATGTGCTCGGGCGTCGGGAAATCCGGCTGGCCGATGCCGAGATTGATGATGTCCTTGCCCTGGCGCTGCAGCTCGGTGGCGCGCGCCAGCACGGCGAAGGCATTCTCCTCGCCGATGCGGGCGAAGGACGGGACGACTTGCAGCGTCATGGCGGCATTTCCTCGGGCGGGTCAGTGTCGAAGTGGCCCGCTCTCTCAGGGGCCTTGCGCTGTTCTTGGCTCCAAAACCTGTCGCCTTGCAAGCCTCACCCTCTTGGCTACGACGGCTGCATGCAGTATGCAGGCTGCATATTTAGTATGACTATCCGCCGCATCAGCGCTTGCCGATGCAAAACCGATCGGCATGATGGCGGACTTACAATCGTTTGAATAACGCTGCGTTTGAATGAAGATCGGCAAGCGGCCGTCAGCGCCGCGCCCGCGAGAGGAAGACGAGGATGGCCAAATCACCTGAGAGCAACGTGCCGCGCGCGGATCGGCCGACCGCCATCGCGAAGAAAAAGGCGGTTCGCAAGATAAAGCCGGCGCAGCTGCGCTCGAAGGCCTGGTTCGACAATCCAGACAATGCCGACATGACCGCGCTCTATATCGAGCGCACGATGAATTTCGGCCTGTCGCGCGACGAACTGCAGTCGGGCCGGCCGATCATCGGCATCGCCCAGACCGGCTCCGACATCGCGCCCTGCAACCGCCACCATATCGAGCTCGCCCATCGCGTCCGTGACGGCATCCGCGAGCGCGGCGGCGTACCCTTCGAGTTTCCGATCCATCCGATCCAGGAAACCTGCAAGCGCCCGACCGCGAGCCTCGACCGCAACCTTCAATATCTCTCGCTCGTCGAGATCCTCTACGGCTATCCGCTCGACGGCGTGGTGCTGACGACGGGCTGCGACAAGACCACGCCAGCGCAGCTGATGGCGGCCGCGACCGTCGACATCCCCGCCATCGCGCTGCCGGGCGGGCCGATGCTCAACGGCAATTTCCGTGGCGAACGCACTGGCTCGGGCACGATCGTCTGGAAGGCGCGCCAGATGATGGCGGCCGGCGAGATCGACTACAAAGGCTTCGTCGATCTGGTCGCCTCCTCGGCGCCATCGGCGGGCCATTGCAACACCATGGGCACGGCGACGACGATGAATTCGATCGCCGAGGCGCTCGGCATGACGCTGCCGGGTGCGGCTGCGATCCCGGCGCCCTATCGCGACCGCTATGAGATGGCCTATCTCACCGGCCTGCGCATCGTCGACATGGTCTGGGAGAACCTGATCCCGTCCAAGATCATGACGCGCGAAGCCTTCGAGAACGCCATCGTCGTCAATTCCGCCATCGGCGGCTCGACCAATGCGCCGATTTCGGTCAACGCCATCGCCAGGCACATCGGCGTGCCCCTCGACAACGAGGACTGGACGGCCGTCGGCTACGACATCCCGCTGCTGGTCAATCTGCAGCCGGCCGGCGAATATCTTGGCGAGGACTACTATCGCGCCGGCGGCGTGCCCGCCGTGGTCGCCGAACTCGTCGCCAAGGGCAAGATCAAGCCGGCGATCACCGCCAATGGCAGGACGCTGGCCGAGAATTGCGAGGGCCTCTTCGCCGAGGACCGCAAGGTCATCAAGGCCTATGACGCGCCGATGAAGGCCCAGTCCGGCTTCCTCAACCTGCGTGGCAACCTGTTCGATTCCGCGATCATGAAGACCAG
The DNA here is from genome assembly GCF_056405115.1 of Allobosea sp. P2_A10. NCBI lineage: Bacteria > Pseudomonadati > Pseudomonadota > Alphaproteobacteria > Hyphomicrobiales > Alloboseaceae > Allobosea > Allobosea sp. P2_A10. The sequence goes on along the minus strand of NZ_JBFUCS010000011.1, from coordinate 78,338 downwards.
CGTGATCACGCCGGAATTCCGCCAGCGCTATCTCGAGAACCCGAAGGACAGGAACGCCTTCGAAGGCAAGGCGATCGTCTTCGACGGGCCGGAGGATTATCACCACCGCATCGACGACCCCGCGCTCGCCATCGACGAACACTCGATCCTGTTCATCCGCGGCGTCGGCCCGGTCGGGTATCCCGGCGCGGCCGAGGTCGTGAACATGCGGCCGCCGGATTACCTCATCAAGAAGGGCGTCACCGCGCTCGCCTGCATCGGCGACGGCCGCCAGTCGGGCACCTCGGGCTCGCCCTCGATCCTCAACGCCTCACCGGAAGCAGCGACCGGCGGCGGACTGGCGTTGCTCAAGACCGGCGACAAGGTCCGCATCGACCTGAACAAGCGCTCGGCCGACATGCTGATCTCGGACACGGAGTTGGAGGAGCGTCGCGCCGCGCTGAAGGCGGCCGGCGGCTACAAATACCCCAGGAGCCAGACCCCCTGGCAGGAGATTCAGCGCAAGATCGTCGGCGAGCTCTCCGAGGGCATGGTGCTGAAGCCGGCGGTCAAGTACCAGAAGATCCACAAGAAGTTCGGTATTCCGCGCGACAACCACTAAGCGACGGAAGGCCAGCGACAGAACCGCGCCGTCATCCCGGGCCAGCGAAGCGCGGACCCGGGACCCATCGTAAGGCACGATGCAACCCTATGATGGATCCCGGATCGGCGCGGCTTGCGCCGCTTGTCCGGGATGACGCGGTGTTTGATCGAATTGACGATTTCGCCGTCATAGGTGGCCTCATCCCATGCTGCTCACGCTCCGGCAGATCGAGGTTTTCCGCGCCGTAATGCGCGCCCGCAGCATCGTCGGTGCGGCGCGGGACTTAAGCATCGCGCAGCCGACCGTGACCAAAACGATCCGGCGGGTCGAGGATGTCTGCGCGTTTGCGCTGTTCGACCGGCATGGCGGCCGGCTGACGCCGACGGCCGAGGCGCACCGCCTGCTCGGCGAGGTCGATCTCGCTTTCGACCAGTTGGAAGGTGCGATGGCCCGGGCGCTGCGGCTGGCACGCGCCGACACCGGCTCGTTCCGGCTCGGCGGCTCGCCCAGCGTCGGCCGGGTGCTGCTTCCGCGCTCGGTGGCGCGCCTTCTCGCGGAGCATCCGGGCCTGAGCCTGCATCTCGACATCCTCTCGGTCAGCCAGGTGATGGACTATCTGCTCTCCGGGCACGGCGAGAGCGCGGTGACACTGTTCCCAATCCTGCATGCCGGCATCCGCAGCGTCGCCGTCGGTCATGCGCCGGCGGTCGCGATCTGCCCGCGCGACTGGCCGCTGGCGACACAGACCCGGCTTGCGCCCTCCGCATTGGCCGATGTGCCGCTGATCGTGTTCGAGCCGCAATCGGTGCATGGCCGCGTCGTCGATACGGTGCTGCGCGATGGCGGGGTCGTGCCGGGCCGCACCCATGTCGCCCGCTTCGCCGAAACCGCGATCGGGCTTGCCGAGGCCGGCTTGGGCCTCGCCATCGTCGACCGCTTCAGCGCGCTTGCCGCCGACCGCACCCGCGTCGCCGTGCTGCCGCTCGACCATCCCGCGTCATACGAGATTTTCCTGCATCGTCAGGTCGAGCGCGCGCGCGGCAGGCTGACCCAACGCTTCGAGGCGGCCTTGCGGGCCGAGATCCAGGCCATCGGCGCAGGTCTATAGCCTTGGGCTATCGAGCAGCGCAGAGTTCGCTGTTGTCGCGCCTTCCGATCGGTGGCCTTGTCCCCAGACAAGAACAATCCGCAAAGACCATCAGGAGGAACGCCACGATGAGCCTGCCGCATTCCGATTCCGTGCCATCCACCCCGCTCAGCCGCCGCGACGTCTTGGCGAGCGCGCTCGGCCTGCTCGCCGCGACCGCCGCCGGCCCGGCACTGGCCCAGGCATACCCCGCCCGCACCATGCAGATTATCGTGCCCTTCGCGGCGGGCGGCGGCGTCGACGTCGTCACGCGTGTCGTCGCCGAGGCGGCGGGCAACATCCTCAAGCAGCGTTTCGTCATTGAGAACCGCGGCGGCGCTGCGACGATGCTCGGCTCGCAGGCGGTCGCCAAGGCCGAGGGCGATGGCTACACCCTGCTCGCCGCGCCCACGACCATGGTGATCAACCCCGTTTTGAAGGCGAATGTGTCATTCGACTGGGAGAAGGATCTCGTTCCCGTGGCGATGATCGCAAAACTCCCCTTCGTCGTCGTCGCCGGAAAAGCCTATCCGGCGAGCACGATGAAGGAGCTCGAGGTCGTCGGAAAGACGAACAAGGAGCCGATCACCTTCGGTTCGGGCGGCGCCGGCACGGTCGCCCATCTCGCCGGCGAGTTCTTCGGCATCGTCTCCGGCGCCAAGGTCCAGCATGTCGCCTATCGCGGCGAGGCTCCGGCGCTGACCGACGCGATCAGCGGCAATATCAGCGTGATGTTCTGCACGCTCGCAGCTGCGTCCAGCCATATCAAGGGCGGCACGATGAAGGCGCTCGGCGTCACCACCGCTAAACGCACGGCGTTGCTGCCGGAGGTCCCGACCGTAGCCGAGCAGGGCTACCCGGGTTACGACCTTTCGGCATGGGTCGCGCTGGTCGCCCCCAAGGGCACGCCGGCCGCCGTGGTCGAAGTCCTGAACGCCGCGATCAACACCGCCCTGACCAAGCCCGAGATCAATGCACGCCTGATCGAAATCGGCGCGGAGCCCGCTCCGGGCACGGCCGCCGAACTCGGCGCGTTCATGGCGAAAGACGCCAAGATCTGGGCCGATGTGGTCAAGACCGCAGCCATCAAGGTCGAGTGACGGCAGCGATCATGCTCGCCTTGCGAAAACACGCTCCGGAACCCGGCCTCTCCTTATGCGTGACGGACGAGCCCGGTGCGCCCGGCCCTGGCGAAGCGCTGCTGTCGGTCAGCGCTGCCGGCATCTGCGGCACCGATCTGCACATCGCCGACTGGACTGCGGGCTATGAATCGATGGCCGCCGCCATGCCGGTGACGCTCGGCCATGAATTCGCCGGCCATGTCGTTGCGATCGGCGAGGGCGTGGCCGGGCTCGCGGTGGGAGCGCGCGTCGTGGTGCGGCCCTCCACCGTCTGCGGCCATTGCGAGCAATGCGCCGGCGGACATCGGGAGGATTGCGTCCGCCGTACCGGCATCGGCGTCGGCCGCAATGGCGGCTTCGCCGCACGCGTCGTCGTTCCCGCAGAAAACTGCGTCGCCCTGCCCGACGGGCTCGACGATGGCCTGGCTGCCCTGACAGAGCCGATGACGGTCTGCGCCGAAGCCGTCGATACGGCCGGGGTCGAGCCGGGCGACACCGTCCTGATCATCGGGCCGGGCACGATCGGCCAGGGCATCGCCTTGTTCGCGCAGGCTGCCGGCGCGGCGCGCATCGTGATCGCCGGTCGCGACGACGCGGCCCGGCTGGCAACGCTGAACGCGCTCGGCTTTCAAGACACGGTCGACAGCGTTGGAACGAGCCTGACCGGGGCGCTCGCCGCTGCCGGTCTGCCTCTCGCCTACGACGTCATCATCGAGGCGGCGGGCGTGCCCGCCCTCGTGCCCGAAGCGCTGGAACTGCTGGCGCTGCGCGGCGTGCTGACCATCTGCGGCATCCACGCCAAACCCGCATCCATCGACCTGACCCGGCTCGTGCGCCGCCATCAGCAGATCCGCGGCAGCTACCGCGCACCGTTGGCGACATGGCCGCTCGTGATCGCGTTCCTGGCCGCCGATCCCCGGCGCATGGCGCTGCTGATCGGCGAAAGGGCGCCGCTTTCCGATGCGGTCGCGGCTTTCGCTCGGGCCAAAAGCCGCAGCGCCGCCAAGATCCTGCTGCTGCCATGACCAGCGCGATGCAGGGCGACTGGCGTGGACAGGCATTCCTGACGATCGCCAACGGCGTCGCGCCCGCGCGCCGAAGGGAATACGAGGCCTGGCACAGTTTCGAGCACGTGCCGGAGCGGCTGACCATGCCCGGATTTCTGGCGGGCAAGCGCTATGTCGCCGGGCGCGGCGCGGCGACCCGCTATCTGACGGTCTATGATCTCGATCACGCAGCAGCTGTGGAAACTGCGGCCTACAGGCATCTGCTCGCCCATCCGACGCCGGCATCGCTCGCGATGCGACCAGCGATGACCGATTTCCTCCGCGGGCTCTACCGCGAGAGCGGCAAGGCCGGCGCGGGGCTGGCGCGCCATCTCGGCTGGCTGAGCTGGCGCGGCGCACCGCAGTCCGCCTTTCTCGATCTCGCTGGCCGCGACGGCATCGCTTCGGTCAGGCTCGGAACCAGCGTGGCGACCGCGCCGCACCCGGCCTTTACCGTCGCGCCCGGCGATGACGGAGAGCACCACATGGTCCTGCTCGGCGGCACGGAGCGGCCCTGGCTGCGACATGTAGTGGCGGGCATTGCCGCGGTGCCGGGTATCGCTCCTGGCGTCATCGCGCATGGCGTGGTCGATCTGATCCTCGCCTATTGATCGCGCTTCAGGCTGCCCATGCCCGGCGCGCATTGGCGCTGGTGCAATCGCGCCTGCATTTCGGGGCTGACAAGACTGCATCGCGCGGACACTATGCGCGTCCTGTCGCAGCTCCCGACCTGAAACGATTTAAAATGGCCTACGCTCCGCAGATCGCTGCCTTCCGGGCGCTCCATGAGACCGGCTGCTTCGTTATGCCCAATCCGTGGGATGTCGGTTCCGCACGCTGGCTGCGTGGACAGGGCTTCAAGGCGCTCGCCTCGACCAGCGCGGGCTTCGCCTTCACGCAGGCGCGCGCCGATCAGGACGTGCCGCGCGACATGATGCTGGCCCATCTCGCCGAACTGGTGAAGGCGGTGCCCGATGTCCCGGTGAATGCCGATTTCGAGAACGGCTATGCCGATACGGCCGATGGCGTCGCCGCCAACGTCAAGCTCTGCGTCGCGACCGGCGTCGCCGGCCTCTCGATCGAGGATGCGACCGGACGCAAGGATGAGCCGCTCTATCCCTTCGAGCTGGCGGTCGAGCGCATCCGGGCCGCAAGGCGCGCCATCGACGAAACCAGCTCGGGCGTGCTGCTGACCGCGCGTGCCGAATGCCACCTGACCGGCCATCCCGATGCGCTGAACGAATCGGTCCGGCGGATCGAAGCCTATGCGCAGGCCGGCGCCGACGTGCTCTATGCGCCCGGCCCGCGCACGCCCGAGCAGATCGCCGCGATCGTCAGGGCGGCCGGCGGCAAGCCGGTGAACCAGCTGGTCCATAGCGATTTCGGCCTGAGTGTCTCCGATATCGCCGGGCTCGGCGTCCGCCGCATCTCGATCGGCGCGGCGCTGGCGCGGGCCGCCTGGGCGGCCTTCATCGAGGCGACGCGGCTGATCAGGGATGAGGGCAGCTTCAGGGGCTTTGCCGGCAACGCCGCGTCCGCCCCACTGAACCCGTTCTTCACCGAAGACCTCAAGGCGCGCGATCTGCAGGTTAAGGCGTGAGCGGGCGGCTGCTGATCGCGCCGGCCTGGCTCGGCCTGAGCGGACTCTGGACTGTCGACGCCAAGGGCGGGCGAAAAGCCGTCGACGCCGAGGATGTCGGGCTTTCTGAAGACCTCGCCGATCGGCTCGAAGCCTGGATGGACGCGTTCGACGCGATCTACGAAGAAGATCAGCAGGCCCGCTCGCGCTTTCCCGATGCCGTCGAGCAGCTTGCCTGGGAGGCGGAGGGCGCCGCGATCGCGGCGACGATCGCGACCGAACTCGGCTCCGCTTGGACCATCACGACCGATCTCACCAGCTGGCGCGAGACCACCAAACCATGACCGAGCTTCTGAACTGGAAGGCGCCGCCCTTCCCCCCCGCCAAGGTTCTCGAAGGGAACTGGTGCCGCCTCGAACCGCTCGATGCAGGCCGCCATCTCGACGACATCTGGGCCGCCAACGCCGGGCACGACCAGGTCTGGGACTGGCTGCCCGCCCTGCCGCCCAAGGACAAGGAGAGCTATCGCGCCCTGCTCGTCTCGACGGTCGAGAAGGCCGGCATCGTTCCGCTCGCCGTCATCGACAAGGCCGACGGCAAGGCCAAGGGCCATCTCTGGATCATGGAAATCCGGCCCGAGCAGGGCGTCTTCGAGGTCGGCTGGATCACCTATTCGCCGAGCCTGCAGAAGACCCGGACCGCGACCGAGGCGATCTATCTCGTCGGCGACTACGGCTTCTCGCTCGGCTATCGTCGCTACGAGTGGAAGTGCAACGATCTGAACGAGCCCTCCAAGCGCGCCGCTTTGCGCTTCGGCTTCCAGTATGAGGGGCTGTTCCGCCAGCACATGGTGGTGAAGGGCAGGAATCGCGACACCGCCTGGTTCTCGATCCTCGATTCCGAATGGCCGGCTTGCGCGAAGGCGTTCCAGGCCTGGCTTTCGCCGGAGAATTTTGACGCCGCCGGCCAGCAGAAGATTTCGCTCGCCGCCCTCGGCGAGCAGGCGCGGGGGAGCTGAATGTCGCTGCGCCGCGCCACCCCTCAGGATATCCCGGCGATCGTCGCCCTGACGGACGCCGCCTATCTGCCGAACGAGCCGATCATCGGGGTGCCTTCGCTGCCGCGCATCGCCGATTATGCGCAGGTGCTGGCCGAGCACGAGGTCTGGCTGGCGGAAAGCGGCGCGGGCCTCGATGGCGTGCTGGTGCTGGAGGATGACGGCGAGCGCTTCACCTTGTGGAGCATCGCCGTGTCGCCACTCGCGACCGGCCGCGGAGTCGGCCGGACACTGATGGCGTTCACGGATGAGCGTGCGCGGGAGCGCGGCCGCGAAGCTGTCCACCTCTACACGCACGAAAAACTCATCGATCGTATCGGCTGGTACGAGCGGCTGGGCTATGTCGTCACACATTATGAGGATTTGCCGGATCGTCGGCTCGTCCATATGCGCAAATCACTTGAAAAAGCCGGCTGAACAGGGACAAAACACCATGGCAGGACGTTTGAAGGGCAAGATCGCGGTCGTCACCGCGGCGGGACAGGGCATCGGCCGCGCCATCGCGGAAGCCTTCGTCGCCGAGGGCGCGACGGTCTACGCGACCGACAAGGATGTGGCCCTGCTGGAGGGCATCCCCAAGGCCAAGAAGCGCAAGCTCGACGTGCTCTCGACCAAGGTGGTCGAGGCCTTCGCCGCCAAGGTCGGCGCGATCGACATTCTCGTCAACGCAGCCGGCTTCGTCCATCACGGCACGGTGCTGGAATGCGACGACAAGGCCTGGGACTTCTCCTTCGACCTCAACGTCAAGTCGATGCACCGCACGATCAAGGCTTTCCTGCCCGCGATGCTGGCCAAGGGCGGCGGCTCGATCGTCAATATCGCCTCGGGCGCCGGCTCGGTGCGCGGCATCCCCAACCGCTATGTCTACGGCGCCTCCAAGGCAGCGGTGATCGGGCTGACCAAGGCGGTCGCCGCCGACTTCATCAAGAAGGGCGTGCGTTCGAACGCGATCTGCCCCGGCACGATCCAGTCGCCCTCGCTCGACCAGCGCATCGGCGATCTCGCCAAACTGACCAAAACGACGGAAGCCGCCGCCCGGCAGGCCTTCATCGACCGCCAGCCCATGGGCCGGCTCGGAACGGCCGAGGAAATCGCCCTGCTCGCGGTCTATCTCGCTTCCGACGAGTCGAGCTACACCACCGGCCAGATCCACCTCGCCGATGGCGGCTTTGCGCTCTGAGCGCGAAGCCTGACCTGTAAGGACAAAGCCAATGCATATTCTCGTTCTCGGCGGCGCCGGCATGGTCGGCCGCAAGTTCATCGAGCGGCTGGCCCACACCGGCGAACTCGGGGCTAGGACCATCGACAAGGTCACGGCGCAGGATATCGTCGCCGCGACCGCCCCAGTCGCTTGCCCCTTCACCTTCGACGCAGTCGTCTCGGACATGTCGATCGAGGGACAGGCGGAAGCGCTGATCGCCTCGCGCCCCGAACTGATCGTCCATCTCGCCGCGATCGTCTCCGGCGAGGCGGAGGCCAATTTCGACCTCGGCTATCGGATCAATCTGGACGGCACGCGCTTCCTGTTCGAGGCCATTCGCAAGGTCGGCGACGGCTACAAGCCCCGCGTCATCTTCACCTCGTCGATCGCCGTCTTCGGCGCGCCGTTCCACGACAGGATCGACGACGAGTTCTTCACCACGCCGCTGACGAGCTATGGCACGCAGAAGGCGATCGGCGAGCTCCTGCTCAGCGACTACACCCGCCGGGGCTTCTTCGACGGCGTCGGCATCCGCCTGCCGACCGTCTGCGTGCGGCCGGGCGCGCCCAACAAGGCGGCTTCGGGCTTTTTCTCCAACATCATCCGTGAGCCGCTGAACGGCATCGACGCCGTGCTGCCGGTCTCCGACCAGGTCCGCCACTGGCATGCCTCGCCGCGCTCGGCGGTAGGCTTTCTCGTTCACGCCGCAACGATGGACACCTCGGCAATCGGCCCGCGCCGCGCCCTGACGATGCCCGGCTATTCCTGCACGGTCGCCGAACAGATCGAGGCGCTACGCAAGGTTGCCGGCGAAGGCGTCGTCGCCCGCATCAAGCGCGTGCCCGATCCGGTCATCGACGGCATCGTCGCCGGCTGGCCGCGCAATTTCGAGGCGAAGCGCGCGCCTGCCCTCGGCTTCAAATCAGAATCGAGCTTCGAGGAGATCATCCGCGTCCATATCGACGACGAACTGGGCGGCAATTTCGTGAAGTAGCGCACCCCTGCGTCGCCTTCGACGTCATGGTCGGGCTTGTCCCGACCATCCACGCCGTCCTTCGTCCAGCGCTACGCCGAAGACGTGGATGCTCGCCACACGGGCGAGCATGACGGTGTAGTCGGCCCGCGCTACTTCACAGGCCGCCGCGAAAACATCAGATCGACCTCACCGATCGGCAGCCCGAGCTTCGAGACGATCGCCCGGTTGACCACGACCCCGTCGCCATTGCGCTCGATCACATCCTCGAAATGGACCCGCACCGCGCCCGCGCCCGTCGTCAGGTCGACGTCGTAGGACAGCCGCACGCCATTGCCTTCCTGGCGGATCGTCGCCTCGCCGACGACATCCTCGCGGGTGCCGGCATAGCTGCCCGGCCCGGTCCTGCGGAAGGTCCAGGTCTTCACGTCCTTCTCGCCGTCGGAATAGGTGAAGGCCTCGCGCAAGGTCAGCGCGCCGGCCTGCATCCGCCCGTCGAGGACCACGTTCAGGCCGCGTTGCGCCCCGGTCACCTTGTTGGAGAAGGTGCCCTTCGCATAGCTGCGCCCGACGAAGTCCCGCTCCAGCACAATGCCTTTGGGTCCTTGCGTCGCGGAGAATTGCGGCGCGGTCGCGCAGGCCGAGACCGTGCCGGCGAGCGCCAGTGCAAGGCAAAAACGACGCGAGATCATGGTGAGCCCTCCATAGCGAAAAAGGCTCCGGATCGCTCCGGAGCCTTTTCTGTCTACGCCGGGCAGGGCTCGCCGGATGCCTCGACGACCGCAGGCTCGTTCTCGGCGAGTTCCGGCGCATGGGCCCAGCCGCTCGCGCCCCAGCTCTTCAACGCCGACCAGGTCGAACGGTCGAGCCGGAACTGCTCGCAGGGGAACAGCCCGCCCCGCGCCGGCAGCGACTTGAGGAAGGAGCCCTCGGCGCGGAAGCCCGACTTCTCCAGCACCCGCCGCGAGGCCGGATTGATGACGCGCGTGTCCGCATCGATTGCCGGCACTTCGATCAGCGAGAACAGCGTGTCGATCAGCGCCTGCACGGCTTCGGTCGCCAGCCCCTTGTTCCAGTGCGGTGTGCCCAGCCAGTAGCCGATGAAAGGCACGCCGGTCGCCTGCCTGTGCGCGCCGATCATTCCGATCAGCTCGTTTGGCTTCGAACGCGGCGTAATCGCCAGCACGAGATGCTCGCCCAGCGCATTGCCCTTGCGCATCGCGAAGATGAAGGGCTCGACCGCATCGACCGGATAGGGATGGGGAATCGAGGCCGTCATCTCGGCCACGGCTTTCTCGCCGGCGAGACGCAGAATGGCGGAGGCATCCGCCATCCGGGGCCAGCGCAGCCAGAGACGGCGGGTCTCGAGCCGGAAGACGTCGTCGCGGGTCAATTCGGGGAACATCTGAGTCTCTCCGTCGGCGCAAACGAAAAAGGGAGCTGGGACTTAGTCCCACCTCCCCTTTGTTGACCTTTGGGAAACCCTGTTCGGGTCTTGACCCTTGATCCGTCCGGTTCGGTGGAACCGGCGGATCGAGGAAAAATCCCTATCCGCCGTTTACTCTGCGGCCTGTTGGGCCGGGACTACGTTCACGAAAGCTCGGCCGAGTTTCGTAATGAAGCGGACGCGACCGTCCGTCATCGCGAAAAGCGTATGATCTTTGCCCATGCCGACATTCGCGCCGGGATGCCATTTGGTCCCACGCTGGCGGATGATGATGTTACCGGTGATGACGGCCTGGTCGCCAAACTTCTTGACGCCGAGGCGCCTGCCCGCGGAGTCACGACCGTTGCGGGATGAACCGCCTGCCTTTTTGTGAGCCATAACGCCCTACCTCAAAACTTCTATGGTCTGTCTAACCCGAATCGGCGGCGAAAGCCAGCCGATCCGGGAGTGAAACTGCAATGACGACTGACGGGAGGTGTCAGTAGTCCTCGCCGGAGGCCAGTTCGGCCTGATCGGCCTTCGCCCGGGGGGGCTTGCCGGCCAGAAGTTCCTTGGCCTGCTCGACCCACTCCTCGCGCGCAGCACGACCGCGAAGCTTGAGCTCCTCGTCCCACTTGGCGATATCGGCCTCGTTCCAGGCGGCGATGTCGTTCCACGAGCTGATGCCCGCGGCGCGCAGCTTCTTCTCGATGGTCGGGCCGATGCCCGAGATCAGCGAGAGGTTCGAGGCATCCATGGCGGAGGCATCGGCCTTGGCGGCCTTCGGAGCAGCCTTGCTCTTGGTTTCCGTCGAGGCCGCCTTCAGGGCCACGGCGGAGGCATCGCCCTTCTTCATCTCCGGCTTCTTGCCGCCGGTGAGGATGTCGGTGATGCGGATCACGGTCAGCTCGGCGCGGAAGCCGCGCTTGCGCTTCGAGTTCTGGCGACGGCGCTTCTTGAAGGCGATGACCTTCTCGCCGCGCGCCTGCTCGACGATCTCGCCGGCGACGGTGATCTCGCCCAGCGCCTTGGCGTCGAGCGTGTTCTTGTCGCCATCGGTCAGCATCAGCACGGTGCCGAAGGCGACGGTGTCGCCCGGGTTGCCCTCGATCTTGGCGGTGGTGATACGGTCGTTGGCGGCAACGCGGAATTGCTTTCCGCCGGTCTTGATGACTGCGAACATTTTATCCTCCATGTTCGGCCCTGCCCTGTCATGGCCTCCTGAAGGAGGCGCACGCGGGACAGCTTTTTGGCAGTCGGTTGCGTGGTCGGGTTTGCTCTTTCGGGACTTAAGGCGCGCAAATAAGCGAAACCGGGACGCCAAAAAGAGATCGGGCGCGGGTTTCCCCACGCCGGATGGAAGGCTCGATAGTCGCGCGGGCCCGCAAGGTCAAGCGAAAGCATGCCCGACCGCACAGATTGCCGTCATGAAGAGCGATTTATAACGGCCTCACGACTTGTCTCCGCCCGATCCCGCGTGTAGTACGAGCCCGCTTCGACCAGACGACGCGACCGCGGACAGGTGGCAGAGCGGCTGAATGCACCGCACTCGAAATGCGGCATACCCGCAAGGGTATCGGGGGTTCAAATCCCTCCCTGTCCGCCATTCACATCTTATAACATCTTGAAGTTTATACGAAAAATTTCTTATTTGCCTGCCGACGCCCCTACTCCCGCCCCAGCGACCCGAGGCGCTCCCTGGCAGGCCGAGCTCTTGATTCCAATAGAACCGGGGGCCGCCGCGAACTGCGCCCCGTGCGTCCCTGAACAGGAAGAAGCTTTTCAGGTGCGGCAACGGAAGGTGAACGTGCTCCGTCCGCGCACCGACCGGAAAGCCTCGATTCCGGCACGGCGCCTGAGCCCGTCTCATCACTCGCCCGAACAGACGCCAAACCCGCCAGAAACGAACTCAGCGTTGGGTGAAATCTGGGCGGCACGTCACGCTTCGTCGGAGAATATCCCACCTTCCGGTGGCGCTTCTGGCCCAGAGCAACCGCCTGGAACAAACGCTTTCCGTTACATCTGCTGTTTCAACGCGCCCATCGCATGCAGGCGCGCGTGCGGGGCATCGTCTTAAAATCATTGTCAGGCGGATTTCGGCTGACCGCTGATGCCGCCGGTCAGGCCATCGAGCCAGGTATCGGTTTCGGCGAACTGGCGGCCTGCCTGCACGACCTTCCAGAAGGTCACATCGGCCCAGTGGACGATGGTGTTCTCCAGGCTGCGTTCCAGCAATTCACCCTCGGCCGAATGCGCCGCCGCGATGTGGGCGACCGCTTCCGGCAGGTCCATGCTGAAGCAGATGAAGACGCCATAGCCGGGGTGGCGGATCGAAGGGAAGCCGACGGCGTAGGGATCGGCCTTCCAGCGCTTCACATTGTCCGGCTGGAACTCCCAGACCTTGCCGATGTCGTGGCAGAGCGCGCCGGCGATCAGAATGTTGCGGTCATAGCGGAAGTTCGGGAAGAGCGCGGCCATCTCCTCGGCGGTTTTCACCGCAAGCCGGCAGACCGAGCGCATGTGGTCGCATTGCGTGCCCGTCAGAAGCGGGTTCGAGTCGTAATTGCCCGAGGGCTTCATCTCGCCGATCTGCGTGAAGCCATGCGCCTCCAGCGCCGCGACCCAGGCGTCGATAACCTTGTCGCGCAGATCGCGGTCCTCGATCCAGTCGATCTCCGGCATCTCGGCGACGCGGGCGGCACGCTTGGCCTGCGTAATCTCTATCGACTTGCCACGCAGCGATACGGTTCGCGGATAGGTCACATTGTTCTCCGAAATGCAGATCGTTCGATGATTTTCACTGCGCGCCGATGAGCCGCGGCAGCCACATGACAATGCCGGGCGCGAGGATGATCAGGACGATCATGACGAGCAGGCTTCCGATGAAGGGCAGGACGCCGAGGATGACGTCGCTGATGACGCCACGCCCTCGCACGCCCTGGACGACATAGAGATTGACCCCGACGGGCGGCGTGATCATCGCGGTCTCGCAGAGCAGGACCACCATGATGCCGAACCAGACTGGGTCAAAGCCGGCGTGGACCACGACAGGAACGATGATCGGAATCGTCACGATCATCATCGGCAGCGGCTCCATGAAGCAGCCCATGATCAGGTAGAAGATGATGATCGCGACCAGCGTGCCCATCGGGCCGAGCCCGAGGCCGGTGATGAAGCCGTTCAGCGCACCGACGAGGCCGATCGCCGACAGCACGAAGTTCAGGAAGAAGGCGGAAGCGACGATCAGCATGATCATCGCCGAGGTCCGCATCGTGCCGTCGAGAGCCTCGAGAATCATCCTGACGGAAAGCTTCCGATTGAACGCCGCCAGCCCGATCGCCACGACGACGCCGAGCGCCGCCGATTCCGTCGGCGTCGCCAGCCCCGCATAGATGCTGCCGATCACGATCAGGAAGATGATGCCCGGCGGCACGAGCCCGCCCAGGCTCCCGACGCGCTCCTTCCAGGAGGTCTCGATCGCGCGCCCGCGCCATTCCGGCCGGATGAGACAGCAGATCAGGATCGTCGCCATGAAGATCAGGCCGAGCACGATGCCGGGCACGAAACCGGCGAGATAAAGCTGCGGCACCGAGGTCTGCGTCAACCAGCCATAGATGATCAGGTTGATCGAGGGTGGGATCAGGATCCCCAGCGTTCCGCCGGCGGCGACCGTGCCGAGAAACAGCTTCTCGCCATAGCCATAAGTCTTGATGACGGGAGTCGCGACCGTTCCGATCGTGGCGGCGGTCGCCACACTCGACCCGGAGGTCGCCGCAAACACCATCGAGGCGCCGATATTGGCGTGCATCAGGCCGCCCGGCAGCCAGGCGAGCCAATGGCTCATTGAACCGTAGAGCCGGTCCGCCATGCCTGAGCGCAGCAGGACCTCGCCGAGCAGGACGAAGAGTGGCACGCTGACGAGGATGGCATTGGTCGAGGCCGACCAGATGACCTCGCCCATGGCGAGATAGATCGGCATCGGCGAGAACACCGCTCCGAGCGAAAGCGCGAGCAAAAGCAGCGCCGCACCTACGGGGATGCTGAGGCCGAGCAGGACGATCAGAAGGCCGAGCGAGGTTGGGACCATCTTGCCTACCTCGCAATCACGGGCTGTGCGTCGACGGCGTCGAGCGCCTCTTCGATCTCGTCGGCGACGTCGGGCGTCGTGACGATCGCATCGGCGGCGGCCCTGTCGCCGCTGACGAGCGCGAACGCGACCAGGCCGAGTTGTTCCACGCAGACGAAAGCAAACCAGAGCAAGCCGGCGAACCAGAGCCCTTGCGGGATCACCAGCAGGGTGCCGAGCGAGGTGTTCTCACGGGCGCCCAGTGCCCGGGACGTGTCGACCGTATCCCAGGCGAACCAGGCCAGCACCAGCGCGACGGCGCAAAGCATCCCGAGCGCCAGCACGTCGAGGCCGAACCTGATGCCGGGCGGCGTCCAGTTCCTGATCACGTCGATTCGCACATGCGCGCGGTTGAGCAGCGCATAGCTGAACGACCAGCTCGCGGAGATGGCGAGCGCATAGCTCGACAGCTCGGTCCCGACGCTGAACGGGATGTGGATCACCTTGCGCGCCAGGATTTCCATGGTGATCACCACCGAGGATCCAACGAGCATCAGGCCGCCGATGCGCGCCATCCACAGCGAGACGGCCGCGACGACTGCGTGAAATCTCTGCATGGCGATACGCCTCGCTCGGTCGCAGGATTACTGCGCCGCCGCCTCGACGCCCGCCACCTTGCCGACCGTCGCGTTCCACTCGGCGACGCATTCAGGGCCGCAGCGCTTGGCCCAGTCCGGCAGCACGCGTTCGCGCAGGATCTTCTGCGCCGTCACCTTGTCGGCGTCGGAGACCGTGACGAACTTCATCTTCGGGTTGGCCTCGATGCCGTCCTTGCACGGGCCGGAGCCGGTGTTGCAGTTGACGCCGTCCTGGATATCGCTGCCGGCCTGCGCCCACATGCGGTCTTCCAGTTCGACGAATTGCTGCTCGAGGAAGGTCCGCGTCTTCTCGTCGAGCTTCTTCCAACTGTTCAGATTGGCGCCGAAGAAGGTCATCGACCAGCCCATCGGCAGGGCATAGAGATGGTCGCTCACCTCCCACCAGCGCGCCGTATTGCCCGCCGACGTTCCCGTCACCGCGCATTGCGCGACGCCGCGCTGCATTGCGGGGATGACTTCGGCGAAAGGCACGTTGACCGAGGAGCCACCGGCCCCCTCGACCATCTGCGACATGGCCCGGTTGAAGGTGCGAACCGCCTTGCCGCGCAGCGAGTCGAGGCCTGCGATCTCGCCCTTGCAATAGAACATCTGCGCCGCGACCGGGCTCATGCTCAGGAGCTTGGTGTTGTATTTCGTCTCCAGCGCCTTGGCGAGCGCGGGCCGGAAGGCGTCGGCGGCCTTGCGCTGGGTCGCGATGTCGACAGTGACGCCGGGCAGATCGAGGCCATCAAAGCGCGAATCCTCGCCCGCCATGTAGCTCATCGTCGCCTCGGAGATATCGAAGACTCCCTGCCGCAGCAGGCGCAGCACTTCGGGGCCGCGCAGACCGAGTTCCTCGAGTGATCCAAAGGTGGTCGTGATCGCGCCGTTGGTTTTCGCCGCGAGCATCTCGGTGAAGAACGGCTTGTAGATCTTCTGGAAGAGGTTCTGGGTCTGGTTACCGCCAGACACCTTGAGGTTGATTTTCGGGAAGTCCTGCGCCTGTGCGCACACGGCGGACAATCCGAAGGTGGCCAGAAACGCCAAAATCCGAGCCGGTCGCTGCATTGCTCTCTCCCCTGGAAGGTCGGTTATCCGACTTCTGGCGGACAGCGTAGGCTGTATTGTAATCGCAAATCCAATTAGATTATCTCGCGCAATAACATTGGAAATTTCAATGCGCCCCACGATCGCTGAACTGGAGGCTTTCGTCTGGACCGCGCGACTGGGCTCGGTTCAGGCGGCCGCCAGACATCTCTTTCTTGCGCAGCCGACCGTCTCGCTGCGGCTGAAGTCCATGCAGGACGAGTTGGGGGTCAAGGTCTTCGACCGTTCCGGGTCCGCGCTGAGGCTGAGTCCCGATGGCGACCTGCTGTTCGCGCACGCCATCGCCATCATCGAAGAGCTTGGCCGGATGCGCGAACGGGCGGGAGCAACCGGCGCGCTCCACGGCACGGTGAAGGTCGGCCTGCCGGAGACATTTGCAGTCGCCTGCCTGCCGCGAATTCTCAAGGACCTCGCTTCGCTCCATCCGCTGCTGCGGCTCGAGCTCTCCGTCGCGACGAGCTCGCGGCTTGAGGAGGAGTTGTGCGAGCATCGGCTCGACCTTGCCTTCCTGGTTCACCCCAGCGATGGCACGCCGATCAGGCTGGTCGAACTCGGGCGCCAGGAGGCGGCCTGGGTCGCCGCCGACAGTCTCGGCCTGGGCCCGATCGTGCGGCCCGCCGATCTGCAGGATTGCCAGATCCTGACCAATCCTCCGCCGTCCGCCATGCATCGGCAGATCACCGAGTGGTTCAGCGCGGCGGACGTGAAACCACGCCGGCTCGACTTCTGCACCGGTCAGATGGTCATCGCCCATCTGGTCCAGGAGGGCGTCGCGGCCGCCTTTCTGCCCGTGAAGCTGATGGAGCCGGCTCTCGCCAGCGGGCGCGTCGTCAAGCTGCATTCGGTGCCGGATTTCCGGCACGCCTCGCTCTGCGCCGGTCATCGCATCGGAGGCGCGACAGCCGAGATCGAGGCGGTCATCGCGGCGGCGCAGCGGGTTTTAAGTCAGGTGCCATTCCTGTTGCCTCCGGCGGGGACGACGCCTTCTCACAGCACAAACTGATCTCCGACGTGATCTTGCCGCGTCCGTCGACCTTGAGATACCCGATCGCGTCCAATGCCTTCTGGATTGATTTCAGCATCGCGCTCACCGGCGCGGTCAGCCCACCCTCGGGATAGCTGGCGTAGACCCTGCCATGGTTCAGGTCCGGCACCGGCCGCAGCACGGTGACCAGCCCGGCGCTGATCTCCGCCTCCATCATCCTGGCCGGCAGGACGCCGAGCGCCACACCCGATGAGACAAGATGGCCGATGACCGCGACGCTGCTGCAGAGATCATGTCGCAGCGGCTCGAGGCCGGCGGTCGCGAACCAGTCCTTGATCTGGCGAAACATCGCCGATCGCGGCTGATTGCTGACGATGGGCAGACGATAGAGGTCGGCAGGGCGGACCTCCGGGGCGAGCCCCCATTTGACCGAGGCGACCCAGGCGGTGTCCTGCACGCCAAGTGGAACCAGTCTCATGCCCGGCCGCCCGATCGGATTGACCAGAACGGCGAGGTCGAGATGCCGGTCGTTGAGTTCGCGCTCCAGTTCGTAGCTGATCGAGACGACGTATTCGGCCTTCAGCAGCGGGTAGTCGGCGCGTACCGTCTCCAGCAGCGCCGGCAGGCAGGTCATCGCGAAGCCCTCGGCGAAGCCGACGCGGATGCTCCCGCTCACGACCGCCGGATCGGTCTGCAGCATGATCCGGTCGGCTTCCTCGAGCAGGGCTGCCGCGCGCGGCAACAGCGCGAGACCTTCGGTCGTCGGCGCGAGCCCACGGCCGTTGCGCTGGAAGAGCCGGACATCGAGCGCCTGTTCGAGATCGCGCAGCCGCAGGGAGATGGTCGGTTGGGACATATGAAGATGCCCTGCGGCCTTGCTGAGCGAGCCCAGCTTCGTTGTCCAGAAGAAGGCCTCCAGCTGCGCGATGGTGAATCTCATGCTCGCAGCATCCTCTCATTTGATTTCCTGATAGATACCTCTGCAGATAATCAAATTAGATTGGCGATGGCAAAGCTGCTCTAGGATGGCGTCCCTGCCGCGACCCATCGTCAGCCATGCTCTCCGCGCCTCCCCAGATCGTCCGCATCGACGGATTCGAGCTCTCCGCCCAACTGAGCGAGACCGTCGGCAATTCGCGGCAGATGTTCGATCGCCGTGGCGCGCTGCTGCTGCGTGTCACCAGCAATACGGGCGCGGTCGGGTGGGGCGAGACCTGGGCCTATCCGGGTGCGGCTGCCGCGATCGTGCGCGAGCATTTCGCGCCGGTCCTGATCGGCCGCGATGCGACGACCCCGCGCGCGGCATGGCAGGCGATGGCGGCAAAGCTTGGCTACGACCGACGCGGCATCTCGACCATGGCGCTCGGCGGGCTCGACGTCGCCTTGTGGGATCTCGCGGGACAGATCGCCGGACGGCCGGTCCACGCCCTGCTCGGCGGCAAATTGCGGGACCGGCTTCCCGCCTATGTCAGCGGACCGTTCATGAAGCCCGGCAACGATCCCTATCGTGATTTCGAGGCCGACATCGCCGGATACCTTGAAACCGGGTTCAGGGCGATCAAGCTCCGGATGGGCACCGCCCCGGCGAAGGACGGCGCCACGGCGCGGAGGGTCCGCACCCAGATCGGCGATGCGATGCCGCTGATGGTCGATCTCAACGAGGGCTTCACCGTCGAGGGCGCCAGCGCGATCGCCAAACGGCTCGCCGAGGTCGATCCGGTCTGGCTCGAGGAGCCGATCGCGCATGACGACCTGCCGGGCTATCGCCGTCTCGCCGCCAGTTCGCCGATACCGCTGGCGGGTGGCGAGGCGCTGTTTGGGCTGCGCGCCTTCCGCGACTATCTCACGGCCGGCGTGTTCGACTTCATCCAGCCCGATATCGGCCTGTGCGGCGGGTTGTCGGAAGGCATGCGCATCTCCGCGCTTTGCGAAGCGTTCGAGGTCGCGCTGGTGCCCCATGTCTGGGGCTCGGTCGTCAATTTCCAGGCGTCGCTGCATTTTGCCGCCTGCCTGCCGGAGCGGCGCGGCCGCCTGCGCTGGCCGCTCTTCGAATATGATCCCTCGGAAAATCCGTTGCGCACCGCCTTTGCCAGCCATCCGCTCGACGGGGACGGCGCGCTTGCCGTGCCCGACGCTCCCGGACTGGGGCTCGACCTGACGCCTGAAAGACTTGCGCCCTTCATCGCCAACCATTGGACCATCGAATAACCGGCTCGTCGGATTCAACCGACAGCGCATTTTAGAGGAGAGACGACCATGAGATTGACAGCCATCCTCCGTTCCGTGCTGTTCGGCGCGGCCTGCCTCGCCGGCCTTGGCACTGCCTCGGCCCAGCAGCCGAAAGTGCTGAACCTGGCCTTCGTCGGCCGCGTCACGGCGCCTGAAGGCGTCGCGATGACCGCCTTCGCCGAGGAGATCAAGGCCAAGACCAATGGCCGCATCGAGGTTCGCCTGCATCCCGGCGGGGCGCTGGGCGGCGACCGCGAGGTTCTCGAAGGCCTGCAGATCGGCACTGTCGACCTCACCGTTCCCTCGACTTCGGTGATCGCGAACTTCGTGCCCGAGGTTCAGGTCTTCGACATCCCGTTCCTGTTTCGCGACTTCGATCATGCCCAGGCGGTCCTCGACGGACCGATCGGCCAGGAGATCCTGGCCAAGTTCAAGGCCAAGGGCCTGCAGGGTCTCGCTTTCGGCGGCATCGGCTTTCGCCAGCTCACCAACAGCCGCCGGCCGGTCAACGGACCCGACGACGTCAAGGGTCTGAAGATCCGCACGCAGGAGAACCAGATCCACTTGCAGGTCTGGCGTGCGCTCGGCGCCCTGCCGACGCCGATGGCGTTGCCGGAGGTGTTCACAGCCCTCCAGCAGGGCGTCGTCGACGGCCAGGAGAACCCGATCGGCGCGATCCTGAACAACAAGTTCGGGCAGGTGCAGAAGTACCTCACGATCACCAACCACGCCTTCACGCCCGTCGGCTTCGTCATGGCGCCGCGCGCTTTCGAGGCGCTTTCGCCCGAGGATCAGAAGCTGTTCGTCGAGGCCGGCCGCCGCGCCATGGCGATCTGCAAGGACGAGGTCGCCAAGGTCGAAAAGACCGGCGTCGACGAGCTCCGCAAGATTGGCCTGCAGGTTGTCGAGAAGGTCGATACCGCGAAGTTCCAGGACCTTTTGAAGCCCGCCTTCGCCGAGCTCGGCAAACGCTTCGGCGAAGCCACCATCGCCCGCATCAGGGACCAGAAGTGAACACGCAGCCAGGCCGCCCGGTCGCCCTGCTGCTGGCGACCGAGCGCATCGTCACCGGCGCGGCGTTGGCAATGGGCTGCATCGCGATGACGATCGCAGCCTGCGCCGGCCTCTTCCAGGTGCTGACCCGCTTCGTCTTGCGGGAGCCGGCGACATGGTCGGAGCCGCTGATCCGGATGATGCTGATCTGGATGGCCTATCTCGGGCTGGCCGCCGCCGTGCGGGCGGGTTCGCTGATTTCGGTAGACCTGCTCTATCGGCTGGCGCGCGGCCGGCAGCGACGCCTGCTCGAGGCTGTCATCGCGCTGGCGACGCTCGCCCTGCTCGGCGTCCTCGTCTGGTTCGGCTTCGATTTGACCAGCCGCGTGCGCTTCCAGAACCTCGCCGGCCTGGAGATTCCGGTGAGCTTCGCCTACGCCGCGATCCCCACCGGCGCGCTTATCTCGATGTTGGCCGTGGTGGCGCACTTCTTCGATCCGCGCCGCGAAGAACTCGAAACCGCGGTCTGAGGACAAGATTATGACCGCGACCATGCTCGTCACGATGTGCGTGCTGTTCCTGTGCTCGGTTCCGGTCGCGATCGCCGTCGGTCTGGCGGCGGTTGCGGGATTGGGTCTCCATACCTCGCTGCCGCTCGTGCTCGTGGCGCAGCAGGCCTTCGCCTCGCTGGACAAGTTCCCGCTGGCTGCCGTGCCGTTCTTCATCCTCGCCGGCAATCTGATGGGCGAGGGCGGGATTTCGCGGCGTCTCGTCGATTTCGCCAAGAGCCTCGTCGGCGGCGTCCAGGGCGGACTTGCCTGCACCTGCATCCTGACCTGCATGATCTTTGCGGCCGTCTCGGGCTCCAGCGTCGCCACGACCTTCGCCATCGGCGCGATCCTGATCCCGGCCATGATCAAGCACGGCTATCCTGTCTCCTTCGCGGCCTCGCTGCAGGCGAGCGCCGCCGAACTTGGCGTCATCATCCCGCCCTCCATCCCGATGATCCTCTATGGCGTCGCCGCTGAAGTCTCGATCGGCGAGCTTTTCGTCGCCGGCTTTGGCCCCGGCATCCTGATCGCCGGCGCGCTGATGTTTTCGGTCTGGGTCTGGTGCCGCATCCGGGGCTACGGCAAGACCGATCGCGAGGGTCGCCTGACCGTCTGGCCGGCGACGCGTGCGGCGGGGCTGGCGCTGATGATGCCGGTGATCATTCTCGGCGGCATCTATGGCGGCGTCTTCACGCCGACGGAGGCGTCGATCGTCGCGGTCTTCTACGCACTGATCGTCAGTTGCTTCGTCTATCGCGAGCTCGATTTCGCCGGCGTGCTCGCCATCCTGCGCAAATCCGTGGTCTCGTCCTCGGTCATCATGCTGATCATCGCGATGGCCGGGCTGTTCAGCTTTTTGCTGACGCGCGCCGGCGTGCCGGCGCAGATCGGCGCCTATATCATCGCGACATTCGACAGCGGCTGGTCGTTCCTGCTGGCGGTCAACGCTTTCCTCTTCGTCATCGGGATGTTCATCGAGACCTCCGCGGCCATCATCGTGCTGGCGCCGATCCTGGCCCCGGTCGCAATGCGCTTCGGCATCGATCCCGTGCATTTCGGCATGGTCATGGTGGTCAATCTGGCGCTCGGCATGATCACGCCGCCCTTCGGCGTCAACCTGTTCGCGGCCTGCGCGGTCGCAAAGATCTCGCTCGACCGGATGACCAAGTCGCTTTTGCCCTTCATCGGCGTCGTCTTCGCCTGCCTGATGCTGATCACCTATATGCCCTGGATTTCGCTCGCCTTGCGGGATCTTGTCTATCGCTGAGCTTCGCCGCCGAACGGCGGTTCACGAACAACGACCGCGAATGCGGCATCATCCTTGGGAGGATACGATGCGTCTTACCACCGTGACTGCGCTCACAGCGCTTGCCATCTCCGCGACCGCTGCCCGCGCTGCGGATGTGGAGTGGAAATTCTACACCTACTTCGCCGCCAACGATAAGCCGACCCTGCTGCACAAGGCCTTCGCCGAGGATATCGGCAAGGCCAGTGGCGGGCGCTTCAAAATCAGCGTCTTCGCCTCCGGCGAATTGCCCTACAAGGCGGCCGACGTGCTCCGGATCGTCGCGCAGAACCAGGTCGAGATGGGCGATGTCGCCTTCGGCTTCGTCGCCGGCGACGTGCCGGCGCTGAACGCGCTGTCGATGCCGTTCTCCTGCACCTCGATGGACAAGTTCTACGACAAGGTCGCGCCCGCGATCGCGCCTGCCATCGACGACGAACTCGGCAAGCGCTTCAAGGTCCACAGCGCCATGCAATGGGTGATGCCGCCCCAGCAGCTCTGGCTGACCAAGCCGGTCGAGACGCTCGACGCGTTCAAGAACCTGAAGGCCCGTTCCTGGAACCGCGAGCAGAGCGAGATGATGCGGCTGCTCGGCGGCTCCGGCGTCTCGATCACGCCGGCGGAAGTCATTCCGGCCCTGCAGCGCAAGGTCGTCGACGGCGCCTTCACGGCCGCCGTGCCGGCTCTCGACTGGAAGTTCAACGAGGTCACGCCCTATGCGCTGATGCTGAACCTGACGCTCGCGCATCAGATCGTGGCGGTGAACCAGGCGGCGCTCGACAAGCTGCCGGCCGACCTGAAGCAACTCCTGCAGGCCAAGTCGCAGGAATGGGCCGGCCGCTACCGCACCGAGCTGATCCAGGCCGACAAGGATGCGCGCAAGATCCTGGCCGAAAAGGGAGTCAAGCTGCGCGAGGTCAGCGCCGCCGAAAACGCCCAGTTGCAGCAGACGGTCAAGCCGATCTGGCAGGAATGGACCGAAAAGAACGGCGCGCCGGCAAAGGCGATGCTCGATTCTGCCGTGGCCGCCTGCAACTGAGGGGAGCGCCGCTTCAGCGGCGAGCACCGGTCATGCTGACCCGTTTTTTCGACCAGCTCGACCGCTGGCTCGTCGCTTTGGCTGCGATCATCCTGATCGGGCTGGGGCTGCTGATGAATATCGAGATCGGAGCGCGAACGCTGCTGTCGCGCTCCACCCAGGTCTCCGACGAGTTTTCCGGTTACGGGCTCTGCGCCGTCACCATGCTTTGTCTCACCGCCGCGATGCGGCGCGAGCGCTTCCTGCGCGTCGACGGTATTGTCGAGCGATTGAGCCCGCCGCTCCAGCGCGCCGCCGAAACCTTCGGCGCGCTGATCGGGTTCGGGGTCAGCCTGGTGCTGTGCTGGGCGACCGGGAAACTGGCCCTGACGAGCTTCCAGTTCGACTCGCGCTCGATCGAGATGTCGCAGACGCCGCTGGCCTGGCCGCAGGCGCTGATGCCATTCGGCTTCGCGCTGCTGGCGCTGGCCTTCATCGAAACCGCATGGCGCAAGGCGCGCGGCACCGCGGCCGGACGCCCCGAGGGGCGGCCATGAACTGGACCGACCTGCTGCTGATCTATCTCGCCCTGCTGGGAGGTTGCCTTGTCGGCGGCGCCAGCATCGGTGCGGCAATGGGCTTCGTCGGCATCGTCGGCGTCTCGATGACGTCTGGCACGATGCTCTGGCCGAGCTTCGGCGACATCATCTGGAACACCGCGACGAATTTCACACTGGTTTCGATCCCGCTCTTCATCCTGATGGGCGAGCTCATCCTGCAGGGCGGCATTGCGACGCGCTTCTACACCGGCATCACGCCGCTGTTCCGACATATTCCCGGAGGCCTCGCCCAGACCAACATCTTTGGCTGCGCAATCTTCTCGGCCATCGCCGGTTCGTCGGTGGCGACGGCGCTGACCGTGGGCACGGTGGCAGTCGGCGAAATGCGGGCTCGCGGCTACGACGACCGCCTTACCTTGGGAACGCTGACAGCCGGCGGCTGCCTCGGCATTCTGATCCCGCCCAGCATTCCGCTGATCGTCTACGGCTCGATCACGCAGGCCTCGATCATCGACCTGTTCATGGCCGGCGTCGTGCCGGGGATCCTGCTCGCGCTGATCTTCTCGGTCTATGTCGCGATCCGCGTGACCCTGTCGCCGCAACTGATGCCGAGCCGCGAGGCCGTGGCGGCGGAGGTACCAGGCCAGCCGCTTCGCGATGTGCTGCCGGTTATGCTGCTGATCTCGGCCGTCATCGGCGGCATGTATTTCGGCATCGTGACACCCACCGAGGCCTCGGCCTTCGGCTGCCTGATCGCGCTGCTGATGTCGCTGCTCTATCGCGAGCTCAGCGCCGCCCGCTTCCGCAAGGCATTGGTCAATGCCCTCCTGACCAGCGCTGTCGTGATGTTCATCACGCTGAATGCGCAGTTGCTCAATTTCGCGATCGTGTCCTCGGGCGTCGGTCGGGGGCTCGCAGGCTGGCTTGCCGCGCTGGATGTGCCGGCCTTCGCGTTCTTCTGCATCCTACTGCTGATCTATCTCGTGGTCGGCATGTTCATCGACGGCCTCTCCATCGTGCTGCTGACGGTGCCGCTGCTCTATCCTGCGCTGCCGGCGCTTGGATACGACATCGTCTGGTTCGGCATCATCCTGGTCGTGTTCATCGAGCTTGGCGCCCTGACTCCGCCAATGGGGCTGAACCTGTTCGCGGTTCAGTCGATCGTGCCCGACCGGAAGCTTTCGGATGTGGCCTGGGCCTCGCTGCCCTACTGCTTCCTGATTATCGGCTTCGCCTTCCTGCTCTATTTCTTTCCCGGCATCGCCTTGTGGCTGCCGCAGACGCTGAAGTGAGATGATATGTTCGCCCCACCAGCCATTCTGACGACACGGCTTTTCGCCAGGCTGCCCGACCACTTTCGCAAGCCGGCGGCAACCTCGGAATGGCACCGGCATCAGCCGGGCGCCCATTGGGGGCATTCGCTGCTCGAAGGTCCCGTCCTTGATGGCAAGGGCGGGCTCTATTGCGTCGACATCCCGTGGGGCCGCGTCTTCCACGTCGCGGCCACCGGCGAATTCAGCCTCGTCGTCGAGTATGACGGAGAGCCCAATGGCATGAAGCTGCTGCCGGGCGGGGAGTTGCTGATCGCCGACTACAAGAACGGGCTGGTTCGCCTCGATCCAGGGACAGGCGAGATCAGTCCTCGGCTCAGCCGCGTCAGGCTGGAGCGGCTGAAGGCGCTGAACGACCTGACGGTGTCGAACAAGGGCGAGGTCTTCTTCACCGACCAGGGCTTGAGCGGCCTGCATGATCCGACCGGACGCGTCTTCCGGCAGCGGGCAGACGGTCATGTCGACTGCCTGATCGACAACGGGCCAAGCCCGAACGGTCTTGTGCTTTCGCCCGACGAGAGCGTGCTCTACGTCGCGATGACGCGCGCGAATGCCGTCTGGCGCGTGCCGTTGATGACGGATGGAACCGTCGCCAAGGTTGGGGTCTACATCCAGCTATCGGGCGGCGGCGGTCCCGATGGCCTCGCGATCGATCGCAGGGGACGGCTCGCGATCGCGCATATCGGCCTCGGCGTCGTCTGGTTGATGAGCCCGCGCGGGGAACCGCTCTATCGTATCGAATCTTGCGCCGGGACCCATACGACGAACATGGTCTTCGCAGCCGACGAGAAGCAGCTCTTCATCACCGAATCCGAGACAGGCTCGATCCTCGTTGCGGATATTCCCGAGTGACGGAGGTGTCGGGCCGGTTGCAGTTTGCGCCGGTGATGAGCCTTGTCTGACAGGGGCTTGCTTGCGCGTTGATCCGGATCGGACCAAACCTGCACCGCATTCGAGATGCGCCTCGTCTCGCGCTTGCGCGGCAAGGCGCCAGCAGCGATGACCGCCGCCGCGAGACACGCGTTTCGCGCGGTGTACCGGCTTCCGTCAGGGCTTTGGCACGAAGGGGCTGACTCAGCCGCTACTCTGGGGCGGAGCTTTGGTCGGGTACGCCAGCGCCGGATAGTCGAGCAGGACCTTGCGCGTCTCGGCATCCGGAGCGGACATGTTGCGCTTCTCCGTCATCCAGCTGAGCGTCTCGTCCCAGCGGGCGCGATCCATGCCCTGGCGGCCGACGACCTTGAAGGAATGGCCGTCGACGCTGCAGTCGAAGTTTGCCTCCCGGCCGGCGAAGTCCGGCAGCGATCCCGGCCTGTCCTCGGCGGCCGCGCTCTGGGTGAAGCCTGTCGCGGGGATGGCGACGATGAAGGCGGCCGCGAGAGCGGTCGCCATGAGCAGGCGTTGCCAGCGCATTTTCAACCCACCAGCGGCATCGTCGACTACGCCTCGGCCGCCATCGGCACGCGCGCGTCTCCGAAGGCCGCGATCTCTTCTCCCAAAACCTCTTCCAGCGAGGGGCCGACAGCCTCGCACAGGGTGGGGCGCAGCCGGGTCTCGACGAGGGAGAGATGCGTCGTCATCGCCTTGACCGCCTTGCCGCGCTCGCGCGCCGCCAGCGCGCGGAAGATCGCGCGGTGCTCCTCGCAACCGCAGGCCGAGCCCGCTGTCGTCTCGTAGCGTTTCACCAGCATCAGCGTCCGGCTGATCAGCTCATGGGCCTGGCGCTGGACCAGCGGATTTCCGGTCATCTCCGCCAGCACGAAATGAAATTCGGCCGAAAGCCGTTGCCAGCCCGCCTGGTCGCCGAGCCGCATCGCCTCGGCCTCGGCCTCGATATGCTCGCGCAGCCGCACGATCTGCGCCTCCGTCAGATTGTCGGCGAGATGGGCGGCCATCCCGCTCTCCAGGATTCGCCTTGCCTCATAGACCAGTCGCCCCTCGTGCAGATCGGGCTCGATGGTGAAGGCGCCGCGGTTCTTCACGACGTCGAGCAGGCGGTCATGGCCCAGCCGATGCAGCACCCGGCGGATGCGCTCGCGGCTGACGTCGAAGATCTCGGCCAGCCGGTGCTCGCCGAGCTTGACCCCTCCGGGCAGCCTGCCGGCGCGCAGGACGCGCGTCAGGATCGCGTGAATCATCTCTTCGTTCATGACGCGATTATCGCCCCTGCATCGGAAAGCGCCAATCGGTTCTCTGCTCGATCTTTTGGCAGGCTCGCCGCCATAAAGAGCACAATCAATTAGTGATTGTGCACAAAAAATTGCTCATGCCAGAAACTCCCAGCACAAGGCTACTCGCCTGGAATACCAGTAATATATTGATATAAATCACTTATATGTCGATTTGGACCGCTGGTGCGAGTTTGGCACGGCGGTTGCTTTGACGACATGGACTTTCCGCAATCGAAAGGACTTCGTCATGGCCGCTCCCATCTTCGCCAGGCCGACCCGTCGCTCCCTGCTCGCCGGCGCTGCCGGCGCCGCGGCGCTGATCTCCACCCCCGCCGTGCTCCGTGCCCAGACGCGCGAACTCGTGGTCGGCGGCGCCGCCGGTCACAAGCCCTGGGTCGAGCAGATCGTCGTCCCGGTGTTCGAGAAGAAATACAATTGCAAGGTGCTGTTCGAAGGCACCCGGTCTCTCGTCAACCTCGAGAAGATGCAGAAGAACAAGGGCAAGCAGTACATGTCGGTCGTCCAGATGGACGACCCCGTCATGATCCTGGCGGTGAAGGAGGATCTGCTCGATCCGCTGACATCGGCCAAGACGGCGAACCTGCCCGACCTCCTGCCCGGCTCCGTCCATATGGACGGGATGTGGGCGAACTATCTCCAGCCCTGGCTCGGCGTCGCCTACAGCAAGAGCGCGATGAAAACCCCGCCCTCGTCCTGGGCGGATCTCTTCGAACCGAAATACAAGGCTCGCATCATCATTCCGTCGCTCCAGAACACCGAAGGCCTGCCGTCGCTCTTCGTCGCCGGTATGCTGGCCGGCGGCTCGCTGGATGCGGTCCAGAAGGACACCGACGCCGGCTTCAAGAAGCTCGCCGCGCTGAAGCCGAACCTGCTGACGATCTACACCCAGCAGCCCCAAGCCTATAACCTGCTCGAACAGGGCGAGGCCTACATGATCGGACCGGCGATGTCGTCCTACGCGCTGGAGCGCAAGGCCGCAGGCGCGCCGATCGAGCTCGTCGCGCCGAAGGAAGGCGTCTTCGCCATGCCGTCGGGCATCGCGGTCGTCAAGGGCGCGCCGCATGCCGATCTCGCCTTCGCCTATGTCAACGAACTGCTCGGCGCGGAAATGCAGACCAAGCTCGCGGGCCCGACCTTCTCGCTCGCCACCAACAAGGCCGTGCCAAGGCCCGAAGGGCTCGCGGCCGATGTGAAGATCCACCAGATCGACTGGGCCAATGTCGCCGCCCAGCGGAACGACTGGGTCAAGCGCTGGGATCGCGACATGGCGATCTGAGCAGGAGCGCGCCGGTGACTCCGGCTTTTCTCGATATCACCAACGCCAGCAAGAGCTTCGGCGCCGTCACGATCCTCGATGGCGTTGATCTTGCCGTCGGGCGCGGCGAGTTCATCTCGCTGCTGGGTCCCTCGGGTTGCGGCAAGACCACGCTTTTGCGCATCGTCGCCGGGCTGATGACGCCAGATAGCGGCCGCGTCGTCCTCGACGGCGAAGAACTCACCCGCCGGCCGCCGCACAAGCGCGATGTCGGCGTCGTCTTTCAGAACTACGCGCTTTTCCCGCATCTCACCGTCGCGGAGAACGTCGCCTTCGGGCTGAAGGCGCGCGGTGCGCCGACAGATACGATTGCGCCCACCGTGGCGCGTTTCCTTGGTCTCGTGCAGATGGCGGCCTTCGCCGAGCGTTCTGTCCGCGCGCTTTCGGGCGGGCAGCAGCAGCGCGTCGCAGTGGCCCGGGCGCTCGCGGTCGGCCCGAAGCTGTTGTTGCTCGACGAGCCGTTCTCGGCGCTCGACCGCAAGCTGCGCGAGGCCATGCAGATCGATCTCCGGCGCATTCTGCGCGAGGTCGGCACCACCGCGATCTTCGTCACGCATGACCAGGACGAGGCGCTGACGATGTCGGACCGCATCGCCGTGATGTATCGCGGCCAGATCGAGCAACTCGACACGCCAGCCGAAATCTACCACCGGCCGACGACGCCGTTCGCGCTCGATTTCGTCGGGCTGTCGAGCAGGCTCGCGGGCACGGTTCTTTCCGAGGAAAACGGCTCGGTCTCGGTCGAGACCGCACTCGGCACGATCCGCGCGCCCGGCCGTTTCATCGCCGGCAGCAAGGTGCTCGTCGGCGTGCGGCCCGAGCGGATCGCCGTCGGCGCGGCGGGCGAGAACAGCATCGAGGCACGCCTGACCGATGCGGTCTTTCAGGGCGCGCGCGTGCAACTCCATTTCGAGGCTTCGGGCGGACGGCTGCTCGTCGAAGCGCATGAAGCGCCCGCCGGCATCGCGCCGGGCGCCATGCTTTCGCTCGGCTGGCGGCACGCCGACACACTAATCTACCCCGCACCGACAGAAGGAATGGCCGCGTGAGCCCGGCGCGCCGGTTCGACCCGGTCCTGCTGCTGGCCGCGCCGGCCGTCGTCTACCTCGCCATCGTCTACGGCCTGCCGCTGGTCTTTCTGCTCGGCCGCAGCCTGTTTGGAGCCGGCGGCTTGTCGTCTTTCGCCGGCTTCTTCGCCGATCCGTTCAACTGGATGGTGATCGCCAACACCCTGCGCAGCGCGGCTCTGGTGACCCTGGTCTGCCTCGTGATCGGCTATCCGACCGCGCTGGTCCTGGCGCGGGCCGGCGGCTTTGCCCAGGCCGCGATCCTGGTCGCGATCATCCTGCCGCTCTCGGTCGGTGTCGTGGTCAAGGCCTTCGCCTGGCAGATCGTGCTGCGCCGCGACGGCGTCGTCTCGCAGATCATGACGGGCCTCGGCATCTGGAGCGAGCCGCAGCGGCTGCTGTTCACCGAGACCGGCCTCGTCATCGGCGCGGCCAACATCTTCGTGCCCTTCATGATCCTGCCGATCTATTCTGTGCTGAAGCTGGTCGACCCCCGGCTGGGAGAGGCCGCAGCCACATTGGGAGCCTCGCCGCTCTACCGCTTCTTCAAGGTCGCCATACCGCTGTCGCTGCCGGGCATCGTTACCGGGATTGCCTTCGTCTTCTCGATGGCGGCCTCGATGTATGTGGTCCCGAGCCTCGTCATCGGCGACCGCTTCCAGACGCTGGCGACCCTGACCGGCCGCTCCTTTCTGTTCATGCGTAACGAACAGCTCGGCGCGACCACGGCCGTGGTGCTGCTGGCGCTCACAGTGGCGATCGTGGTGGCGAGTTCCTGGCTGTCGCGCCGACTGGGAGGCGCATCATGACGGCGATCGAGAAAGCCGCCGGCTGGCTCACGGCGGTGCTGGCGACGTTCACGGTCGTGTTCCTGATGACGCCGCTCGTGGTGACGGTCGCCGTATCCTTGGGTTCGAGCCCGGTCTTCACCCTGCCGGCGCCGTCATGGTCGCTGCGCTGGTACGAGGCGCTCGCCCGCTCCCGCGATCTCTGGCCGCCGGTCTTCGTGTCCCTGAAGCTCGCAGCGCTCTCGACTGTGGTCGCGCTCGTGCTCGGCACGCTCTGCGCCATCGGCCTGCTGCGCGGACAGTTCCGTGGTCGCGAGGCGGTCGTCACCTTCCTGGTCTCGCCTTTGATGCTGCCGGGACTCGTGATCGGCATCGCCATGCTGGAGAGTTTTCGCGCGGCCGGGCTGCGCGATGTCTGGCTGAGCCTGATCATCGCCCATGTCGTGATCACCCTGCCCTATGTGGTCAGGACCGTATTCGCCTCGCTGTCGCTGTTTGATTTCACGCTGATCGACGCCGCCCGGACGCTGGGCCTGCCCTATCCCAAGGCGATCCTGAAAGTCCTCGTGCCGTCATTGGCGCCGGCCTTCCTGACGTCGGGAATGTTCGCCTTTCTCGCCTCGATGGACAATTATCCGATCTCGATCTTCTTCACCGACGCCTGGACCAAGACCTTGCCAATACAGATGCTGCAATATGTCGAGGAGAGCCCCGACCCGACCATCGCGGCGATCTCGACGCTGCTGATCCTGCTCTCGATCGGCGTTCTGGTGATCGGCGACCGGCTCGTCGGCCTGCGCCGGATGGCGGACCTCTGAGATGCTGCCTGATTTTTCAACCGACCGCGACTTTCGCGGCTATGGCGGAACGCCGCCGGCCGTGCGCTGGCCCAACGATGCCCGCGTCGCCGTCAACCTCGTGATCAACATCGAGGAAGGTGGCGAGCTTTCGATCGGCCAGGGCGACGAGAAGAACGAGTCGATCTATGAGGTCGTCGAGGAGATCCCCGGCGTTCGCGACCTCTGCATGGAATCGCATTTCGAATATGGCCCCCGCGCCGGCTGGAGGCGCATCCGCAAGCTCCTGCAGGCTTACGGCGCGCGCGGCACGGTCAATGCGATCGGCCGCTCGCTGATGATCTCGCCCTGGCTCGCGCAGGAGGCCGTCGCGGATGGCCATGAGGTCGCGGCCCATGGCTGGCGCTGGGAACGCCACGCCAACATGACGATCGACGAGGAGCGGCTCGCCATCGCCCGCACCGTCGAGGCGATCACCTTGACCTCAGGCGCGCCGCCGCGCGGCTGGCATACGCGCTCGGCGACCTCGCCCAACACGCGCCGCCTGCTGATCGAGCAGGGCGGATTCTTCTACGATTCCAACGCCTATAACGATGACCTGCCCTATCTCGTCGATGTCGACGGTCGCGACCATCTCGTCCTGCCCTATTCCTTCGACACCAACGACATGCGCTTCACGCGCGGCGGCGGCTTCGTCTTCGGCGACGATTTCGCGCGCTACTGCATCGACGCCTTCGAGCAGCTCTATGCCGAGGGCGCAATCGAACCGCGCATGATGACGGTGGGGCTGCATCTGCGCATCATCGGCCGGCCGGGACGCATCGCCGGGCTGGAGCGCTTCCTCGCCCATGTCGCGAGCAAGCCAGGCGTCTGGTTTGCACGCCGCGACGAGATCGCCAGGCATTGGCTGACGGCGATCGGGCGGGAGGAATTGATCGGCGGGCGGTAAGGTCTGTCTTTACGAAACAGGCGCAGCATGAACCCGGAAAGACGGGGAGCGCGCTCCTACCGCCCCTCGATCCGCGCCGCGAGCGCCTCGCTCAGTCTCAGCGTCGACTTCGGCGGAGGGCGGCGAAAGGTCCCCGCGCTTGCCTTGCGCGGCTGTAACGCCACCAGCGCCTCCGCCTGCTTCAGCGCCGCGCCCATCTGGTCGACCACGGGCACCGGAATGCGGCCGGCGACCTTCGCCGCCATCCCCGCCAGCGGTGCGCCTGCGAGGATGACGCAATCGGCCTCGTCCTCCGCGACCGCACGAGCCGCGAGCTTCACGATGACCTCTTCCTTCTCCTCCTGCACGTCGGCGATGTCGGAGAAGCTTTCGTCGAGCATGCGGATGCCGGCGCAGCGCCCCTCCAGCCCGTGCATCGCGACGCATTCCGCATACCAGGGCCCGAGCGCGCGGGCGAAGGTCACGATGGCGAAGCGCCGGCCGAGCATGCAGGCTGTCAGCATCGCCGCCTCCGCCATGCCGATGACGGGGATGTCGAAGAGCTCGCGCGCAGCCATCAGACCGGGATCGCCGAACGCCGCGATGACGGCCGCATCGACCTTGTCGTGATGCTCGGCCAGCATTTCGAGCGCGATCGCACCGCCGATCTGCGCCTCCGCGCGGCTGGCGATATAGGGCACGCCGCGTGTCGCCGTCAGCGGCACGATCTCGGTCCCCGGCGCGGCGACAGCCTGGGCCGCCGCAAGCAGGCGCTGCGTGATCGCCTCGGTGGTGTTCGGGTTCAGCAGCAGGATGCGCATCGGTTTTGCCCTTGCGAGGAGGTTCAGGTGCGCCCACCTGGTCGATCGGGCATTTCGTCGAGATAGCCGTCATAGAAGCTCCGGACGTGCGGCATCACGGCTTCTGCGAAGGCGATCCGCTCCGTCTCGGCAGCCGAGCGTGGCCTCGCCAGCGCATCGGCGATCTCGGCCAGAGTCGCATCGCGATCGACCCGGGTGAAACGCTGCTCGCGGTAGATCCATTCGCCGCCGACCATGACGCTGTGCACCGCCTTCGTCTTCGCGCGCTGGACCAGCACGTCGACAAAACCCTGCGCATCGTCCTGATAGGGAAAGGTTACGGACTTCCAGTCGAACAGGACGAGGTCCGCCGCCATGCCGGGCGAAAGCCGGCCGATGCCGCCGTTGAAGGGCGTGGTGCGGGCGCCGGATTCCGTCGCCATGCGCAGCACCTGCGCCGGGCTGGGATGCGGCGCATCGATGCCGGGCGCGCGATGGGCGCGCAGCACCAGGCGCATCTCCTGCAGCATATCGCGATCATCGTTGAGCCCGGCCTCGTCGATGCCGAGCGCGACGGGAATCGTCCGGGCGAGAAAGCGGTTGACCGGCGCAAGCCCGCTCTTCAGCCGGAAGTTGGAAGAGCAGTTGTGGCAGATGCAGACGCCCCGCTCGGCGCAAAGCTCGATATCCGCCTCGCTCATCCAGACGCCGTGGCCGATGGTGAAATGCGGCCCCAGAAGCCCGAAACGGTCGAGATGGACGACCGCCGAGCCACCGGTCCGTTTGTGCGCATAGGCCTTCTGATAGGGCGTCTCCAGCACATGCATGTGAACCGGCAGGCCGGTGCGCCCGGCGAGCGCAGCCGCCGTCTCCAGCGCCGCATCGGAGAGCCAATGCAGGTTGGCGGGCGCGATCTGGACGCGGATGCGGTCGCCACCATCGTGCCGGCGCAGCAATTCGTCGAAGATGTCGACCTGCTCGGCCAGCGACAGGGTGAAGCGGGCGAAATAGGCCGAGAGCGCAGGCCGCAATTCCTCGGGAACGCGCGCCACGAAATCGCGGTCCGCCTCGTAGACCAGCCGGTTCTGGTCGCGCAGCGCCAGCGAATAGGAAGCCCGCATGCCGATGCTGCGATAGGCGTCGATGACCTTTTCGGCCGCCACAAGCACATCCTCCCGCGAGCCCGGCGCCCGGCTGTGCAGATGCTGCACCGTGGTGACGCCGCTCTCGATCATCTCGAAGGCGGAATAGAGCGTGTCGAGCCGCAGATCGACATCGCGCAAAGCGAGCCGGCTGGCGAACCAGAGCTCGAGCGGATGGTCGGACGAGCCGAGCTGAAGCGGCGTCAGGCCGACATGGTGATGCGCGTTGACGAAGCCCGGCGTGATCGCAAAGCCCGGGCCGCCCTCGACCATCGCGCCCGGCGCCTGACCGCGCAGTTCCGCGATCGGGCCGATCGCCGCGACCACGCCGCCGCGTACGAGAACCCCGGCGTTCTCGTGCAGGATCGGCTCGCCTGCCCCATCGAAGCCTTCGAGCAGGGTCGCACCCCAGACAATCCGGTCAGTCATCACGATTTTGTCCAGCAAGAACGGTCCCGGCGATCACTGCTGATCGCGAGCCGGGTGACGGTCGATCCGAGGGGCGCCTTACCGGCGGTCACGATTCGATTCTGCATCGACAACGACCTGGACCTTGGCATTTTCGAGCGGGATGAGAGCAGCGGCCGACACCATGCAAGAGGCGTACAAGGCCGGGCAACTTCGTGGCCCGCGGCGAGCCGGTGACGGACCCTCCACGTTTCAGCGAACAGATCGCCTCGCCGGTTCTGGACGCGTGCGCTGCAGCACACTACAGACACCGCCATGATCAAGCGCCTCTATGAATGGACCATGTCGCTGGCCGCGAGGCCGCGCGCCGAGTTGTGGCTGGCGATCGTCGCTTTCGTCGAAAGCTCCTTCTTCCTGATCCCGGCCGACGTGCTGTTCGTGCCGATGGCGCTGGCCAAGCCGATGCGGGCCTATCGCTTCGCGCTCGTGGCGACGGTCTTCTCGACGCTCGGCGGCATCGCCGGCTATGGCCTGGGCTATTACGCCTTCGACCTGCTGGCGAAGCCGGTGCTGGCCTTCTACGGCAAGCTCGGCGCCTTCGAGGCTCTGCAGGCCTGCGTCCATGGCGACCAGCAATTGCTCCTGATGCTGCTGTCGACGTCGGGCCTTGCGCATCTGCCGCCGATCAAGGTCGTCACGATCCTGGCCGGCGCTGTCCATATCGGGCTCGTCTTCTTCATCCTGTCCTGCATCATCGCGCGGGGGCTACGCTTCTTCGCGCTCGCCTTCCTGCTGCGGCGCTATGGCGAGACGATCCGGCACTTCATCGAGCGTCGCCTGAAGGTAATCGCCATCGTCGCGGCGGGCGCGCTGATCCTGCTTTATTTCGGCCTTAAGCTGGTTGCAGGGTCGGGCCAGCTTCTCTCCTGCTAGAGCCCGCCATGACGACCTCCTCCTTCACCACTCCCGCCATGCCGCTGATGAAGACGCGCTGGATCGTGCTCGTTGGGCTGGGATGCGCTGCCCTGATCGCCGGAGCCTGGTTCTTCGAGATCGTCTGGGGCTTGAGACCGTGCAAGCTCTGCCTCGAACAGCGCGTCCCGCATTACGCGGCGATCGGCGTCGTCGTGGCCGCCATCGCATTCGCCCGGACGCTGCAGCTGCAATGGCTCGTCCTGATCGCACTCGCGGGCCTGATGGCCTGGAGCACTGGCCTCGGCGCTTATCACTCCGGCGTCGAATGGGGCTGGTTCGCCGGCCCCAATGATTGCGGCGGCGCCGCCGCTCCGGTCGCGGCCGGCGTGCAGGACTTCATGAAGCAGTTGCAGACGGTGAAAGTCGTCGCCTGCTCGGAAGCCGCCTGGCGTTTTCTGGGCCTCTCGCTGGCGGGCTGGAACGCGGTTGCCTCGCTGGGACTGTTGGCAGTGGCGCTGCGGGGCGCGCTGCGGCCGTAGGCAGTCTCACGGCTCCAGTTCGGAATCCCAGTAGAGATAGTCGAGCCAGCTCTCGTGCAGGTAGTTCGGCGGGAACAGCTTGCCGTTGCGGTGCAGGTCGTTGACCGTCGGGGCGTAGGCCTTCTGCATCGGGAACATGTCGACCACGGCCGGCATCTTGTCGCCCTTGCGCAGATTGCAGGGCGAGCAGGCCGCGACGACGTTCTCCCAGGTCGTCAGCCCGCCCTTGGAGCGCGGGATGACATGGTCGAAGGTCAGGTCCTCGCGTGAAGTGCAGTACTGGCAAACGAAACGGTCACGCAGGAAGACGTTGAAGCGCGTGAAGGCCGGTGTGCGCGAAGGCTTGATATAGGTCTTCAGCGAGACGACCGAGGGCAGCTTCATGTTGAAGCTCGGACTGCGTACGACCGTGTCGTATTCCGACACGATGTTCACCCGGTCCATGAAGACCGCCTTGATCGCGTCCTGCCAGCTCCACAGCGACAGGGGATAATAGCTCAAGGGCCGGAAATCGGCATTGAGCACGAGAGCCGGACAACCATCCGGCGACGCCATCGGATGCATCACATGCGCCGTCAAACCCGCCGCACCTCCGTTAACCGGAACGGGACGAATCCCGTCTCACGATCAATGTAAGCGCGATGCGACGGGAATGTGAAGGGGATGCGGCGTTTGGGCGTGCCGGGGCAGTTCGGAACTCGGTTACCCGCGGCAATAACTTTCCGCCGTCATCCCGGACAAGCGGCGAAGCCGCGCCGATCCGCGATCCATCATAAGGCAGGACGGCGCTCGACGATGGATCCCGGGTCTGCGCTTCGCGTGCCCGGGATGACGGCGTCTGATTGAATATCGGCCGTTCTTCGTCTCAGCGCGTCGGAACCGGCTTCTCGCCGCGATAGTCGTAGAAGCCGCGCTTGGTCTTGCGGCCGAGCCAGCCGGCCTCGACATATTTCACTAGCAGCGGGCAGGGCCGGTACTTGGAGTCCGCCAGCCCGTCATGCAGCACCTGCATCACCGAGAGGCAGGTATCGAGACCGATGAAATCGGCGAGCTGGAGCGGGCCCATCGGATGGTTGGCGCCGAGCTTCATCGCGGTGTCGATCGCGTCGACCGAGCCGACGCCCTCATAGAGCGTGTAGACGGCCTCGTTGATCATCGGCAGCAGGATGCGGTTGACGATAAAGGCCGGGAAATCCTCGGAGACCGAAACGGTCTTGTGGAGCTTGCCTACGAACTCCTTGGCGAGTTCGAAAGTCTGGTCGTCGGTCGCGATGCCGCGGATCAGCTCGACGAGCTGCATCAGCGGCACGGGGTTCATGAAATGGATGCCGATGAAGCGCTCCGGCCGGTCGGTCGAGGCTGCCAGCCGCGTGATCGAGATCGAGGAGGTGTTCGAGGCCAGGATCGCGTCGGGCTTGATGTGCTGGCAGGCGGCTGTGAAGATCTTGCGCTTGGTCTCCTCGTTCTCGGTCGCCGCCTCGATGATCAGGTCGCAGTCGCCCAACCCCGAGAGATGCGGCGCTGCCGTGATCTTGGCCATGGCGTCGCGGCGGATTTCATCGCCGATCGCACCCTTGGTGACCTGGCGTGCCATGTTGCCGTCGATGGTGGCCAGCGCCGCCTTGATGCGGTCCTCGGCGAGATCATGCAGCCGGACCTCGAAGCCGGCGACGGCCGCGACATGGGCGATACCATTGCCCATCTGGCCTGCGCCGATGATGCCGATCGTCCTGATCGCCTTGTCCGACATGGTCTGATCCATCCGTGGTGGCACCGCTCCATCCCCGGAGGCGATGCGGGCCGCCTTTTGCGGCAGCCCGGTTGTCGTGCGACGGCCTTAAGCCGCTTTACTTGCCGATCTTGCCGAGTTCGGCGGCGAGTTCGGGCATGATGGTGAAGAGGTCTCCGACGAGGCCGTAATCGGCGATCTGGAAGATCGGCGCTTCCTCGTCCTTGTTGATCGCGACGATGACCTTGGAGTCCTTCATGCCGGCGAGATGCTGAATCGCACCGGAGATGCCGACCGCCACATAAAGATCGGGAGCCACGACCTTGCCGGTCTGGCCGACCTGCCAGTCGTTGGGGGCGTAGCCGGCATCGACCGCCGCGCGCGAGGCGCCCATGGCCGCGCCGAGCTTGTCGGCGACGGGCTCGATCACCTTGGTGAAGTTTTCAGACGACGCCAGCGCCCGCCCGCCCGAGACGATGATCTTGGCCGAGGCCAGTTCGGGACGATCGGATTTCGCGACCTCCTCGCCCTTGAAGGTCGAAAGGCCGGGATCATCGCCGCCGGACACCGTCTCGACGGTCGCCGATCCACCCTCGCCCGTCGCCTGGAAGGACGCCGTGCGGATCGTCATCAGCTTCTTGGCTTCCGCCGACTGCACGGTCTGGATCGCGTTGCCGGCATAGACCGGACGCTCGAAGGTGTCGGGCGAGACGACCTTCATCACGTCGGAGATCTGCATCACGTCGAGCAGGGCCGCGACGCGCGGCAGCACGTTCTTGCCGGTCGTGGTCGAGGGCGCGACGATGGCGTCGTAACCCTCCGCCAGCTTGGCCACGAGAGCCGCCAGCGGCTCGGCGAGGTTGTGGCCATAGAGCGCGGCGTCGGCCAGCAGCACCTTCTCGACGCCGTCGAGCCTGGCGGCTGCATCGGCCGCGCCCTTGGCGCCTTCGCCGGCAACGAGGATGTGGACGGGTGCGCCCAGCGCGATGGCTGCGGTCAGGGCCTTGTTGGTGGCATCCTTGACGGTCGCGTTGTCGTGTTCGGCAATCAGCAGCGTGGCCATGTCAGATCACCCCTGCGGTCTTGAGCTTGGAGACGAGTTCGGCCGGCGAGCCGACCTTGATGCCGGCGGAGCGGCCAGCGGGCTCGACGGTCTTGAGCACCTTCAGGCGCGGCGTCACATCGACGCCGAGCGTCTCGGCGGAGGTCTCGTCGAGCGGCTTCTTCTTGGCCTTCATGATGTTGGGCAGCGAGGCGTAGCGCGGCTCGTTCAGGCGAAGGTCGGTGGTGACGATCGCCGGCAGCTTCAGCGACACCGTCTGCAGGCCGCCATCGACCTCGCGGGTGACATCGACCGAACCGTCGCCGACCGCGACCTTCGACGCGAATGTGCCCTGCGGCCAGCCCAGCAGCGCCGCCAGCATCTGGCCGGTCTGGTTGCAGTCGTCGTCGATCGCCTGCTTGCCGAGGATGACGAGCTGCGGGCTCTCCTGCTCGACCAGCTTCTTCAAAAGCTTGGCGACCGCGAGCGGCTCGACGACACCATCGACCTTCACAAGGATGCCGCGATCGGCGCCCATCGCCAGCCCGGTGCGGATCGTTTCGGCTACCTGCGCCGGACCGATCGAGACCACGACCACCTCGGTCGCCTTGCCGGCCTCGCGCAGGCGCAGCGCCTCTTCGACCGCGATCTCGTCGAAGGGATTCATCGACATCTTGACGTTGGCCAGCTCGACGCCCGAACCGTCCGCCTTCACGCGGATCTTCACATTATAGTCGACCACCCGCTTGACGGGCACCAGGATCTTCATCGCCAAATCACCGTTTACGGAGAGGTGCGCTTCGCAGCCGCGCCGCGCGAATCGGGCGGTCGGACGGCATCGCGGCTCTCGGCTGGAATGCGGACGGACCGTAGCGACGCCCGTTTGCGCTTGTCAACGCCGCCCGGGCCACCGGGCAGCGTGCGCGCGGGCGCAAGCCCGGAGTTCACGCGATGCGCCCGAACAGGGTCACGCCGCGATGAATGAAGATCGGCGTCAGGGCTGCGCCGGCGCCGAGTCCACCAAGATGTGCCCACCAGCCGACATGTCCCGCGGGATCGAGAAGCGCCGACACGATCTGGAAGAGAATCCAGCCGCCGAGCGCATAGAGCGCGCTGATCCGGATCGGGATCCAGTTGAAGGCCAGCCCCCAGATCCGGACGCGCGGATAGAGCATCAGATAGGACGCGATGACGCCCGAAATGGCTCCGGATGCGCCAATCAGCGGCTGTTCGGAGGTTGGGTTCATCATCGCATGCGCCAGCGAACCGGCCAGCCCGCACAGGAAGAAGAACACCAGGAAGCGGACATGGCCCATCGCATCCTCGACATTGTCGCCGAAGACCCAGAGGAACAGCATGTTGCCGGCAAGATGGGCAAAGCTCGCATGCAGAAGGACGTTGCTGAACAGCGTCGCCCAGGCCGGTAGTTGGAGAATTTCGGCAGGCAGCACGCCCTGGCCGAACAGCACGGAGGGGATCATGCCGAAGCCTGCCGCGATCGCGATCTGACCCGCTTCGCTCTGCCGCATGGAGACCAGCAGATAGAGCGCTGCGCAAAACGAAATCAGCGCATAGGTGACATAGGGCGCGCGCATGAAACGCAGCGGAACGCCATCATGCAGCGGCACGAACATCGGTGCGATCCTAGCGGTTCTGCCCGGGCACCCAGAGCAC
The DNA here is from genome assembly GCF_056405115.1 of Allobosea sp. P2_A10. Classification (NCBI taxonomy): domain Bacteria; kingdom Pseudomonadati; phylum Pseudomonadota; class Alphaproteobacteria; order Hyphomicrobiales; family Alloboseaceae; genus Allobosea; species Allobosea sp. P2_A10. The sequence continues at coordinate 38,127 of NZ_JBFUCS010000011.1, read as the reverse complement.
GTCGCCCTGCGCCCTGGCATTGAGATGGCGGGAGGCGACGAAGAGGAAATCGGAGAGGCGGTTGATGTATTTCAGCGCCGGCGCGGCGACGATCTCGCCATCCGTGCGCGCCAGTTCGACCATCAGCCGCTCGGCCCGGCGACTGACCGTGCGCGCCAGATGCAGATGGATCGCGGCCGGAGTACCGCCGGGCAGCACGAAGGAGCGCAGGGGAGGCAGGGCCGCGTTCAGGCGGTCGATCGCGGCCTCGACCCTGTCCACCTGGGCCTGCACGATGCGCAGCGGCTCGAAGGCGAGCGCCTCGCCGGTGTCGGGCGTCGAAAGATCGGCTCCAAGGTCGAACAAATCGTTGCTGATCGCGCCGAGCATCGCCTCGACCTCGGCATCCTCGCTCGCGGCATGAAGCCGCGCCAGCCCGATGCAGGAATTGGTCTCGTCGACCGTGCCATAGGCCTCGACGCGAAGATCGGATTTCGACCGGCGCGGGCCTGTCGTCAGCCCGGTCGTGCCGTCGTCGCCGGTGCGGGTATAAATGCGGTTGAGCTTGACCATGACCGCGTTATAGCGCGGCGCTGACCGAACGAAAGGCCCAGCGGCCGGCGTTCACGCCGAGGGGGCGATCCTAGAAGGTATAGCCGAGCTTGGCGCCGAAATTGGCCGGGCCGCGCGGCTTGTCGCGGTCGGCGCAGCCGGCCGTGCTGAAATGCTCCAGCGTCGCGACCAGGCTCCAGCGGTCGCTCAGGCGCACGCCCAGTGCAGCCGCCTCGCGCGAACCGCTATTGCAGCCGACATTGAGCCGGTTCTCCGGAACGATCACGCCGGTCTTGCCGTCATTGAGAGCAGCGCCGAGGCTCGCCTCGACGAAGACCACCTTGCTCAGATCGACGGTCCAGGTCGCGCCGGCATAGGCGTAGCGCGTGCCGTTGAAGTTGATGCTCGATCCCAGATGGAAGCGCGGCACGAAGGTCGAGGCGATCCGGTCGTTGAGCGAGATCGCGCGCGGCGTCACCACCTCGCCGCTGAAATTCAGCAGCCCGTTTTCGCGCCCGCCGGGATTGGCGGCGGCCGCGCCGATGCGGGTTTCCCAGGAGAGCGAGGGCGTGTCCGTCGCCGGCGCGTAGGCCGATGCGCCCGCCGGAAGCGGCTGCGACTGCGCCCATGCGGGCGAGGCGGCCATCGATCCGGCAAGGAGCAGCAACGCGACGCGAACCATGGGCGACTTTTCTTTTTGTCGGCGAGAACGAGCGTTAGCGATGCGCAGAGACTCGTGTCCGGAATATGGCGAGATTGGGGCCAATCCCCAGTCAAAGCACCGAGGGAAGCGAGGAGTCCTTGAAAATCAAAAGCTTACAATAGGTCAGACTTGCTGACATAAATCACTGCGCCATAGCCTGTCAGCCGTTGCGCCACCACATCACCGCAAGGATGACGATGATCGCGACGAACTGCAGGACGACACGCGCGCGCATCAGGTTCTGCGAGGTGCTCGCGCTGCCGCCGCGCAGCATGTTGAACAGCCCGAGCAGCAGGACGACGGCGACGGCGCCGACAGCGACGGGAACGAGGGATCCGGAAAGACTCATGGCGAAGACTTAGTGCGCGGCGAAGCTCTTGGCCAGCGACCCGATCCGGCTGGGTTCCGTTGTCAGCGATAGCGCCTTTGCACGATCAGGTGGGCAGCCACCGTCAACAGGATCGTCGCGGTCATCAGGATGAAGGAGATCGCGCCGCCAAAGGGCCAGTTGTTCTGTTGCGCGAACTGGCCATAGACCAGCGGACCCATCATCTGGAATTTCGGGCCGCCGAGCAGCACCGGCGTCGCATAGGCGTTCATCGCCAGGATGAAGGTCAGGATCGTGCCGGCGAGAATGCCGGGCAGGGCAAGCGGCCAGAGCACGCGGCGGAACATCGCGGCCGGCCCCGCGCCGAGGCTGAAAGCGGCCTCCTCGACATTGCGCGGAATGCCTTCGATCACGCTCTGCAGCGTCAGCACCATGAAGGGCAGGTTGACCGCCACGATACCGATCAGCACGGCGTTCTCGGTATACATGATCTCGAGCGGCTGGCTGATGACGCCCATGCCCATCAGCGAGGCGTTGAGCGCACCCTTGCTGCCGAAGGCCGTCATCCAGCCCGCCGCGCGGACCGCATTGCCGACGAAGAGCGGCAGCACGACCAGCATGATCACGAGATTCTTGAAGCGGCTTTCCATGCGCGCCAGCACATAGGCCAGCGGAAACCCCATGATCAGGCAGGCGACCGTGCAGACCACCGCGACCTTTACGGTGCGGGCGAGCACGTTGAGATAATACGCGTCGGTGAAGAACTTGACGTAGTTGTCGATCACCAGCCCGTCGACCATGAACTGGCCGGGAATGAACTGGTTCAGCGAATAGCGGAACAGGATCGCGATCGGGCCCAGCAGCCCGATCGCGACGAAGATCGTCGCCGGCACGACGAGCGCGCCGGCAAGGCCAGTACGAGCGCCCGCGACGGCTTCCGGGGCGGCGGCGCTCATGGGCCGGCTCTCATGCAGGCGTCAGTGACATGGTTCGAGCGTTCGCCAGCGCGAGCCGAATGGCGTGGCGTGCGAGAACCGGAGCGGAGCGGACTTTTGTCCGTGAGCACCGGAAGCGCAGCAAGCCGCGTCAGACGGCCGCGATGGTAGAACGGGCGAGCCATGTCAGGCCTTGAAGACCTTGTCCCACCACTCCTTCATCGCCGAATCGTTCTTGGCGAGGAAGGCGTAGTCGAGGTCCTTGATCTGCTTCTCTTCCTCGGGCGTGAAGCCGATGCGCTTCTGCAGGTCGGGCGCGACGTTGAGGCCGGTGACCGTGCCGTTATAGCCCATGTCGACCGCGAAGGCCTCCTGAGGGGCCTTCTCCAGCATGGCGTTCATGTAGGCGTAGGCGTTTTCCTTGTTGGGCGCGTTCTTCTGGATCACGAAGCCCGAGACATAGGCCGGGATGCCCTCGACCGGCGAGACGGCCTCGCAGGGGATGCCGGCGTTCTGCCATTGCACGACGCGGGCCTTCCAGATCGCGCTGATGCCGATCTCCTCGTTCTTCATCGCCTGGGCGAAGGCCTCGTTGGTCGGGTAGACGCGCGCGCCCGCCGCCTTCACCGCCATCAGCACCTGCTTGGCCTTGTCGAGGTCGTTCATGTCCTTGCCGCCGGTGGCGGCCATGGAGGCTGCGACCATGATCGCCTGGTACTGGATGTCGATGAAGCCGATCTTGTTGCCGTGCTTGGGGTCGAGCCAGTCCTTGAAGCCCTTGGGCGCGACGCTGATGATCTTGGGATTGTAGATCACCACGTTGCCGGAATAGATGTGCCCGATGCCGTACGGGTACTTCATCGTCGGCAGCAGGTTCTTGGCGTTGGGGATTTTCGAGTAATCGAGCGTCTCCAGCACGCCGGCCTCGTTCATTTCGAACATGTTGGCGGCCGACAGGCCCTGGACGTCGACGGTGCCGCGCGGCAGGCGCTTCTCGGCGGTCATCTTGGCGCGACGCGGTGCATCGCCGGCCTGGTCCTGCACGATCTCGATGCCCTTGGGCTTCAGGATCGGCTCGTCGATGTTCTTGTTCAGCAACCGGGCATAGTCGCCGCCCCAGGTGCCGATCACGACCTTGCCGGCGGCTTGCGCCGAGGCCTTGCCCGCGAAGGCCGGAACGAGCGCGGCGGCGGCCGCGCCTTTCAGAATGTCGCGCCTGTCGATTGTCGTCATGATGTTATCTCCCCTGTTGGACGCAAGATGAAGCGTCATGCCTGTTGCGGATAGACGAGCCCGGCGTCGTGGGCCCAGCCGATCACGATGGTTTCTCCCGGCCTCGGCTCGCTCGCGCCTTGCCGGTTCGGGATTTGCAGCAGCATCCGGTCATGCTCGGACAGGCTGACATGGATGTCGAGCAGCGCGCCCAGATAAGACGCATGCTCGACCCTGGCCTCGAAGCGGTTGGGACAGCCATCCGCCTCGCCGCCGACCCCGATCCGCTCGGGCCGCAAAGCCAAAGTCGCAGCGCCCGCGCCATGGGCCGTGTCGCAGGCGATGTCGAGGCCACCCTTGCTGCGGAAGCGGCCATTGCCGACGACCTCCCCATCGAGGAAGGCGCTGCGGCCGATGAAGCCGGCGACGAAGCGGTCGGCCGGCTTCTCGTAGAGTTCGCGCTGCGTGCCGATCTGGCGGACCTGGCCCTTCTCCATCACGACCAGACGGTCGGCCATGGTCAGGGCCTCTTCCTGGTCATGCGTGACCATGATCGTGGTCAGCCCAAGCTTGCGCTGCAGCTCGCGGATTTCGACACGGACCTCCTGGCGGAGTTTTGCATCGAGATTGGAGAGCGGCTCGTCGAGCAGGAGCACATCGGGCTCCATCGCCAGCGCCCGCGCCAGCGCGACGCGCTGCTGCTGGCCGCCGGACAACTGGCGCGGATAGCGCCCGTCGAGCCCGGTGAGCTGGACGAGGCGCAGCGCCTCGGTCACGCGCGTGCCGATCTCCGACTTCGAAGCCTTGCGCATCTCCAGCCCGAAGGCGACGTTCTCGGCGACGCTCATATGCGGAAACAGCGCGTAGCTCTGGAAAACCAGCCCGCAATTGCGCTTCCAGGGCGGCAGCGTCGTGACATCGCGCGCACCGATGGTGAGCTTGCCGGCGCTCGGCGGCACGAAACCCGCGACCATGCGCAGGGTCGTGGTCTTGCCGCAGCCGGAGGGGCCGAGCAGCACGAGGAATTCGCCATCGGCGATGTCGATGGTGACGTCGTCGACGACGGTGAGGTCGCCATAGCTCTTGCGGAGGTGTTCGATCGAGAGCCGCGCCATCAGAGAAGCCGTATCATCAGAGAAGCCCTGCCATCGCCTTCAGACCACCCGGCTCAGTTTGACGTAGCGATCGGTGACGATCATCGCCACGGCGATCAGGACGATCTGGATCAGGGATGCGGCGGCCACCGTCGGATCGATCTTCCATTCGAGATATTGCAGGATCGCGATCGGCAGCGTGGTGCGCCCCGGTCCGACCAAAAACAGGCTCATCTCCAGATTGCCGAAGGAGGTGACGAAGCCGAACAGGCCGGCCGCGACGATGCCGGGCCGGATGCTCGGCAGCGTCACCCGCCAGAAGGTCGTGATCGGTCCGGCGCCGAGATTCTGCGCGGCCTCCTCGATGGTGCGGTCGAAGCCGACGAGGCTTGCCGTGACCAGCCTGACGACCCAGGGAATGACGACCAGCGTGTGCGCCCCGATCAACCCGCCGGTCGAGCCCATCACCGGCAATCCGGTGGCGATCTCGGTCTCGATCTGGAAAACGTAGCTCGCGGTGCCCAGCACGATGCCCGGCATCACCAGCGGCAGCAGCAGCAGCGTGTTGACGGCCGGGCCAAGCACGATGCGGTGGCGCACCAGCGCAAGGCTCGCGGGCACGCCGAGCAGAAGCCCGATCAGCGTCGCGAGCACACCGACCTGAAGGCTCAGGATGAAGCCGTCGATGAAGGGCTTGTTGCTCGCCGCCGCCTGAAACCATTTCAGCGAATAGCCCTCGGGCGGGAAGGAGGGAATCTCCTGCCGGAAGAAGGCGAGCCAGGTCACGAAAATCAGCGGCATCAGAATGAAGAGCAGCGACAGGCAGGCCGCGCCGTTCAGCGCGACGCGACCGACGCTCGGACGGACCACGGCGCTCAACGAAGCACTCCGTTCCGCAGCATCCGTGATCGACCCACCAACGCCAATTCCGTCATCTCCTTGAGCCTTGCGGCGGCACGCTGCGATTCAACTTACAAACAGTCAAGCCGGTTTCCCTGAGCCGCAAACCGCCTGCCGAAGGCCTCAATGCAGCGTGTTCTTGTGGAACGCGCCGCCCTTCATGATGATCGCCAGATGCTTGCCCTGGTCCTGGAACAGGCCGAGGTCCTTGAGCGGATCGCCATTGACGAGAATCATATCGGCGAAGGCCCCAGCACGGAGCGTGCCAAGCTTGCCCTCCATTCGCACGAGCTGCGCGCCGATCGTGGTCGCCGAGCGGATGATCTCGATCGGGGACAAAACCTCGCGGCGCAGCAGGAACTCGCGCGACTGCTCGACCTGCAACTGGCCGAGCAGGTCCGAGCCATAGGCGACAGGCACGCCGGCGCGCTTGCAGATTTCGAGCGAGCGCAAGCCCCCGTCGATGACGAGGTCGTTCTTGGCCAGCATCTCGCCGGTCATCCCGAACTCGGCGGCGCGCTCCTTCATCGCGTAATAGGCGACGAGATTGGCGGTCAGGAACATGTTGTTCTCCGCCATCAGCTTCGCCGAGGCGTCGTCGATCAGGTTGCCATGCTCGATCGCGCGCACGCCGCACTGCGCCGCCCGCGTGATGGCTTCCGGCGTATAGGCATGGGCGCAGACATAGCGGCCGAAAGCCTTCGCCTCCTCCACCGCCGTGGCGACCTCGTCGACGCTGAACTGCATCGAATCGAGCGGATCGTAAGGCGAGGCGACGCCACCCGACATCATGATCTTGATGTGGTCGGCGCCGAGCCGCATCTGCTCGCGCACCGACTTCTTCACCGAGGAGACGCCATCGGAGACGTTCATGGTGTAGGCCATGGCGTTGCAGCAATGGCAGCGCGCCCCGAAATCCGTGCGCCGGCGCGGATCGCTGTGGCCGCCGGTCGGACCAATCGCCGCGCCAGCGATGAACAGCCGTGGGGCGGCGACATCGCCCTTGTCGACGGCCTCCTTGATGCCCCAGTCGGCGCCGCCGGTGTCGCGAACCGTGGTGAAGCCGCGGTCGATCATGCCCTTCATCAGCCGGATCGCGCGCGCCGTCATCAGCGTCAGCGGCATGCTCTCAAGGGCGCGGATATAGACCTCGGAGAGAAATACATGGACATGGCTGTCGATCAGGCCGGGCATCAGCGTGCGGCCGCCGCAATCGATCACATCGGCCTTGGCGGCCTTGATCGGCGTCTCGGAAACGTCGCGGATCGTCTCGCCTTCGACAAGAAGCTCGTAACCCTGGCGCAACTCGCCATGATCGGGTTCGAGCAGGGCGAAATTCTTGAAGTGCAGCGCCGTCATCGCAAGTCTCCCAAAGGCAGGACGCACGCCCGGCATGAGAGGCAGGCGTCGCTGATATATTCAGGAGTTCAGGCCGCGTTGTCCACGTACACCCGCGGTTGTGCCGCAGTCGCTGCCGGCAGGACGGTTCAGCTCGTCGCCGCCGCGTTCTGCGCCAGGATCCGACCCCGGATCGGCATGGAGAGATCGTCGGCAAGCGCGCGGCTGATGGCCGGAAGCCCGTCGAGCAGGCTGGGAACGAAGGCTTGCGACGGTGGCATGCGCTTGGGCAGGGCGTGGAGCGCGGCGGCCATCACCATCGGGTCGCGTGGACCTTCGCCGCTCTGCGAAGGATCATGCAGCACGTCGATCAGCTTGAGATGGTCGGCGCGGTCGGCCCTGATCGCCTGTTCGAGGCGCGGCTTGACGCGCGGCACGATCAGCGCCGGCTTGTCGAAAGAGAGGATCTCGCAAAAGGTGTTGTAACCGCCCATCGCCACGACGCAGTGCGCCCGGTTCATCAACAGTTCGAGGCGAGGCTCGAAGCCCAGGCTCTCCAGCTTGGGCAGGCGTGCGATCCGCTCGGCGAATTCCTTGCGCCGTTCGCGCGACATGAACGGCCCGAACACGATCAGCGCCGGCAGCGCGATGGTCGGGTCGGCTTCATAGGCGGAGATGACCCAGTCGATCACGCCCGCGCCGTCGCCGCCGCCGCCCGGCGTCACCAGCGTGAACGGGCCCTTGGTGATGCGCGGATAGCGATTGGGCGGCATCGGGCTCGGCACGGCGCGCTTGAGATAGCCGGTGTAGCGGACCTTGTGTGCGAAGAGATGCTGGTTCGGCAGCCCGGCGAGCGGCTGGTAGATGTTCTCCAGCCCATAGACGAAGATATCGTCATAGATCTGGTTGAGCGCGTCCAGCGCACCGCTGTTGCGCCATTCCTCGTGAAGCTTGGCCGGCTCGTCCAGCACGTCGCGCAGGCCCAGCACGATGCGCGCGCCGCGCCGGCGCAGGATCTCGAGAGCCGGCACGAGTTCGCCGCGTAGGCCGATAGGCTCCTTGTCGACGATGAAGACGTCGGGATCGAAGGAGAGCACGACCTGCTTGATCAGGTCGGTGCGCAGCCGGATCGTGTCGTTGAGGTCGAGATTGAGGTGATGCGGCCCGTAGCGCCCCTCGCTGTCCTTCTCGACGCCGGGAATGCGAACGTAATCGACGCCGTCGCCGAACTGGAAGCTCGAGATCACCGACGATCCCGAGACGATGATGACTGATATATGAGGATAGTTGGCGACCAGCGAATTGGCGATCGCGCGGCAACGGCGGATATGACCGAGGCCGAAGGTGTCATGGCTGTAGATCAGGACGCGCGGCGCATGGGAATTACGCGGCGCGCGTTCGACGCCGGGGAGGTCGACGACGTTGTCAGGCATGGCGGCGTCGCCCTCCGGAATCAGGCCAGACGACCTCACGCGGAGGGCCACGCAACCGGGTCGAAACGGGACGAACCGTATAGCGCGACGCAACGCCCGATCCAAGCCCGCTCTTGCGGTCGAAGGACGCTCCCCCGAGGCGTCCGGGCCATTTACGCAGGCATCGGCAATGAAAACAACTGGCGCGGATCGATCGGCGTGACGGCTGGATGGCGGGCGAGCCCTGCGAGCAACGCTTCGAGCGCAGTCCAGGCCGTCTCGTCGTGATCGCGATGATGCAGCAGCAGGCCGAGCGTCGCGGGTCCGCCTTCGCCACGCGCGCGTCGCAGCGACAATTGCGCGGTGATTTCGGTGGCAAGCGCCGCGAGCGGCCGCCCGACACGCCCGCCATGCCAGTCCATGACGTCGATATCGGAATTGGCGAGGCTGGGCCCACCCTCCGCGCCGAGCGTGAAACCACGGAAGCAGGACAGGCCGGCAAAGCCGAGTCGGGGCAGGATCGCGACAGTCTCTGGTCCGATCCGGTTCCATGGCGGCACGAAGACGTCGAGCATCGCGGGGCCGAGCAGATCGCCGAGCCGCCGCCGCGCCAGCCCGAGTTCGGCCTCGACCTCCGCGAGAACGCGCTCGCTGCCAAACTCCGATTTCTTGACGCCGACGGGCGCATGGTTGTGATGACTGCAACCATGCTGGCAGGGCAGCAGCGTCGGCATTCCTTTCAGCGCCCCGGCAAGGTCCAGCTGCGCCAGCATCGGAATGACGGCGAGCAGCACCGGCAGTGCGAAGCGCTCGCTCAGTTCCGCAAGGCGGCCAAGCGCAGGGCTTGGCGCAATGGCGTCGTCATCGCGTAGCCAGAGGCGGACCCCGCGACCGGACTGCCCCCACAGGTCGAGTTCCGCTGCGAGATCACCCAACGCTTGCCCGCTCATCGCCTCGCATTCCGTCTTGCGCCGCGCACGTCCATAGCCAGCGTCAGACCCTTCGCAAGGATCGCACAGGCAGCGTCGAGCGTGCGCTCACTGGCGATGAAGTGCGCGGCAGCGCGACCCATGCGCCGGCGTAGGGCCGGGTCTTCTAGCAGGCGGTCCAGCGCTGCGGCAAGCGCCGTCTCGTCGCGATCGGGCGCCAGCAGCGCGGTCTCGCCATCCCTGACGGTGCAGGGCACGCCGCCACCGTCGAAAGCGACGACGGGCAGCCCCGCCGCCTGCGCCTCCAGATAGACCAGCCCATAGGCTTCGCCGATCCCCGGCCAGATGAAGATGTCGTGCTCCGCGAGCTGCGCCGTGACCTCGTTATGAGCGAGAGCGCCGCGCCAATCGATGCGCTCGGCCGGCAACACCGTAAATGCGCGCTCGACCTGCGCCCGCATCGGCCCGTCGCCGATCACGGTAAGGGTCCACGGGTCGGCAAGCCCCGCCAGCACACGCGCCAAAGCGAGATAGGATTCGTGCTTCACGCCGTCACGCATCATCGCGACCGTGATCAGGCGGGGAGGCATATCGCCTTTCCGCTCATGGAAGACCGGATTTGCGACATCGATGAACGGCGGAAAGTCGAGAAAGCGCGTGGTCTCGCCGCAGAGGTTCTCGATGCCGAGCCGGTCGCGCGCTGTGAAGCACAGATGGAGATCCGCGGCGCAGAACGTGCCGCGTGAGAGCGCGACATGCGCCGCCCATTCGCCCTGCTCCCGGCGTTCGGAATCGCTGGCCTCGGCGACGACATAGGGGATGTCGAGCGCAGCCGCGATCGCCGGCCCGAGCAGGTCGGGCGCCTTGTAGTAGCTGTGATAGGTGAACCAGAGCTCGGGCACGGCGCCTGTCTCCCGCCAGGCCTGCAGCAGCGCGTCCAGCTTCGCTGCGGCCTTGTCCTGCATCCGCTGGAGCAGGTCCGGCTCGGCCCCCCTCATATAGGACCGGGCGTCGGGAATGGGTTCGACCTCGTGGCCGAGCCGCTCCAGCGCATTGGCGATCTGATGCGCCATGCGCCGGTCGCCGGAGATGCGGCCGTCACCGAACGGATTGAGCGGAGTGTGGAACGCGACGCGCAACCGTCTTGTGCTCCGCCTGAGGCTTGCGCCTGCGTTCAGCGGTAGGGATCGGCCGCGTCGCGCAGGCCATCGCCGAGGAAATTGAAGGCCAGGATGATCAGAATCACCGGGACGCACGGATAGAGCAGCCACGGATAGAGCGCCACCACATTGATGTTCTGGGCTTCGTTCAGCATCACGCCCCAACTGGTGATCGGCGGCCGCAGGCCCAGGCCCAGAAAGCTCAGCGCGGTCTCGCCGAGGATGGTCTTGGGAATGGTGATCGTCGCGGACGCGATGAGATGGCTCATGAAGCCCGGCACCAGATGCAGCCCGATGATGCGGGCGGGTTTTGCTCCCATAAGCTGCGCCGCGACGACATAATCCTCCTCGCGAAGGGACAAAAGCTTAGAGCGCACGGCGCGCGCGAGCCCGGTCCAGTCCATCAGGCCGAGGATGATGGTGATGCCGAAATAGACCAGCAGCGGGCTCCAGGAGGGCGGCATGATCGAGGCCAGCGCCAGCCAGAGCGGGATATGCGGCAGCGACTGCACGATCTCGATGACGCGCTGGACGACGAGATCGATCTTGCCGCCGTAGTAGCCGGCGATGCCGCCGATGATGACGCCGAGCACGAAGGAAACGAAGACGCCGAGCAGCCCGATCGAGAGTGAAATACGCCCGCCATAGAGAATGCGCGAGAACATGTCGCGGCCGAGCCGGTCGGAGCCGAGCAGGAAGAGCGTGCCTCCTTCAGCCGGGCAGAACAGATGGGTGCTGCCGGGGATCAGGCCCCAGAACTCATAGTTGTCGCCCTTGCAGAAGAAGCGCAGCTTTTGCGGTTTGCTCGTGTCGACATCGTATTCGCGCTTCAGGTTCTCCATGTTGATGCGCTGGGTATAGGGATAGACGAAGGGTCCGATCAGGCTGCCCTCGTAGAAGAGATGCAGTTCCTGGCGCGGAGCGCGGATGAAGTCGGTGTTGCGCGTGGTGTAGTGATAGGGCGCAAGCAGTTCGCAGATGATGACCATGCCGTAGATCGCGATGAGGACGATGCCGGAGATCACCGCCAGTCTGTGCTTGCGGAATTTCCACCACATCAGCTGCCATTGCGAGGCGAGATAGACCCGCTCCTGATCCGGGGTCATCTTTTCGACGGCGTAAGGCTCGAACGGCGCAGCCGACGCAGTGTGCGGCAGGGCCGCGCCGTCGGCTGGCAGGGCGTTGTTGTGGACGATCGCGCTCACTTCGTCGCGGTTCCCTGCAGTCTGATCCGCGGATCGAGAATCGCCAGCGAGATGTCGGAGATCAGCACGCCGATCACGGTCAGGAAGGACAGGAACATCAGGAAAGAGCCGGCGAGATACATGTCCTGGCTCTGCAGGGCCCGGATCAGAAGCGGACCGGTCGTCTGCAGTGACAGAACGATGGCGACGATCTCCGCGCCCGAAACGATCGACGGCAGGATGTCGCCGATGTCCGAGATGAAGAAGTTCAGCGACATCCGCAGCGGGTATTTGCGCAGGGCCTTGCCCGGCGGCAGGCCCTTGGCGCGGGCGGTGACGAAATACTGCTTCTGGAGTTCGTCGAGCAGGTTGGCGCGCACGGCGCGGATCATGCCGGCGGTGCCGCCCGCGCCGATGATGATCACGGGAATCCAGAGATGCTCGAGGATCGACTTGAATTTGGCCCAGCTCAACGGCTGGTTGAGATATTGCGGATCGACCAGGCCGCCGATCGAGGTCCCGAACCAGACATTGGCCATGTAGAGAAACACCAGCGCCAGCAGGAAATGCGGCACCGCGAGCCCGATCAGCCCGAGAAAGGTCAGTCCGTAGTCGCCCCAGCTATATTGGTGCGTCGCCGAATAGATTCCGATCGGAAACGCCACGATCCAGGTGAAGATGATGGTGACGAAGGACACCACCATGGTCAGGATCAGCCTGTCCCCGACGATCTCGCTGACCGGGCGCTGATATTCGAAGGAATAGCCCATGTCGCCCTTGAGCAGGCCGGCGACCCAGTAGACGTAACGTTCCAGCGGTGGCTTGTCGAAGCCGTATTCCTGCTTCAGGAACTCGATGCGGCTGAGATCGGCCTTCTCGCCCTGCGCCTGCATCTCGGCGGCGAGCGTCTCGAAATAATCGCCCTCGGGCAGGTTGATGACGGTGAAGATCAGCGCGCTGGTGACCAGCAGCGTCGGGATCATCACTAGGATGCGCTTGAGGATGTATTGCAGCAGCACGCGCGTCAGACCTTCGCCTTGGCCTGGTCGAACCAGAACGTGTCGGGCATGTAGCGGCCGAAGAAAGCGCCGGGCTCGAAGCTGTAGAACCCCTTGTCGGGCACATTGCGCAGACTGCGCGAGACCACGATGGGCTGCAGCGTGCCGTTGACGACGCCGATGGTGTAGAGTTGTTCGGCGTTGATCCTGAGCATGTCCCGCCAGATCTGCTTGCGCTCGTCATGCGTCGTGCTGCGGCGCCAGGCGTGATAGAGCCTGACCAGTTCCTTGACCTCCGGCAGATCGGGCGCCTCGCCCTCGCGCCCGCCGCTTTCGTGGAATTGTCCCCAGCGCGGCCAGTTGAACTGCGAGGCCGAGGTCGGCGCCAGCGCATCGGGCTCCATCTCGGACGCCACCAGCGCATTGTCCATGCCCGACCAGGCCGACATGATCGTCTGGCCCGCGACAATGCGCCGGCGGAACACGTCGCGTTGCGTCGAGCGCGGATAGATCTTGATGCCGACCGCGATCAGGTCCTGCTTGATCAGGTCGAGGATGTCGGTTTCCTCGGTGCTCTCGCCCGACGTCTCGACGGTGAACTCCAGCTTGCGCCCGTCCGGGAACAGCCGCACGCCCTCGAGATCGCGCTTGGTCAGCCCGATCTCGTCGAGCAGGCGGTTGGCGAGCGCCTTGTCCTGCTCCATCCACATCGCCGCCCACTTGGCGTCGTAGAGCGGGCTCTCGGGCAGGGCGGTGTTGCCGCTCTCCTTGGCGAGGCCGAAGAAGATCACCTTGTTGACGTCCCTGCGGTTGATCGCGACCGAAAGCGCCCGGCGGTAGCGGACATCGCGGTTGAGATCGCGCCAGACCGGGTCGATCGCGTTCATGTTCGGCATCAGTGCGAACCACGCGCCCTCGGCCCGCTTCCACAGCTTGATGTCGAAGTTCATCCGCTTCGAGGCGTCCTTGAGGAAGGTGTAGTTGTCGAAGCGGATATAGCGCGCCTGCAGGTCGCTCTCGCCGGCCGCCGTCTTGGCGGGGATCAGGGAGCTCGTGCCGAGCGTGATCGTCGCCTCGTCGACATAGGGCAACTGCCGGCCGTTCTGGTCGATGCGGTGGAAATAGGCATTGCGCTGGAAGACGAACTGCTCGGCCGGCACCGGGGTGGTGTTGCGCCAGGGATCGAGCGTCGGCAGGTCGGGGTTTTCCGGCCGATACATTCGCGACATGCGTTCGTGCAGCGAGCCCCAATCCTTGACCCGGGCCGTCTTGACGCTGGCCGCCAGCGTCGCCTTGTCGGCATACTTGTCGTGGAACTGCCTGAGGTAACCAGACGGCATGTAGACATAGGTCGGCTGCGCATCCGCGAGCGTCGGCAGGAAGACCGGGTTCGGCTTGGTCCAGCTGTAACGGACTTCGGTGGGCGACAGCACCTCGAAGACCGGGGGCTCGCCGGCGGCCAGCATCGCCTGCGGCGGCCCGCCGGGCGAAAGCCGCTTGTTGTTGGCGACATCCTCCCACCAATAGCGGAAATCCTCGGTCGTGAACGGCGATCCATCGGACCAGCGGTGCCCCGCGCGCAGCTTCAGCGTGAAGATGCGGCCCTCGCTGACCTCGAAACTTTCGAGGACATCGGCTGCGAGCTCGAGATCGTCGTCATAGCCGACCAGGCGCGTATAGCCGTAGAGCGTCATCATCCGGATGTCGCGCTGGTCGCCCATCAGCATCCGCATCGTGCCGCCATGCTTGCCCGGTTCGCGGCCGTCGCCGGACACATCGACGATGCGGGGCACGGACGGCACCCGCTGATCGACCGGCGGCAGGGTTCCCGCATTGACCTGCTGCGCGAAAAAAGGGCTATCGATCAGCGCCGGCGGCTTTGCAGCCTGCGCCTGCGCGAAGCGCGGCAGTCCGGTCGAGGCGATGACAGCCGAACCCAGAGCCAGCGCGGTCCGGCGCGTCGGCAAACCACTTTCGGCGGTCGAGCGAGTTCCGGTCGTCGGGCGTCTTGCGGTCATCAGGCCACCTCACGAACAGATGCGCTGGGCTGGGCCAGAACGAAATGGCCGTCGCCGAGCGGCAGATGGGTCAGGGCCGGCCCGCCGGGCTCCTGCCGGAAGGCGGAGGCCCAATAGGTCGCGTCGGAGGCGCCGCCGGGAGCGACCAGCTTGAAGTCGAGCTTGCGGTCGAGATCGGCGAAGGGCACCGATTTGAGCAAGGCCTTGGTGTAGGGGTGCACCGGGTTGGTGAAGAGCGCATGGCGCGGCGCGATCTCGACGATGCGGCCATTGGCCATCACCGCGATCCGGTCGGCCATGTAGTTCACCACCGCGAGGTTGTGCGAGATGAACAGGAAGGTCAGGCCGCGCTCGGCTTGCAGATCCTTCAGCAGGTTGAGTATCTGCGCCTGCACGGAGACGTCGAGCGCCGAGACCGGCTCGTCGCAGATGATCAGGTCGGGATCGAGCGCCAGCGCCCTGGCGATGCCGATGCGCTGCCGCTGCCCGCCCGAAAAAGAATGCGGATAGCGGCTGAGGAAGCGCGGATCGAGCCCGACATCCTCCATCAGGGATTTGACGCGCGCGATCTGCCCCTGCCCTTCGCCGCGCTCATGCACGATCAACGGTTCGCGCAGGATGTTCATCACGGTCATGCGCGGCGACAGCGACGAGACCGGATCCTGGAAGATCATCTGGACGCGGGGCCGGAAGCCGCGCAACGCCTCGCCGTCGAGCCCGAGAATGTCCGTCGGACCCTTGCCGTCGTCGAAGACGATCTCGCCGGCGTCGGGGGTAACCGCGCGCATGATCAGCTTGCTGACCGTGGTCTTGCCGCAGCCGCTCTCGCCGACGAGGCCGAGGCATTCGCCGCGCCTGATGTCGAAGCTGACATCGTCGACGGCGACGACAGTTGAAAGCGTCCCCTTGCCGAAGAACTTTCGCGAGCCGGTGGTGTAGGTCTTGCGCAGATGGCGGACGCTCAGCAGCGGCGCGGCGGTTGGCGTCGGCGTGGGCCGCGGCGCGACGGCGGCGCGGGGCCTCGCCTCGCGCAGCGCCACCAGACGCTCGCCTTCGGCCATGTCGAAATGCGGCGAGGCCTTGAGCAGGGCCTTCAGATAGGGGTGGCGCGGGCGGCGGAAGATGTCCTCGACCGGGCCGCTTTCCAGGATATCGCCGTGATAGATCACCACGACCTCGTCGGCCATGTTGGCGACGACGCCGAGATCATGGGTGATGAGCAGGATCGCCATGCCCATCTCGGCCTGGAGCTCGCGCATCAGGTCGAGCACCTGGGCCTGGATGGTGACGTCGAGCGCTGTCGTCGGCTCGTCGGCGATCAGCAACGCAGGCTGGCAGATCAGCGCCATCGCCAGCATCGCGCGCTGGCGCAATCCTCCCGACAGCTCGAACGGGTAGAAGCCGAAGGCGCGGTGGGGATCCTTGAAGCCGACGCGCTTCAGCATCGCCTCGATCAGGGCGCGCGCTTCGGCCTTCCCCGTCGGCCGGTGCAGCTGCAGCGCCTCCTCGATCTGGTTGCCGATGGTGTGCACCGGCGAGAGCGACGACATCGGCTCCTGGAAGATCATGCCGATGCGGCCGCCGCGCAGCGAGCGGATCTCCTTGCCCTCGGCCTTGAGGCCGGCGATGTCGACCGAGCTTCCCGGCGTGAGCGGATCGCGAAACAGGATCTCGCCGCCGGTGACGCCGCCATTGCGCGGCAGCAGCCCCATGATGGCCTGCGAGATCACCGATTTGCCCGAGCCGGATTCCCCGACAAGCGCGACCGTCTTGCCTTGCGGCACGCGCAGGCTGACCCCCTTCACGACCTCGCGAGCGAGACCATGAACCGTGAAGCCGATGCGCAAATCGCTGATCCGCAGGATATCCATGAGCCGCTAACGCCGCACCGTCCCTTAAGGTTGCCTCGAAAGGGCCGCAGACTAGCGTCCGACAGGCCCCCAAAGGCACTAGACGTTGAAAGCGCCGCCTTGCCAATGCCTGATGCGACATCGAATTCGATAGCCAGGCGCTATCAATCCGCTGGACATTGCCCGGCGCGCATGACGTCGCTGCAACGGGGCCCGCGCCGGAAGTCGGCGAAGCTGACGCTCCACTCCAGCGGGTTCGGCGCGCGATACGGCCCGAACTTGAAATACTGGTTGTTGTCGAGACCCGGACCCTGATGGCCGATGTGACCCTTGACGGTCGCGATCGCGACGCCATCGGCGAAGATCTCGACATGTCCGTCGCCCGCCGGCCCCGGCTGCGAACGGAAGACGAAGTCGATCCAGCCCTTCTGAGCCGATGGCAGGTCTGCATGCCGGGTCACGACGATGCCGGGCGCGCAGGAATCGAAATAATCCGGATAGTTCTCACGGCCGGCGCCGGCCTCGATCGCCACCAGCGCCCGCGTCTGCCGCGCGGCCGGGCGGTTCAGAACCAGCGCCTCTCCGGGCAGGCAGCCTTTGGGGCGCTGCGCCGAGCCGATCGGAAAGGCCTCGATCATGTCGGTCTCGATCGTGACGCCGAGCCGGCCCTGGTAGAGCCTGAGCGCCATGAAGGGCGAATAGTCGCCATCGGCGCCGGGAATGATCTCGCGTTTCCACTGCGCCATGACGTAGCGGCCGTCATCCTGCGGCACCGGATCGTTCATCAGGATGGAAAAGCCGTACCACACGGCCTTGTCGTAGGGCGCGAGCACCTCGGGTCTCTCCCAGACCTCGGCCCGCTCGCTGCACTCATCCGCCGGAGCCTTGCAGGACGGGATCAGCGACAGCTTGAGCGCACTTTTGCCCGATTGCGGGTGGCGCTGCTGGAACGTGACCTTTCCCGCGCGCTGCTCGGCATTGTCCTTGTAGAAGAGCCCGCCTTCCGGCGCGAAATGCCCGGCCGAGAAATCGTCCTTCAGCATGCGGTCCCCCGCATTCACGGGAGGATCCGCCTGCGCTGCCGTCACCATGAGAGCCAGCCCCATCAGGATCGCGGACAGCCGGCCCGGTCGGTCGAAACAACGCAGCCGCATCGGGCCCTCCATCGACCGTGATCGAAACATGGCCGGCGCACGGGGGCAAGCGCGGCGGCGAACGCGCACGGCCGCATTGCGCTGGAGCCCAAGCTGACACACATATGGAACTGGCGATTGCCGGAAGACGAGCGCGCGGCAGACGCGCCGGACAGGATCACCGTTGGAGACCAACCTCTTCCGTTATGTCTGGCAGAAGAGCCGCGGCGAGCAGGTCATCGTCCTTGCGATCATCCTTGCCTCGATCCCGTTCTACTGGGCTTCCTTCGACGTGCCCAAGCGCATCGTCAACGACGCCATCCAGGGCAACGCCTTCAAGAACGGCAAGACCACCGCGACACTGCTCGACTTCACCCTGCATCTGCCGTCATGGCTCGGCGGCGCTTCCTGGAAGGTCTTCGGCGGCTTCGAGGTCGGCCAGCTCGGACTGCTCTTCGGGCTGTCGGGCTATTTCCTGGTGCTGGTGCTGATCAATGGCGGGTTCAAATACCTGATCAATGTCCGCAAGGGCATTCTCGGCGAACGCATGCTCAGGCGCATGCGCTACGATCTGTTCAGCCAGCTGATGCGCTTCCGGCCCGAGGACATCCGCGCAGTCAAGCCGGCCGAGGTCGCCAGCATGATCAAGGACGAGGTCGAGCCGATCGGCGGCTTCGTCGGCGACGCCTTCATCCAGCCGGTCTTCCTGCTGAGCCAGGCGCTGACGGCGCTGGTCTTCATCATGGCGCAGAGCGTCTGGCTCGGCTCGATCGCGCTCGTGATCGTGCTGCTGCAGGCGATCATCATCCCGATCCTGCGCAAGGAGCAGTTGCGGCTCGGGCGCGAGCGTCAGATCGCCTCGCGCCAGCTCGCCGGGCGCATCGGCGAGATCGTCGATGCCGGTCCCACGATCCAGGGCCATGGCGCGACGACCTATGTCCAGTCCGACATCGCCGGGCGGCTCGGACGGCTCTTCGAGATCCGCTACGCGCTCTACAAACGCAAATTCGCGGTCAAGTTCCTGAACAACCTTCTCGCCCAGATCACGCCGTTTTTCTTCTACGCAGTCGGCGGCTTCTTTGCGCTGCAGGGCCGGCTCGACATCGGCCAGCTCGTCGCCGTCATCGCCGCCTATCGCGACCTGCCGCCGCCGATCAAGGAGCTGATCGACTGGGACCAGCAGCGCAACGACGTCACCATCAAATACGAGCAGGTGATCGCGCAGTTCAACACCGAGGAATCGGTCGTGCTCGACGAGGCCGACGGCGTGACGCGGCTGCCCGACGAGGGCGAGATCAGGCTCGACGGCGTCCAGATGCTCGACAATCGTGGCCAGCCCCTGCTCTCGCCCTTGTCGTTGCGCCTGCCGCGACCCGGCGAGATCGCGGCCATCGGCCCCAACGGCGGCGCGCGCGAGGTGCTCGGCCGCATCCTCGGCCGGCAGGCGATGACCTATTCCGGCCGCATCATGATCGATGCCAACAATCTCGGGCGCATGTCGGTCGAGCGGGCGAGCCACATGATCGGCTATGCCGGCAGCGAGGCCGAGATCATCGCGGGCACCCTGCGCGACAACATCCTGCTGCCGCTGAAACGCCGCCGGCCGAGCGCGAAACCCAACGGCAAGGTCAGCCAGGAGGAGCACCGGGTCTTCCTCGAGGCGATCCGCTCGGGCAACACGCCGTTTTCCTTCGCTGCCGACTGGACCGATTACGAGGGCGCGGGCCTCAGCGACGAGGCCTCTCTGGAGGCTCATCTCAAGCAGGTGCTCGACGTGCTCGGCTGCGCCGAGGACGTCTACGAGCTCGGCCTCGACGGCAAGGTCACCGCGCAGATCGAGGACGATGGCGTCACGCGCCTCGTCGCAGCGCGTCGGGCCGTGGCCGAGGAGCTCAACCGCAACAAGCTCTCGGGGCTGATCGAGACCTTCGATCCCGAGCGCTACAATGGCAATGCCAGCATCGCCGAGAACCTGATCTTCGGCGCGAGGATGAGCCCGCGCTTCGCCAGCGAGACGCTGCTGTTCGAACCCTATGCGCATGCCATCCTCTCGGCCGAGGCGCTGGTCCAGCCGCTGGTCGAGGTCGGTTCGCGCATCGTCTCGACCGTGGTCGAAATCTTCGACGGCCTGCCGCAGGGCCATGCCCTGTTCGAGCGCTATTCCTTCGGCGTCGGCATCGACCTCGAAAGGCTGAAGGAACTCGCGGCGACGCTGGGCAAGCACGACATGCGCGCGCCGCTCGACGCCGAGACCGAGCGCGACCTGCTGGCGCTGGGCCTGGGCTATATCGAACCCAAGCACCGCCTCAATTTGCTCGGCCCCGCCTTGCAGCGCCGCATCATGCGGGCGCGGGCGAGCTTCAAGGCGCATCTGCCGGCCGACGCGGTCAACGACGTCGCCTTCTACGATCCCGAGAAGGTCGTGCTCGGCGCAAGCCTGCGCGACAACCTGATGTTCGGACGCATCGGCTACGGCATCTCCGATGCGGGCAAGAAGATCGCCGCGATCGTGCGCGCGGCGCTCGCCCGTGCGGGGCTCGACGGCGAACTCTACCGGATCGGGCTCAACACCGATTCCGGCATTCGCGGCCGGCATCTGCCGACGCGGCTGAAGCTCGCCGTGCCGCTGGCGCAGGCGCTGATCAAGACGCCCCAGATCGCGGTGCTCGATATCACGGCGCTGCTGGCCACGACGAAGCAGCCCGAGGATCTCGTCCACCGCCTGCGCGAGCATTGCAAGGGCATGACACTGTTCCTTCTTCTGAGCGATGCTAGTCTCGCCAGCGGCATAAGGCTGCGGATCGTGTTCAATGGATCTTCCGGCACGATCCTTGATGACGATCAGGACGGTGACGATGAGGAGACGGCCAGCCCGCCGCCGCGTCGTGTCGCCGAACGGATGGAGGCGCGACCATGACGCTGGAGACCGACATCACCTGCCTGCGGCGGGTTCCGCTCTTCCAGTCGCTGCCGGCGCCCCGGCTGAAGCTCGTCGCACTGATGGGCGAGCGGCTGCATTTCGACGCCGGCACCCAGATCATCGCCGAGGGCGAGCGGCCCGAGGGCGTGTTTTTCATCCTCGCCGGCGAAGTCGAATTGTCGCATCAGCGCTCGGACGGCCATACCAAGCGTTTCGTGTTCGAGACCGGCAGCATTTTCGGCGATGTGCCGATGCTGTGCGGCCAGCCCTATGTCGGCGAGGTCGTCGCCAAGAGCGATGTCAGCGCGCTGCGCCTGCCGCAGGATCTGTTCTTCGAGCTGATGGAGACGATCCCCGATTTCAGCATCGCGCTGACGCGCGACCTCGCCTCGCGGCTCTATCGCCTGGCGGACTTCGTGCTGCATAACGAGAAAGTCCATTGACGATGCGGATGGCCCGATGAGCCTCTCCCAGACGGCCGGAGGCAACCGGCCCAATTCAGGCATCGGGGCAGGCATGGACCAGGTCTCGTCCTGGAGTCGCGACATCCGCTTCGCTTCCGGAATGGTGCTGCTCGTCTTCGCGACCACGCATTTCCTGAATCACGCGGTCGGCATCGTCGGCCTCCACGCAATGGAGGAGGTCCAGAACTGGCGCTACTGGTTCTGGCATTCATGGGTCGGCACGGTCGCGCTCTACGCCTCGCTGATGGTGCATCCCTTCTTCGCGCTGCTGCGCGTCGCCCAGCGGCGGACCTTCAAGATGCCGGCCCGCGAACTGGTGCAGATCGCGCTCGGGCTGGCGATCCCGCTCTTCCTGATCGACCACATCGTCGGCACCCGCGTGATGGGGAGCCTGTTCGACCTCGACGAAAGCTACCACGCCGTGCTGCGCCGGCTCTGGCCGAGCCTGGCCACCACGCAGTCGCTGCTTCTGCTGCTGGTCTGGACGCATGGCATCATCGGCTTGCATTTCTCGCTGCGCTCGCGCGACGGCTATCAGCGCTGGCGCGACCCGTTCCTGCTGGCGTCGATCCTGGTGCCCGTCCTGGCGCTGATCGGCTTTGCCGTCGCCGGGCGGGAGGCGGCGCTGATGGCGCTACCGCCGGAGAACTACTCAGCCGCCTCCGTCGACATGTTCAACCAGAGCGTGACCTGGGCGCGGATGGTCTTCTTCGGACTGGTCGGCTGCTTCGTCGCCTTCGTCGGCTTCCGCGAGATCAGGGTCCGGGCCGCCGGCACGATCACGGTGCGCTTCGTCGGCCATGGCGTGCGCAAGCTGACGCCGGGGCTGACTGTACTGGAAATGTTCCGACGTTTCGGCATCCCCCATGCCGCGCTCTGCGGCGGCCGGGCGCGCTGCGCCACCTGCCGGGTGCTGGTGCTTGACGGTGGCGACAAGCTGCCCCCGCCCGGCCCCAACGAATCCAAGCTGCTGCGCCGGATTTCCGCGCCGGACCGGGTCCGGCTGGCCTGCCAGATCAGGCCGCGCGAGGATGTGCAGGTCCAGATCCTGCTGGCCTCGCGGCTTGGTGGCGCGGCGACGCGCGTGGTGGAGCCCGACGCCAATGTCGGCAAGCGCGGCCTGACCGTGATGGTGGCGGATCTGCGCGCCTTCTCGGCCCTGTCCGAGCGGCAATTGCCGCAGGAGCTGATCGGCCTGCTCAACCGCTTCTTCGACGAGATGTCACAGGCGATCACCGCTCATGGCGGGCGCATCGACGCCTTCTACGGTGACGGTTTCATGGCCGTGTTCGGGCTCGAGGGCAGCCCGGCAAAGGCGGCGCAGGCGGCGATCAGCGGCGCGGGCGACATCGTGCGCGCCGTCGAGGCGCTGAACCGCGAATATGGCGCGGCCCTGCCGCTGCCGCTCAGGATCGGCATCGGCATCCATACCGGCCAGGCGATCATCGGCGCGGTCGAGAACGAAAGCCTCGGCCGACGCGAGATCACGGTCGGCGAGACCGTGATGATCGCAAGCCAGCTCGAGGCCGCGACCCGGCGCGTGCTCGCCGACATCGTCGTCTCCGAGGAGACGATCAAGATCACCGGGCGGCGCTACAGCGGCACGACGTCGCTGAAGCTTTCGATCAAGGGGCGCGAGGCGCAGCTCACGGCCTATGGCTTCGCCAGCGCGCCGGAGCTGGCTGAACCGGAGCCGAAATTCGCCGCTCTCACCCGCAAGGCCCCTGCGGCGGCGGACCCGGAGCCCGCATCGGCGACCCCTGCTCTCGAATCGACAGGCGAAGTCGAGCTCGACCCCGGTGGCGACGTCGCGACGCTAGCCGATCCGTCGCCGGCAACAGGCGAACAGCCTGAGGCGAAAGAGCCGACTGCGCCCGTCGAAGCGCCAAAGGCCGTCGATGCAAAGCCGGCGCGCAAGAAGCCGGCCGCGAAGTCGCGCAAGCGCAAGGTCGACGACGCGTCCTGAGCGCGCCCTTCAGGGCAGCGCGGGCGTCTCGAACACCAGGAAGCGACGGCGGTCGAAGCCGGCCTCGCGCAGGCCGGCATCGTCGACCGTCATGGCGAGGTCGATCACGGGCGGGGCCTTGCGGGTGGCCGTCAGTGCGCCGATCTGGCCCTGCGCGCGCGGCAGATCGAGCGCATAGTCGATCACCAGCGTCCGCGCGCCGGCGGCCAGCGCGAGAAGCTCCGGGGGAGTCGCCCCGGCCCGCCCGAAGGGTTTCAGCGAAAGACCCAGCAGGACCAGCGCATAGGGGCCGGCCGGAGCAAGCGCGATCTCCTGCAGCTTGGCCGCGACATGGCTGACGGCGCAGGCCACGCCGTTCAGCGCGGCGGCCTCGAAAGCGGGAATTTTCGGATCGACCACCGTGACCGAAAGCGGCCGATGGGTGAGGAAGCCGGTGATCGGCAGTCCCGCCCCGCCGATCTCGACGACATGGGGACAGCCGCGCACGGCATGGGCCGCGAGAACCTGCCGCAGGCACGCGCCCGGCCCCGAAAGATGCGTCAGAAGCGTGCCGGCCGGCGCGTCCCGGCCGTCCTGCGCCGGACTGGCCTTTGCGGCGTGGCTTGCATATGGTCCCGCCGACTTCATCGTGGCCTTCTTCACCCCTCGGCATGACCAGCGACACGCCCCCGGACGCCATCTACGACATTCTGCGCGGCGTCGCAGCCCTGACCGGAAACCGGGTCGTCGGCGATCTCGCCAAGCTCGTCGGCGACGGCATGCCGCAAGAACTCTGGATCGCTTTCAACCACAAGCAGATCGCCTCGAAACTTTGGTTGGTCGAGGCGCTGGCTCGGGTGCTGCCCGCGCCGCAGGGCCCGGTCTGGGTGCTCGGCGCCTGGTATGGCGTGCTCGGTGCGCTCATGCTCGACGACGAGCGCCTCGCGATCCCCGAAATCGTCAGCCTCGATCGCGATCCGGCCTGCGCCGCGATCGCCGGACGGCTCAACCGTCGTCACGTCGGGACCGGCCGGTTCCGCGCCATCACCGCCGACATGATGAGCCTGGACTTCGCCGCGCAGTCGCAAAGGCCGGGGCTCGTCGTCAACACCAGCTGCGAGCATCTCGACGATGTGCCGGGCTGGCTGTCGACGCTGCCGGCGGGGCTACCGGTGCTGCTGCAATCGAACGACTATGTCCGCGAACCCGACCATCGCAGCTGCGTGCCCTCGCTGGAGGCGTTCCAGGCGCAGGCCGGGCTTTCCGAAACCTGGTATGCCGGCGCGCTGCCGACGAAGAACTATACCCGCTTCATGCTGATCGGCGCGCGATGAGCGAGCGCCCGGAGCCGACCGTCGCGATCGCGATGAAGGGTTACCCGCGCCTGTCGGAGACCTTCATCGCGCAGGAACTGCTCGGCTTGCAGCGGCGAGGCCTGCCGTTTGCGATCTGGTCGCTGCGCCGACCGACCGATGTCGACCGCCATCTGATGCACGCGGAGATCAGCGCGCCGGTGAGCTATCTGCCGGAGTACCTGCATGACGAGCCGGCGCGGGTGCTGCGCGGGGTGCTGCGGGCGCTGTCGCGAGCATCTTTCCTGCGTCTTGCATTCGTCTTCCTGCGCGATCTCGCCCGCGACCCGACGCGCAACCGCCTGCGCCGTTTCGGCCAGGCCTGCGTGATGGCGCGCGAACTGCCCGCAAGCATCGTGCATCTGCATGTCCATTACCTCCACACGCCGGCCTCGGTGATCCGCTATGCGGCGCTGCTGCGCGGCCTGAGCTGGTCCTTTTCCGCCCATGCCAAGGACATCTGGACGACGCCGGACTGGGAGAAGCGCGAGAAGATCGCCTCCGCAAGCTGGGGCGTGACCTGCACCCGCGACGGCCATAGCGAACTTGCTCGGCTCGCCGACAATTCCGACAAGGTCGCGCTGGTCTATCACGGGCTGGAGCTTGGCCGTTTTCCCGCGCCGCCGCCACCTTCGCCGCGCAATGGCGCCGACCCGGCCGACCCCGTGCGCTTCGTCACCATCGGCCGCGCAGTCGAGAAAAAAGGGTTCGACGATCTGTTGGCGGCGCTGGCTCTGCTTCCAGCCGGCATGCACTGGCGGCTGAGGCATATCGGTGGTGGAGAGATGCTGAAGGCCCTGAAGGCGCAGGCCCAAGCGCTGGGGCTTTCGGAGCGCATCGTCTGGGCCGGGCCCAAGGCGCAAGGAGACGTGATCGCAGCGCTGCGCGAGGCCGATCTCTTCGTGCTGCCCTCGAAACAAGCGGGTGATGGCGATCGCGACGGCCTGCCCAATGTCGTGATGGAAGCGGCGAGCCAGGCGCTGCCGATCGTCGCCACGGATTTCGCCGGCATCCCCGAATTCGTCCGTGACGGCGTCGAGGGGCTTCTGGTCGCGCCGGGCGATATCGCCGCGCTCGCGCAAAGGCTCGGCGAACTGGTAGCCGACCCCGAGCGGCGCGCGACACTGGGCGCTGCAGCTTACGCGCGTCTGACCGGCGCGTTCTCGGCCGATGCCGGGCTCGACCGTATCCATGCGGCGCTGAACGCAGCCGTCACGGAAGGGCGACGCAACTGATGGGCGCACGCGTCCTGATCGCGGTGACGCATCTGCTCGGCTCGGGCCATCTCGTCCGGGCGCGGCATCTCGCCCGCGCGCTCGCCGATGCGGGCCATCGGGTGACGCTGGCGAGCGGCGGCATGCCCCTGCGCGGCGAGCCCGGCGAGGCTTTCGCCTATGTGCAGCTGCCGCCGGTCAGGGTCGAGGGCGTCGATTTCCGCAACCTGCTCGATGAGGCCGGCCAGCCGATCGATGCGGCATTTCGCGCAAGGCGAAAGGCGCTTCTGTTGGCGCTGGCGACGCGGCTTGCGCCCGATGTCGTCATCACCGAGCATTTCCCCTTCGGCCGCCGCCAGCTTGCCGACGAGTTCATGGGCATGATCGTTGCCGCCAAGGCGGCCAACCCCGCCGCACTCGTGCTGGCCTCGATCCGCGACGTGCTGGTCGCCCCGCGCACCGACCGCATCGCCGAAGCGCATGCGCGGATCGAAGCAGATTTCGACGGCGTTCTGGTCCATGGCGACGCGGCGTTCCTGCCGCTGGAAGCATCATGGCCGGTCTCGCCCGATCTGGCCGGACGGCTGCACTATACGGGGTATCTGACAGCGCCTCCGCCGATATCCCACAACCCTCATCCTGAGGAGGCCGCGCAAGCGGCCTCTCTTCAGGATGAGGGCTCGTCTGGAAAAAGCGAGATCCTCGTCTCCGGCGGCGGCTCGGCGGCGGCGCTGCCGCTATTCCGGCTCTGTCTCGAAGCCTCGCGGCTTGCCGGTCCCGCCCGGCCCTGGCGCATCCTCTTCGGGCGCGGCACGAGCGAAGCCGCATTCGCCGACCTCAAGGCCGCCGCGCCCGGTCATGTCACCGTCGAATGGTCGCGGCCCGATTTTCCAGCCCTGCTCTCGGCCTGCGCACTTTCGATCAGCCAGGCGGGTTACAACACGGTGCTCGATCTCGTCGCGGCGCAGCGGCCGGCGCTGGTCGTGCCCTTCGACGACGGCAACGAGACCGAGCAGGCGATCCGGGCGCAGGCGATGGAGCGCGCCGGCCTGGCCCGGTCATTGCGCATGTCGGGTCCCGACGCCCTGACCGCGTCGCATCTGGCGGAGGCGGCAGCGTCCGCGCTTCGCGAGGGCCCCTCCCCACTGCTCGAAATCGACCGCAATGGAGCAGCCCGGACGGCGGCGATCCTGACCGGCCTGCTGGCGAAACGGCGGCGGCCGATGACCTGACGCAGCTGTCGCGGAGTTGGCACGGCCGTTGCGATCACCGAGGACGGCATGCCTGCCGCGTCTGGCCGCCTGAACGCTTTGCGAATTGCCGGTCCCGGTCTTTCGCTCTAACTAGGGTTTCGTAGGCCTCCCTTTTTCGGTCGGCTCTGGGACAACCGGACTTCTACCCGGCCCTGTTCCGTGCCCGGAGACAAGACAATGACGATCAAGCCCGCCGCGCCCCTGCCCGACATGAAGCTGTCGGTGCGCCAGACCTTCGGGATCGATTCCGACCTCGAGGTTCCCGCCTATTCGCAGGCCGACGAGCATGTGCCCGATCTCGATCCCGACTACCGCTTCGACCGCGACACCACGATCGCGATCCTCGCCGGCTTCGCGCATAATCGCCGCGTGATGATCTCGGGCTATCACGGCACCGGCAAGTCGACCCATATCGAGCAGGTCGCGGCCCGCCTCAACTGGCCCTGCGTGCGCGTCAACCTCGACAGCCACGTCTCCCGGCTCGATCTCGTCGGCAAGGATGCGATCGTGCTCAAGGAGGGCAAGCAGATCACCGAGTTCCAGGACGGCATCCTGCCCTGGGCGCTGCAGAACAACATCGCGCTCGTCTTCGACGAGTACGACGCCGGCCGCCCCGACGTGATGTTCGTGATCCAGCGCGTGCTCGAACAGTCAGGCAAGCTGACGCTGCTCGACCAGAAGCGCGTCATCCGCGCCCACCCCGCTTTCCGCATGTTCGCCACCGCCAACACGGTCGGCCTCGGCGACACGTCGGGCCTCTACCACGGCACCCAGCAGATCAACCAGGGCCAGATGGACCGCTGGTCGATTGTCACCACGCTGAACTACCTGCCCCACGACAACGAGGTCGCGATCGTGCTGGCGAAGTCCAAGCACTATCAGGCGACGCCGGAGGGCAAGGATATCGTCAACAAGATGGTCCGCGTCGCCGATCTGACCCGCAACGCCTTCATGAACGGCGATCTCTCGACCGTGATGAGCCCGCGCACGGTCATCACCTGGGCCGAGAACGCGGCGATATTCGGCGATATCGGCTTCGCCTTCCGGGTCACGTTCCTGAACAAATGCGACGAGATGGAGCGCACGCTAGTGGCCGAGTTCTTCCAGCGCTCTTTCGGCAAGGAACTGCCGGAGAGCGCGGTGAACGTGGTGCTGAGCTGACGGATCGCCGTCCATGGCGAGCCTCAGGCGCGAGACCGACATAGCCGAGACGAAGGAGGCCGTGACGCGCGGCCTCAGCGCCTACAACGCGGCCATTGCCGGGCCCCGCGCCAGCGAACCACTGGCGATCAGCCTACGCGACGAAGCGGGCGCGATCGTCGGCGGCCTGATCGGCGAGCTGAAATGGCAATGGCTGCATGTCGACCTGCTCTGGATCGACGACGCCCATCGCGGCGAGGGCCATGGCGAGGGGCTGATGGCGATGGCGGAACAGGCGGCGCGCGACCATGGCGCGCGCGGCGTCTATCTGAGCACGATGAGCCTGCAGGCGCCGGACTTCTATCCGAAGCTCGGCTATAGTGAATTTGGCCGGATGGAGGACTATCCCGTCGCCGGCCACCGCATGCACCATTTCGCGAAAGCGCTATGACCGTATCCGACAGCAAGCCCAGACAGGCAAAGAGCGTAGCGGCCAAGCCGTCGAAGCGCACGGTCTTCCCTGCGACGGCATCGGCTCTCGCGCGCTACGATGAAGACTTTCATCGCTGGGCGTTTGAGCAGGCGACGTTGCTGCGCGCGGGCGGTTCTTCCGGGCTGGACGTCGAGAACATCGCCGAGGAACTCGAAGATTTGGGCAGCAGCCAGTATGACAAGCTCGAAAGCGCTCTGACCGTCCTGCTTACACATGTTCTGAAATGGAATCTTCAAGCCGCGCGTCGGAGCCGAAGCTGGGCCACTACAATCCGCACACAGCGCCGCCACTTTGAGAAGGTTCTGAGGAAGAATCCGAGCTTGCGCGACCGATTGGACGAGGCGCTATCTGAAGCCTACCAAGACGCCCGTCTCGTCGCATCGGGGGAAACGAATCTGCCGCTCCGCACATTCCCGGCCGACTGTCCCTACGACTGGACGACCATCCTGGAACAGCCCTTTGACTTCGACCCAGATGATGTCTGACGACGCATGACACTTTCCAACCGCAAGCCCGGACAGACCAAGGAAGCGCCGGCCGAGCCGCTCAAGCGCGCCATCTCCGGCGCGATGAAGGCGATCGCGCGCAAGCCCGAGATGGAAATCGTCTTCGCGGCCGACAAGCCCTCGCTTGTCGGCGAACGCGCCCGGCTGCCCGAACCGCCGCGCAAGCTCACCGCGCAGGACGTCGCGATCCTCCGAGGCCACGCCGATTCGATGGCGCTGCGGCTCGCCTGCCACGACGCGACGGTGCATCGCCGCGCCGCGCCCGAGGGCGATGCGGCCCGCGCCGTGTTCGACGCCGTCGAGCAGGCCCGCGTCGAATGCGTCGGCGCGCGCCGGATGACCGGCATGGCCGGCAACATCACCGCGATGCTGGAAGACCGCTACCATCGCGGCGGGCGTTACGAGGAGATCACCGACCGCGCCGATGCGCCGCTGGAGGATGCGCTCGCTTTGATGGTGCGCGAGCGCCTGACCGGCCTGAAGCCGCCGAAAGCCGCCGAGAAGCTGGTCGATCTCTGGCGCGACCTGATCGAGACCAAGGCCGGCGGCGATCTCGACCGCCTGTCCAAGGCAGTCGAGGACCAGCGCGGCTTTGCCCGCACGGTGCGCGATATGCTGGCCTCGCTCGACATGGCCGAGCAGACCTCGCAGGGCCAGGACGACGAGCAGGACGAGGACAACCAGGACCAGTCCTCGGAAGACCAGCAGCAGCAGGACGGCGAGGCCGAGCAGGAGAGCCAGGGCGAGCGTTCCGAGGTCGAGGTCAGCGACGACGCGACCGAGGAATTGCAGGAAGGCGCGTCCGAGGCGTCGGACGCGCCCGCCGGCGACTGGGACGAGGAGGACGAGAACTCCGAATCGGACGAGGCCGGCGAGGCCCCGCGCCCGCGCGACGGCAAGCAGAACGACCGGCCGCTGACCGACTACAAGGCCTACACCCAGAAATTTGACGAGATCGTCACGGCCGAGGAGCTTTGCGACGCCGAGGAACTGACGCGCCTGCGCGCCTATCTCGACAAGCAGCTCGCCCATCTCCAGGGCGTGGTGGCGCGCCTCGCCAACCGCCTGCAGCGCCGCCTGATGGCGCAGCAGAACCGCTCCTGGCAGTTCGATCTCGAGGAGGGCTCGCTCGATCCCGCGCGCCTGCCGCGCATCATCATCGACCCCTATCAGCCGCTCTCCTTCCGGCAGGAATCCGACACGAATTTCCGCGACACGGTCGTCACGCTGCTGATCGACAATTCCGGCTCGATGCGCGGCCGGCCGATCACGGTCGCGGCGACCTGCGCCGACATTCTCGCCCGCACGCTGGAGCGCTGCGGCGTCAAGGTCGAGCTGCTCGGCTTTACGACGCGCGCCTGGAAGGGCGGGCTCTCGCGCGAGAACTGGCTGCAATCGGGCAAAACCGCCAATCCCGGCCGCCTCAACGATCTCCGCCACATCATCTACAAGGCGGCCGACGCGCCATGGCGGCGGGCGCGCAAGAATCTCGGCCTGATGATGCGCGAGGGGCTGCTGAAGGAGAACATCGACGGCGAGGCGCTGGACTGGGCCCATAAGCGCATTCTGGCGCGGCCCGAGCAGCGCAAGATCCTGATGGTGATCTCGGACGGCGCGCCGGTCGACGATTCCACGCTGTCGGTCAACGCCGGCAACTATCTCGAACGCCACCTGCGCCACATCATCGCGGAGATCGAGACGCGTTCGCCGGTCGAGCTGATCGCCATCGGCATCGGCCACGACGTGACCCGTTATTACCGCCGCGCCGTGACCATCGTCGACGCCGAGGAACTCGGCGGCGTGATGACCGAAAAGCTGGCGGAACTGTTCGAGGAAGACGCCGGGCTGGCGACGAAATCGCGCGGATCGCGGCGCCTGCAGTGAGGCTGACGCGGCGCGGTGCGGTAGCCGGACTCGCTGCCGCGGCGCTTGCGCGCCCTGCCCTCGCACAGGCGCCAGAGCAGCCGGTCTCGCCGATCACGATCGCGATGCGCCCGCTGAAGGCCTTCGAGCCGCGCAGCCCGGAAAAGACGCGTTTCGGCGAGCTGGTCTTTCGCGGCGGCCATGTGCTGACCGCCAATCATCCGCGATTCGGCGGCTTTTCGGGCCTGTGGCGCTCGCCCGATGGAGTGCAATTCGTCTCGATCACCGATAACGGCTTCTGGCTGACGGCGAAGGCGCGCAGCGAGCGCGGCCGCATCGTCGCGCTGGATGAGGCCGAACTCGCGCCGATCCTCGGCACATCGGGCCGGCCGCTGCATCGCTCGCGTTATTTCGACACCGAAAGCCTGACCATCGCCGATGGTGTCGCCTATATCGGCGTCGAACGAACCCACGACATCCTGCGCTTCGACTGGGCGGCAGAGGGCGTCGGCGCACGCGCCCGCATCGTGCCGGTGCCGCGCGAGGTCAAGGCGCTGCCGAGCAACAAGGGGCTGGAGGCGATCGGCGTCGTGCCGGCCGGGCATCCGCTGGCCGGCGCGATCGTCGCCATCGCCGAGCGCTCGGGCGGCGAGGACGCGCCGACGCTGGGCGTGATCATCGGCGGCCGCCAGCCCGGCCTGTTCCAGCTCGTCCGCCATGACGGCTTCGACATCACCGATCTCGCCTTCCTGCCGGGCGGCGACATGCTGGTGCTGGAGCGCTGGTATCGCCCTCTGCGCGGCGTCGGCATGCGCATCCGCAAGATCGCGGGCGCGAGTATCAAGGCCGGCGCGTTGCTCGACGGGCCCTATCTGGTCGAGGCCGATCTCGGCCAGGAGATCGACAACATGGAAGGCCTCAGCGTCCATCGGGACGGCGGCAAGACCATCCTGACCCTGATCTCCGACGACAATTTCTCGATCATCCAGCGCACGCTGCTGCTCGAATTCGAAATGGCGTGAGGCGCGGCCCCAAACGAAAAAAGCGGCCTCGCGGCCGCTTCATTCAGTCTGGGAAGGACGATCCGCTCAGACGGCGGCGAGCTTCTTCTCGATATCGCGCTTCAGGACAAGCGCGCCGCTCGACAGGTCGGCGGCCGGGGCCTTGACCAGGAAGGCGTCGAGACCGCCGCGATGGTCGACCGTGCGCAGCGCATTGGCCGAGACGCGCAGGCGCACCGAGCGGCCGAGCGCGTCCGACTGCAGCGTGACCTGCACCAGGTTGGGGCGGAAAACCGTCTTGGTCTTGCGGTTCGAATGGCTGACGAGGTGCCCGGTCAGGGTGCCTTTCCCGGTCAGTTCGCAACGGCGGGCCATATTCTCATTCCTTCATGCATCCGGGCCGCTCAAACAAAAATGCCGACACGAGACGTGCCGGACATCAGAGCACCGGAGGTCAAATTCAAGTCGCGGTTCCATAGCCAAGGCGCGGCGCGGCGTCAAGGACAACCCGACGCTCGGGGCGCTTCTGTCCGTTCATAAAGCGTTACTCGCCAGATGCGATGAATCCAGTCACGATTCGGACCGATTCGCAGTGCATGCCCGGTCTCGGCTGATAACCCGGAGGAAACGGATGAAACCCGCCATCGCGCCGTCCCTGGCCGGGTTGATCCTCGCCGCCGCGCTGTCGTCGCCCGGCCTGCCGGCGCAGGCCGCCTCGCTCGACGCGAAATACGACGTCTCCCTGCTCGGGCTGACGCTCGGCACCGCCAGCCTCAGCGGCGGCATCGACGCCAGCGCCTACAAGCTCGACGTCGTCGCGAAACTCACCGGCCTGATCGGCGGCTTCACCGGCGGGCGCGGCTCGGGCGTCGCGACCGGCAACATCAACGGCGGCAAGCCGAGCCCCGCGACCTTCGCCATCTCGTCGGCCAATTCCAGCGAAAGCCGCACCGTCCGCATGGCGCTCGACGGCGGCAGCGTCCAAGCGATCGACATCGCCCCGCCGATCGATTCCAAGCCTGATCGCGTGCCGCTGACGGAAAGCCATAAGCGCAATGTGCTGGATCCGCTCAGCGCCTTCCTGATGTGGGCCGACGCCAAGGGCGGGGCCGCCAGCGCCTGCAACCGGACGCTGCCGATCTTCGACGGCGCAGCGCGCTACGACATCAAGCTGAGCTATGCCGGCACGCGCGAGGTCACGCTGGAGGGCTATAGCGGCCCGGTCTCGATCTGCCAGGCCCGCTACGTCCCGATCGCCGGGCACCGGGCGCTGCGGCCGAGCACCAAGTTCATGGCCGAGAACAAGGAGATCAGCGTCTGGCTCGCGCCGGTCGCCAGCACCAGCCTGATGGTGCCGGTGCGCATCTCCGTGAAGACGATGATCGGCACCGCCGTGATCGAAGCTTCCAGCTTCAAGGTCGATCCCGGCGTGACCGCGAGCACGGCGAAGCGGAACTGAGGGCCGGGTCAGGGTGAGGTGAGCTGGAACGGGAACGGCTTCTTCTCGTAGATGTCCTGCAGGCCGTGCAACTCGACGAACTGAAGCTCCCAATCATGCAGCAGCGCGGCGACGCCGGCCTTGTCCTCGGCTCGGGTCAACGGCCAGAGTTCTTCCATCGCCTCGCGATAGGTCTTTTCGCTCCAGAAATAGGTCTCGCGATAACCCAGCGCCTTGAGTTCGCGCGCGGCCTGATCGACCAGATCGAAACGCCCTAGCGCGGCGTTGATGCAGTAGCGGTTCATCTCCTCCTGTAGACCGCGATCCCACAGCACGGACCTCGGGTGCTTCAACGCCAGCATCCGCTCGGCCGTATCGATGGAATGCAGCAGCGGCAGGATCATGTCCTCGATAACCTCGACATAGGCGTCCTGATGACGGGGATGGGACCACCACATCTCTTTGAAAACGTGGGTGCATCGGGGCCATGCGAGCTTGCCGATTGCGACCTTGGCGCGCACAGCGCTAGCTTGTCTGCCTTGCCTGCGTCGGGGAGCCGTCATGTCGAGCGATTTTGCCCTGCCCGCTGGCCTGCGCCATCGCCAGATCCAGGTGCGCGACACGACGCTGCACGTCGCCGAGATCGGCGATGGCCCGCCGGTCCTGCTGCTGCATGGCTGGCCCGAGTTCTGGATGACCTGGCTGCCGATGATCAACCGGCTGCATGAGGATTTCCGCCTGATCGCGCCCGATCTGCGCGGCTTCGGCGAGAGCGAGAAGTCGCGCGGCCCGCGCGCCGATGTCGGCGCCAATGTCCATGCCGACGACATGGCGGCGCTGCTGACGACGCTCGGCCTCGATGCCGTCGGTGTCGTCGGCCACGATGTCGGCGCCTATGTCGCGCAGGCGCTGGCGCGGCGCCATCCGAGACTGGTCGAGCGGTTGCTCTTCTTCAACTGCCCGACGGCGTCGGTCGCGGGCCGCTGGGTCCATGAAGGGCATGTCAACGAGATCTGGTACCAGTCCTTCCAGCAGCTTCCTCTGGCCGAGGTTCTGGTCGGGTCGAGCCGCGAGGCCTGCGCGCATTATCTCGGGTATTTCCTGAACCACTGGTGCCATCGCAAGGAGGCGTTCCAGCCGGCCTTCGAGGCCTGGGTCGAAAATTTCATGAAGCCCGGCAATCTGCGCGGCGGCTTCGACTGGTATCGCAGCCAGAATGCCGCCCGCATCGCCGCCATCGACGGCCATCCCACGCCCTCGGTGAAAATCCATCACCCGGCGCGGGTGCATTGGGGCCGGCACGACCCGATCCTGAAATCGGAATGGGCGCGCTTCGTGCCCGAACATTTCGACGCCGCCGAAATCACCTTCTGCGAGACCGCCGGCCATTTCGTCCATGTCGAGGCGCCCGACGACGCAGCCGAGGTCTTCAGGGACGTCTTCGGCTGATCTGCGCACACAAGAGCGGCCCGATTCCCGCATGGCCCCTCGTTTCCGCGCCGAAACGGTCTAGATAAGGCGGGCGGATGCTTTCGCCGCGTGCCGCCCCAGGGCGACCGCGAAAGGAATGGACGATACCCATGGGCCGATTCCAGATATGGCGCGTCGCGCGCCGCGAGCCGCGACATCCAGCCGTGAACGAAACCCGATTCTGCCGGAGTCAGCGATTCGGGCCTGCTTCGTTCGGGTCCCGTTCCGCCAGATAACGCCAGGGCTTCGTCCCGCGCCTAGCGGGGTGGAGCGTCATGATCGGTCGCGTCCTTGATTTCTCCCCGCGCCTTGCCTCGCTCCGTCCGCGCCAACGGCGTCACTGCGGTGCTCGGCCCCACCAACACCGGCAAGACCCATCTCGCCATCGAGCGGATGGTCGCCCACCCGACCGGCATGATCGGTCTGCCGCTGCGTCTGCTGGCGCGGGAGGTGTACCAGCGCGTGGTCGAGAAGGTCGGCGCCGACAAGGTCGCTCTCGTCACTGGCGAGGAGAAGATCAAGCCAGAGCGTCCGCGCTTCTGGGTCTGCACGGTCGAGGCGATGCCGCGCGATCTCCAGGTCGATTTCGTCGCAATCGACGAGATCCAGCTCGCCGCCGATCTCGATCGCGGCCATGTCTTCACCGACCGGCTGCTCAACCGGCGCGGCCGGGCCGAGACCATGCTGATCGGCGCCGGCACGATGAAGCCGCTGATCGAGCAGTTGATGCCCGGCGTCCATGTCGTGACGCGCCCGCGCCTGTCGCAGCTCACCTTCGCCGGCGATCGCAAGATCACCCGCCTGCCGCCGCGCTCGGCGATCGTCGCCTTCTCGGTCGAGGAGGTCTACGCCATCGCCGAGCTGATCCGGCGGCAGAAGGGCGGTGCGGCCGTGGTGCTCGGAGCGCTCAGCCCGCGCACGCGAAACGCCCAGGTCGAAATCTACCAGTCCGGCGATGTCGATTATCTCGTCGCCACCGACGCGATCGGCATGGGGCTCAATCTCGATGTCGACCATATCGCCTTCGCCGCCGACAAGAAGTTCGACGGCCACCATTTCCGCAAACTCAACCCGGCGGAGTTCGGACAGATCGCCGGGCGGGCCGGGCGGCATCTGCGCGACGGCACCTTCGGCACCTCGGGGCGCTGTCCGCCCTTCGAGGCCGATCTGGTCGAGGCGATCGAGAACCATCGCTTCGAGCCGATGCGCCAGCTGCAATGGCGCAACACCGATCTCGACCAGCGCTCGCTGGAGGGGCTGCTCGACAGCCTGAACGTCCAGCCGACCGAGCAGGGCCTGACGCGCGCGCTGATTGCCGAGGACATGACCACGCTCGAAATCCTGGCGAAGGACCCCGAAATCAGGGCGCTGGCGCAAGGGCGGCCGGCGGTCGAGCGGTTGTGGGAGGTCTGCGGCCTGCCCGACTATCGCAAGATCGCGCCGATGCAGCATGCCGACCTTGCGACGACGCTTTACCTGCGGCTGATGCGGCATGGCCGGCTCGACATCGACTGGTATCGCGCCCAGCTTTCGGCGCTCGACCGCACCGACGGCGAGATCGACACGCTCTCCGCCCGGATCGCGCAGGTCAGGACCTGGACCTTCGTGGCCAACCGTCCTGACTGGTTGCCTGATCCCGAGCATTGGCAGGGGGTGGCGCGTCTTGTAGAGGACAAGCTGTCGGACGCTTTGCACGAGAGGCTCGCCAGCCGTTTCGTGGATCGGCGCACGAGTGTGCTGATGCGTCGTTTGCGGGAGAATACCATGTTGGAGGCTGAGGTCACCACGGCGGGCGACGTGCTCGTCGAGGGCCAGCACGTCGGAATGCTGCAGGGATTCCGCTTCACCGCGGATCCGAAAGCCGGCGGCCCGGAGGCGAAAGCCCTGAACATGGCGGCGATGAAGGCGCTCGGCAGCGAGATCGAGGCGCGCGCCGCGCGCGTCGTACTCGCCGGCGACGACGCCTTCGTGCTCTCCCATGACGGCCTGCTGCGCTGGGTCGGCGAGCCGGTGGCGCGGCTGACCGCCGGCGAGAAGGCGATCGCGCCGCGCCTGCGGCTTCTTGTCGAAGAGCACCTCACCGGGCCGGCGCGCGAGCAGGTCGAGGGCCGCCTGACGCTCTGGCTGAAGAACCACGTCACCCGACTGCTCGGGGCGCTGCAACTGCTGGAAGACGCGACGACGCTGACCGGCATCGCGCGCGGCATCGCCTATCAGGCGGCGGAATCGCTTGGCGTGCTCGAACGCGCCAAGGTCGGCGAGGAGATGAAGGCGCTCGATCAGGAGGGCCGCTCGGCCCTGCGCCAGCTCGGCATCCGCTTCGGCGCGTTCCACCTTTACGTGCCGGCGCTGCTGAAGCCCGCTCCGCGCGCTCTCGCGGCCCAACTCTGGGCGCTGAAACATGGCGGGCCCGAGCTCTCGGGCCTCGACGACATCGCCCATCTCGCGGCGTCGGGCCGGACCTCCTTCCCGGTCGACAAGGCGATCCCCAAGGGGCTCTATCGCGCCGCCGGCTACCGCGTCTGCGGCGAGCGGGCCGTGCGCGTCGACATTCTCGAGCGCTTGGCCGATCTGATCCGCCCGGCGATCGCCTATCGCCCCGGCCTGACGCAGGGTCCGCCGCCGACCGGAGCGGCCGATCAGGACGGCTTCGTCGCCACCGGC
The DNA here is from genome assembly GCF_056405115.1 of Allobosea sp. P2_A10. Taxonomy (NCBI): domain Bacteria; kingdom Pseudomonadati; phylum Pseudomonadota; class Alphaproteobacteria; order Hyphomicrobiales; family Alloboseaceae; genus Allobosea; species Allobosea sp. P2_A10. Next base: position 679 of record NZ_JBFUCS010000011.1, on the reverse strand, counting down.
GCGATGACCTCGCTCGTCGGCTGCGCCGGCGAGGATTTCGCTTCGATCCTGCGCTCGCTCGGCTATGTCTCGGCCAAGCGTCCGGGACCGGCGATCACCGTGCCGCTGGCGCTCCCGCCCTCGCCGAAGGTCGAGCCCGAGGTTGCGCCGGAAGGCGGGGCCGACGCATCCGCGGCTTTGCCGGACGAAGCTGCAGCGTCCGGCATAGCTGCGGCCGAGGCCGTTAGCGACGAGGCGGCCGCGCCTGACGCTCCAGGCGAGGCCACCGTTCTGGCCACGGTTGACGATATCGCCGCACCCGAGGCACCGGACCTTCCCGTCCAGGCGGAAGCCGAGCCCGCTTTGACGCCCGAGCCGGTTCCGGCCGATCTGATGTCGGCGCTGCCCGCGGCCGTCGCGGAAGACACCGCCTCGCCGGAGGCTTTCGCTGCCGAGACCGAAGCTGCCACCAGCGTCGCCGCACCGGCCGAGCCGGAGCTGATCGAGGTCTGGCGCCCGCATCGCCATCAGGGCGGACGCAGGCCCGAACCGGCCGGACGCGGCCCGCGCGAAGGCGCTCCCGGCGAACGCGAGCCCGGCAGCCGCCGTGGCGGCAGGCCCAACCGTGGCGGGCGTCCCGACGAGCGTCGGCGCGAGGGCGAGGCGGCCCAGCCGGCTGTCGCGGCCGGCGCTCCGGCGG